>JAFSKT010000045.1 GCA_017448845.1 Lachnospiraceae bacterium
AGATAGTCCGCTGACGATTCCATTTTATGAAAAATGTGGATTCGCACGACATCATGTTATTAAGGATTTCTTTTTGGAGAACTATGATCATCCAATATTTGAGGAAGGAATAAATTAGGAAAGTTCCAAGTGCGGGCGCGCAAAAATGCGAGCGTCCGGTAACGCAGAACGCCCGCATTTGGTACTTTCCTTTTGAACCAAGTCACGCCGCGTCCGGTTGCTATGCAGTTTCGACTTGATTCATGAACATAGATTTTCAAGAAAAAGTACATTGAAAACAATACGATCGGTCAGGAAGTTTTAAAGAAATCCACGCCAATAAGGCCGCCTTCACGCAGGCGACCTTATAAAACACCATATTCAGCTCGTTGCCAAGTAGGTTCTTTTGGGGAGCAACGGCAGCATGTACTCGGGCTGGCCCCTGGGGAAGAACCGCATACGTCCGCCACATTTTTCGCAGGAACAGATGTCTTTTTTGTAGAGAACCTTTAGCAACTGTGAGTTGTTCATAGACTGATACGGGTTACCACGGTAAACGGTGTTTCTGAGTTTATGGACCAGATGAAGATTTTTCTTTTTCCTGCAATTCGTAAGCAGGCCAAAGGAACGCATACGGTTGAAATGCCTGGGCAGAACATGCTGGAGGAACAGCCGTATGAATTCGGTCCCCTTTACAGTCATCTGCTTCTGTTTACAGTTATCTGTATAGTCTTTGTAAGAAAAAGTGACTTCCGAATCATCAAAACTGACAATCCGGCTGTTTGCTATTGCGCTGCGGAAGGAATACCGGGCTAAATACTTGACAGCATTTCCATTTCCGTTAAAGGTTTCCTTAACAAACGGAAGCCAGGCTTTGGAAAACAGAGTGTTCACGAAGGATTTCCAGTGTTCTGCTTTTCCGAGATTCGGTGTGTAGGAAAAATCAAGCTTACCCGCATCATAAAACTGCTTCAATTCCGTGATAAAGCGCCCCCTTAGCGATGAAGCCAAAACTTTTTCAGGAATAAAGAAGCCTTTGTGCCGGGTTTCCACAAATGTATTGGCAGGCGTGATACCTCCGCCGGAAACACAAAGATGGATATGCGGATGAAAATTCAGTTTCTGCCCCCAGGTATGCAGTACACCGAACACAGATGGTTTTGCACCCATAAATTTAGGATCGGCGCAGAGCTCTATGAGAGTATCTTTCACACAGCGGAAGAACAGATCAAACAACAGCTTCTGGTTGGCAAGCATAAGGTGGTTGATCTCCTCCGGCAAGGTAAAAACCACGTGATAATAAGAGATGCCCGTAATAAGTTCAGAGGTTCGCTCCAGTTCCCATTTTTTGATAAGAGCAGACTGGCAGCACGGACAATAACGATTGTTACAGGAAACAGTGTGTGTTAACGAGTATCCGCAGTCATCACAGAAACTGACATTATAACCCAGCTCGCCGGTTTTGCAGCGCATTATTGCATTAGCGACTCTCTGAACCTGAAACGACGGTGTAGGATGTGTCTGAAGGTAGAGCGGATAAAAACGCCGGAAAATCTCGCGGATAGGATATTTTCGTCCAGCAGCATCTTCCGATGAAAAAGAATCTCGAACACGTTGTATCTGCGGAGTTATCAGATCATTCGGTATCATAAGGACTTTTCACACTCCTTCCATTGCCTACGCCAAGCGTCAGATAAATGGTCGTTGATGAAAGGGATTTGTGTCCCATAGCTTCTTTGATGGACATCAAATCAACGCCATCCTCATAAAGATGCAGACCGAAAGCATGGCGGAGACTATGCAGGTTGAAACCGATATCTGCAAGCCCAATCCTGGAAAGGGCATCAAAGAATGGTCGCCGGACAGATTCTTCGCAAACGTGAGTGCCGGGCTTTTGACCAGAGAAGAGCCAGCTGTCTTTTGTGGAACCTTTATAGACGGTTCGCGCATAGGAGTAAAGGTCATCAAGGGCACGTTCAGACAATACCGCATACCGGTCAGATCGATTCTTGCTGCGGGAAATGTAAATGGCATGTTTAGATCTGAGGATGTCGCCATAACGAAGACGACAGAGTTCACTGACCCGGATGCCGGAGGAATAGAGTATGGCGAGCTCCGCCTTATGCTTTGGGTTTTCGATGGAACTGATAATGGTATTTACCTGTTCTTTTGTGGGAACGGTGGGAAGATACTCGTCAAACTTGAGAAAAGGGACTTCCCTCTTGTCCCAGTCCTTATGAAGAACATAGTAAAAGAAATCCCGAAGCTGGGATATGTGGACGTTGATGGTGCGGGAGTTTAATCCCCTGATGTCTTTGAGATAGCGGATATAAGAACGGATCTCCGCCCAGGTGACCGTGGAAAGATCCCTGCCGGGAAGATCCTCTTCAAACCATTGGATAAAAATGTTGAGATATGATAGATAAGTTGCGACAGTACCAACGGCAAGATCCCGAAAAGAAAGAATGTCTTTGTGTTTTTCAAAAAGAATAGTGTTGTTTTGATTCATGGCATAAGCCCTCCTAAAATAAGATTTGTTGTTAATGGAAACAAAAATCTTTTGGAGGTCCTCGCCGGGGCTTGCAAAAATGTTTCAAATGGTCTAAACTCATACTCGTGGGAACCCTACGGTATGAGAGCGAAGCAGCCAAACTAAGCAGTCATCCGTGGGGTTTTTCCTTTCCTGTGATGACTGTATGATAAATGAAAAAAGCCGCCATATCAATAGCGGCAGCAACTGAAGAAAGGCTTCACGCCAGCGGCGTGATTTGGTTCAATTATATATGGAACACGATGAAACAGTTCTGAGAATGATCTGTGATTTTTATGAGAAGTGAAGATATCAAATCAAAAAAGGATAAATAATGATTATTCATTTAAAAGGGCAGAAGACTATATGAGTTCATTGTTAACATCAACACTTAATACAAGATCGCTTCCTACAGGAAACATGCGGTATATAAGAAGCGATTATCCGGGGAAATTATCAGATTCTGAGGTGAAATGGCTTTTCGAGAATGCTATTACTACAATTATCGA
>JAFSKT010000046.1 GCA_017448845.1 Lachnospiraceae bacterium
AAACTGCTTGACGCATATCCCCGCTTTCCTGTAAACTGAAACAAAATTCCGGCGACAGATCAAAGGTTATTTTGCCGGTGACAGGAAGAAAAAGCTATGGATATGGAAAGCATTTACAGGGAGTATCACGACAAGCTGCTCTCATATATCAGGTATAAGGTGAATAACGAAGAGGATGCGGAGGATATCTGCTCCGAGGTCTTTATAAAGGTTCAGAAAAACCTGGATAAATATGAGGAACAAAAGGCGTCCGTGGCCCGGTGGATATATGTGATAGCCGGTAATACGATAATCGATTATTACCGCGCCAGAAAGGTAAGCGAGGAGATCCCGGAAGATCTGCCCTCGGAATCCGATCTGGAAGACAGCATGCTGAACCGGATCACACTGCAGAATCTGGCTGACGCTATGAAGGAGCTGTCGGAAGAAGAAAAACTTATCATCGTCCTTCATTACTACGAGGACATGAGCTTAAAGGACATAGAACGGAAGACCGGGTTGTCCTACGGACAGGTAAAGATAAGACACAATAACGCATTAAAGGTCCTCAGGAAATTGTTGTAAATTACTTTGGGAGAGCCTGAGGGGAAAGAGGTAATATCATGGGAAATGAGACAATCGATAAAAAGTTGAGATTTCTCTTCGGCTTTCAGAGGTTTATGCAGGATCCCGAGTTAAAAGAAATTATAGACGAAACTGAGAACCGGATGAACGTAGTAAGGCTTTCCGATATGGATCTCATGGGGGTTTCTGCCGGAGTTAATAATCCCGGTGATGAGAACGGCGAGAGTTGTTACTGTGTCTTCTGTCAACAGTCCGCCGTACGCCTCCGCCTTCCCAACGGCATGTACAAATGCACAAACTGCCAGAAGGAATACTACGACCAGTAATACAAGCTGATTACAGGGACCTTCGGGTCCCTTTTTTATTTTGTACAAAAATAAAAACCTGGTGAATTGTTATTGCAATTGTTCCGGGAGTGTGATATTTTCTTTTTCACATCAGTTCCCTCTCCCCGCCGGAAGGTGACTGAAAGAAGATTTTTCTAATATTCATTAAATCTGCGAAAGTTCTTTTTGCAGAGATTCCACAAGAATTGAAAATACGGGATCAGGGGTGTATTTTGCTGTGTTTTTGATATTCCTCCGAAGGACAGGCATATCTGAAGGGCGGGACAGCAGGATCCGCCTTTATGTGTCCCGGAATAGGAGGAGAGTTTTATGGTAAAAAGAAAAAACAGCATACTGTCCTGCCTGACACTGGTACTGTGCCTTATCATCAGCATGCCTGCTGTGATATGGGCTTCAGAGACCATGGTGTCTTCGTTGTACGGTCCGCCATCTTTCGGGTATGGCCCCGGAGCTATGCAGGCAGTGCAGGGCGGTCCGGAGACCGTATCCGAAACGAACAGTTTAAGCAGTGAGGGAAAGGAGGTGAGCGGAAATATCATTGCGGCTTCCTCAGGGGTGGAGTATATACCATCCCTCTTAAAGGACGGAAGCTACGGCATGGTAAAGGGACAGAAGTGGTTCGCAGGCCCGGGGGCTTCCTCTTCGGATAAGAAGATCTTCAGCGTGAACAGCAAGGGCATAGTATCGGCAAAGAGAGCAGGTACCGCGGAGATCACTATGTACGGTACTAAGCACAAGATAACAGTAGCTGAACCCAAGCTTTCAAAGACAAAGGTAAGTCTTTCTACAGGAGATACAGCCAAAGTGTCCCTGAACGGATTGGGAGAGGGGCAGAAACTGTCCTGGATGAGCCAGAACGGGGATATTGCCCAGGTCTATGAAGGGAAAATATATGCTACCGGTATCGGCAATACCAAGGTTTATGCCTGTTCCGGAGGAAAGAGGTACCGGATTTCCGTAAGAGTCACCGAGAAAAAGGGAGCAACCATACTAATGGACGCCCCTGTGGCTAAGGAAAAGAAGATACCCCTGCCGGATGCGGCGTTGTCACAGTGGAAGGTCTCGAATAATTCGGTGAGCGTAAAGAACGGAAAGGTTAAGGCCACATCTGCGGGAATGTATCTTGTGAGCGACGAGACCGGAAGAAAGATAAGGCTTTACGGAAACGATCCCATGCCGGAAACGGGGACGGGACTTTTTGAAACGGGAAGAGATAACCAGTATGCCCTGAAGATGAAGACAGGAGAGAAGTTTTTTATTAACTGTCCGAAAAACCATGAGTGTCCGATCTGGAAATCCTCTTCGCCCTTTGTGGCATCCGTTGACGCCTATGGGGTCATCTATGCGGATTCCCCGGGAAACGCAAGGCTCACTGCAAAGACCGGAGGGAAAAAGATCACTGTAAGCGTGACGGTGGGTAATGAAAGCACACTTATTACCGGAAACTCCGTGATACAGAAACAGATAGTGGATAATATAAACGGAAATGCCGGCGTTTATGTGACCTATGATACCCGTACAGGAAAGACCTCGGAAGAGAAAAGCGGAGATGTAAGGAATCCTTCGGACAACGGTATTCCTGATAAAGATCCTGTTACGGATGGTCATGAAGACCAGCCCGGAAACGGAGAAGGGAACGGAAATCAATCCGGAAACGGAGAAGGGAACGGAAATCAATCCGGAAACGGAGAAGGAAGCGGAGAACAGCCCGGAAACGGAGAAGGAAGCGGAGATCAGCCCGGAAACGGTGAAGAGAACGGAGACCGGCCCGGAAGCGGAGAGAACGGAGGAGAAACTAAGAACTGTACAGTAAGATTTAATTCCGACGGAGGAAGCAGCGTCCCTGATCAGAAAGTAAAGTACGCAGGGAAAGCAGCGGAACCGGAAGCACCCGTAAAGGAACACTATGATTTTGATAAATGGTATAAGGGGGAATATTTATATGATTTCAATAACGCCGTGGTTGAGAATATCATCCTTAAGGCTCACTGGACTCCGAAAGTATATGACCTGTCCTTTGATGCCTGCGGCGGGGAAATAAAGGAGAGTATAAGGAATATAAAATATGGTACAGCGGCAGGAACCCTGCCTGTCCCCGAAAAGGAGCATTATGATTTTGATGGCTGGTTTACATCCCCCGAAGCCGGAACCAGAGTAAATGCGGGCTTAAAGATTAGCGGTGATACAGAAATATACGCTCACTGGAAAGCCAAGGTATATACCGTGTCCTTTAATGCCATGGGCGGAAGCTGTAACACAGGGGAAAAGACCGTGACCTACGGAGCCGCTTACGGGATACTTCCGGTCCCGGTAAAGAAGGGGCAGAACTTCAGGGGATGGTTCCTTGAGGATTCGGAGACAGAGAGGATCACCTCATCAAGCCTTGTGGATCTCTCGGGAAATATTACCCTCTATGCCCTCTGGTCACCTAAGGAAATAAAACTGACCTTTGACGGGAACGGAGGAACCGGCGGAATAACGGAAAAGACAGTGATATTCGGAGAGGAATACGGCGACCTTCCCCTTGCCGAGAGAAAGGGCTACAGCTTTGTGGGATGGGCTCTTCCTGAATCAAAGGGAGCGACAGTCAGTTCCGGAAACATAGTCACAGATGATGAGGATACAACCCTGTACGCCATGTGGAAGGTGAACAGCTACAATGTGATCTTTGACGCCAATGGCGGAACGTGCCAGACCTATAAAGCAGAAGTAAAATATGATTCCACATACGGCACACTTCCACACCCCCAGAGGAGCGGATACAGCTTTGCGGGATGGTACACGAGCCTTACCGGCGGTACGGCGGTGGAACCTTCAACCGTGGTTTCTATTACAGAGGATCAGACACTGTACGCCTACTGGAAAGCAAACAGCTATAAGCTGACCTTTAATGCCAACGGCGGAAGCTGCAGTGAGAGCAGTAAGACCATAACCTTTGACTCAAAGTACGGTACACTGCCCACACCCACAAGGGTGGGATACACCTTTAGCGGCTGGTTCACGGCCACTTCCGGAGGTACACAGAGGAAAGCGGGTACTGTTGTATCCGTGCTTTCAAACGAAACCGTCTATGCAAGATGGACCGCAAACAGCTATAAGGTAACATTTAATGCAAATGGAGGATCCTGCTCCACGGCTTCAATGAGCGTTACCTATGGGGCGAAATACGGCACACTGCCCACGCCCACTTATAAGGGTTACACCTTTGCGGGGTGGTATACAGCCACATCCGGAGGAAGTAATATAACGGTCTCAACGGTGGTATCCATCACTGCTAACCAGACTCTCTACGCCAGGTGGACGGCAAATAAGTACAAGGTCACCTTTAATGCATCGGGAGGCAGCTGCTCCACGGCACAGCAGGAAGTGACATACAACAGTACCTATGGAAAACTGCCTACTCCCACAAGGGACGGATATACATTCAAAGGCTGGTATACTGCCGCCTCAGGAGGCAGCGCCGTTACTTCGGGTACCAAGGTGACCATAACTGCAAACAAGACCCTTTATGCCCAGTGGACTCTGTATGCTTATGTATTAAGGTGGTCGTCACCTTTGGCAAGTGTGGGATCTTTCCTCGGCACCGGCGGAGCCTCTGCAGGCACTGCAGCATATAAAAGGATAAAATACACAGATTACAATGGAAACATAGTCTATACCAATCCCTATAAGAGCAGCGGAAGGATAGAGATAAAGCCCGGAAGCACTGTCTATTTAGAGGCTGTATCCGGAGCAGTACCGGATGCAGGACACTACTACACTGATATAACCTGGTATGTGGGAGACAACCTTGCAGTGGGGGACGACTTCGGGTCTCACGGGGCTTATCAGATGGTAAGTTCCCACTATGCACCGCCTTCCTCGGGAACATTAGCCGGATCTGACAAATGGGCCACTGATGATAATGGGAAAAAGAATTTCTGGTGGCATGTGAGGTTTACGGCAAGTTAAGGCCTCATACATCTTGTCAAACTCACGGAAAAGCAGTAAACTAAAGCAGTTTACTGCTTTTCTTATGGAGAATAAACAGGAGAAAATGTAATGGGTGATATTGTTGATATCAGAAGGTACGTTACCGAACACATCGATGAGGCAATAGAAAAGGAAGATATAAAGATCTACTATCAGCCGATAATCAGGTCCATGACAGGGGAAGTTTGCGGTAAGGAAGCACTTGCCCGCTGGGATGATCCCGTTTACGGCCTTATGATGCCGGAACAGTTTATTCCTGTATTGGAAGAATATAAGCTTATCTATAAGCTGGACAGTTTTGTGATAAAGAAGGTCTGTGCCCATTATAATCACTGTTTCAGCAGAAAAGATCCTCTTACGCCCATATCCTTCAACCTTTCATGGCTGGACTTTGAACTCTGCGACATCATTTCCATATTGAATGAAGCTGTAGAGGAAAACAGGGTCCCCCGCCAGATGATAAGGGTGGAGATAAATGAACGGCTCATTTCCCATGACAGAGAACTTATCAAAAATAAGATAAAGCAGCTCCATGAGGAGGGCTACGATATCGTTATGGACGATTTCGGAAGCGGCCATTCATCTATCAATATCTTAAAGGACTATGTTTTTGACGAACTGAAGATAGATATGAGGCTCTTATGGGGTGATGATGACAGGTCAAAGAAGATCATTGAATATCTCTGCTCCATGGCCAAATCCCTTAACCTGACATCTACTGCAGAAGGGGTTGAGACTCAGGAGCAGATAGACTTCCTAAATAAGGCGGGCTGTGAAAAAATGCAGGGTTTCTTTTTCGGAAAGCCCATGTTCTATTGGGATCTGGTGCCTTTTTTAAGAGAAAAGGGCCTTACGGCGGAGTCTTTTGGAGAAAAGAATTATTACGATACCATAGGGAGGATAGACGTCAGGGAAAAGAGAAATATCTCTTATGCTCTGATCGAGTACAGCAATAAGAGCATGCGCTTCCTCTATATAAACGACCGGTTCAGGATGAACTTAAACAGTCTGGATATAAACACCTTTGAGTTCCTTGACAGGCTCTGCAACGATCAGGAGTACAACGTCAATTTCAAGTTCTCAAACATGCTGAAGAGGGCCAGGGAGAAAAAGAAAGAACAGGTCATCGATTTTGTCTGGAACGGTGATTACTGCATCGGAAAGGTAAACTATCTGGCAGGTACAGGGAAAAAGGATGCCTGTGAGGCGGAGCTTATCAACCTTTCCATGGACTCCAGGGTCAATCATCTGGAGAAGATCAATGACGCTCTGGACGGAGTTTTCTCCGTATTTGACAGAGTGGTGCTCTTTGACCAGGATAAGGACCGGGTGACTATCCTCTATAAGGATATGGAATTTACCGGCCAGTACGAAGGTAATTCCTATTCCGCCAATGTGGCTGATTATATCAGACAGGAGATATACGCTGAGGACAGGGAGAGATACAGGCAGTTTGCGGATCCGAAAAATCTGAAGGAAAGGATCGGCAGTTCCGGACGGAACTTTATCTCCGGTTGTTTCCGTTTCAGGACCGAAAACGGGAATTACGCCTGGAAGGAACAGTACATCATCATGGAGCGGAGCCATGACGGAGAGAAAAGATATCTTATCTGCACAATGGAAGTGGATGAAAAACAGCTGGCGCTCCTTATGGAACTCAGTTCCATAGTATCCACCGGAATAGAAAACCGGAAACAGGGAGACAATGTCATTGAGGACGAGGATCTGTGGAGAAGTGCTGCGGAATCCCTGCCTGTGGGTCTTTTCTGGAAGGACAGGGAGAGAAGGTTCGTAGGAGTAAACAAGGCCTTCCTTGATTATTACGGCTTTGAGTCGGAGGCCGAAGTCATCGGAAAAACGGACGAAGACATGAACTGGCATGTGGATCCCATTCCCTTTAAGACAGATGAGGAAAGGGTCATAGGATCCGGCGAGATAATAAAGAATGTCATCGGTAAATGCATAGTCAGGGGTGAGAACAGGTATATAATCGTTAATAAGGTGCCCATTCACAAGAACGGAAACATAGTGGGTCTTGTGGGATATTTCAGGGATGTGACAGAAAGGACGTCCAGGTATGAAAACGCAAGGAGTGTTTCCGTTACAGATCCCGTTACCGGGGTGTTGAATATCCGGGGTCTTATGGAATCAGTTGCCAGCTATAAAGAGGCCTATGAGGAAAACAGCACGGACTTCGCCATGATAGCCATTCATATCCATGATTACAGGGATATCAGGGATGAGTTTGGAAAAGATCATATGGATAATATAATGAGGGCGATATCCGAGCGTCTTTTGAGACTCGCGGGAAACAACGCCATAATCGGCAGGCCCGGAAATAATCTTTTCCTTATAGTCCGGCAGGTTGAAAAGAAGGAAGAGGGCCCGTCACTGATGCAGAATATCAGCAACGAAATAAGATCCATAAGGGAAGTGGACGGAAAGCCCTGCACCGTCTACACTACAGCCGGTTATGCAGCCTATTCCGAATGCGGGAGCGCGGAGGCCCTTTATTCCGCAACCATGAAGCGGATGAACGACCAGATGGAGAGAATGAGACGTTTCACAGGCGGATATTAAATTTCTGCTTTAAAAAATCCGTCGGATAGTGTATTATATTGTGGCGTGTCGGATTTTTTGATAAAAATAAGATTATTAACTTGTTGTGATCAAAAAAGGATAACAGGTGGATTATGGAACAAAACGTAACGATCAAGGGAGTTAAGTCGGGAATAGTTCTTAAGCTGAGTGAAGGAGCTTCATTTGATGAATTATTGCCGCAGATCTCCGAAAAGTTTGAATCGGCCGCATCTTTTTTCGGAACCTCCAGGATAGTATTAAAGGCGGAGGGGAGAAATCTTTCCGAGGATGAGACAGGAAAGATCCTTGATATCATAAAGGAAAAGACAAAGCTCAGGATCAATGCAGTCATCACGGAGAATAAAGAGCTGGACGAAAAGCTCAATGAGGGCATAAAGAAGGAAAACGCCCTTTCCGATGCTGAAAAGGATAAAAAGATCGACGAGCTTACTGAGGAGAACCAGAAATTAAAGGAAAAGATCAGCAGCCTTACCGGAGTAGATGGAAGGAATGCTGAGATACATATAGGTTCCCTCCGTTCCGGAATGAGCTATGAGGCGGAGCAGAGCCTCATAATCCTCGGGGATGTGAAAAACGGAGCAAGTGTTTCCGCCGGAGGAAGCGTTTTTGTAATAGGAACCCTTACAGGAATTGCAGGAGCAGGAGTTTACGGTGACAGTACCGCATTTGTAATGGCACTGAATATGGATCCCCTGCAGATCAGGATAGCTGATTCCCTGGCCATATCGGAAGACCACGATCCGGTGGATTTCTCAAAGGCGGGCTTAAGCAATTCCGTACGCCATGTGGATAACGGCCCCGAGGTGGCGGAGATCACCGACGGACATATCATAATCAAACCCTATGACAGAGAATTTTTGGAAAACTGCGCTTTCTTAAATGATAAGTCGTAAGACGTCGAAAGGAGTAATACGTAATGGCAGAAGTAATAGTTGTGACATCCGGAAAAGGAGGAGTGGGAAAGACCACTACCACGGCCAATCTTGGAACCGGACTTTCAAAGCTGGATAAAAAGGTTGTCCTGGTTGATACGGATATCGGTCTTAGAAATCTGGACGTCGTTCTGGGACTGGAGAACAGGATCGTCTACAATTTAGTTGATGTGGTTGACGGAAACTGCAAGATCTCCCAGGCCCTTATAAAGGATAAGAAGACTGACGGGCTCTATCTTCTTCCTGCTGCCCAGACAAGGGATAAGGATGCGGTGACCCCCGATCAGATGAGAGAACTGGTGGAGGAGCTGAGAAAGGATTTTGACTACATAATCCTTGACTGCCCCGCAGGTATAGAGCAGGGCTTTAAGAATGCCATTGCAGCAGCTGACAGGGCCCTTGTGGTAACCACACCCGAGGTTTCCGCTGTCCGTGACGCAGACCGTATCATAGGTCTTTTAGAGGCAAATGAGATAAAGAATATCCGCCTTATAGTCAACAGGCTGAATGTGGATATGGTAAAGCACGGAAACATGATGACTGCCGAGGACGTAGTGGAAGTTCTTTCCATAGACCTTATAGGCGTGGTTCCCTATGATGAGAAGATAGTGGTATCCACCAATACAGGTACTCCCCTTGCCGGAGAAGATACTCTTGTGGGACAGTCCTATATGAATATCTGTAAGAGGATCATGGGCGAGGATGTTCCCTTCCTTAACCTTGAAGCAAAGAAGGGCTTTTTTGCAAAGATAGGCGAACTGTTTAAGGGTTGATGAAGGAGGCTGCCACACCATGAGATTTATAGATCTGTTCAGGAAGAAAAATACCAGCGAGATTGCTAAAGACCGGCTGAAGATGGTGCTTGTTTCCGACAGGAGTGCCGTAAATCCGGAGATAATGGAGAGGATAAAGAACGATATCATCCAGGTTCTTGCAAAGTATGTGGAGATAGACCAGGAGGGTCTGGATATAAAGATCACCCAGGTGGATGCGGAAGGCGAAGACAGGGCAAAGGGCTCCACTGTTCCTGCTCTTTATGCGAATATCCCCATCAAATCCATGAAGCAGAGCAACTGATAACCCGAATTGCGCTTGTCGCAGTTCGGGTTTCGAACGAAAATATCTCGGATGTTTTCGTTCGATCAACGATCATCATATCCCATATTTAATGCAATCTTCTCAGAATAACCGTTTCTGTGGTATAATCAAATACCATGGAGGCGGTTTTTTTATGATCAAGATAAGCGTAATAATTCCCTGCTACAATGTGAGCCTGTTCATAGACAGGTGCATGGAATCACTTGAAAAGCAGACCATAGGTATTGAAAACTTAGAGATCATCTTAGTAAATGACGCATCAAAGGATGCGACCCTGGGGAAACTCCTTTTATGGGAGATGAAATATCCCGACAATATCTGCGTTATACCCCTTGAAAATAATGTAATGCAGGGTGCCGCAAGGAATATAGCCCGGGATTACTGTCACGGAGAGTATATAGCATACCTGGATGCGGATGACTGGCTTGTGCCCTCGGCTTTTGAAAAGGTGTACAGGGCTGCCAGGCAGAACGGAGCGGAGATCGTAAACTATCTCTCTAAAAAGGTGTACGGGGACCCCTCAAACGACGACCCCAATACCAGAAGCGACAAAAAGGACAGGCTGATAGTCATAAACAGCAATGAGGACAGGCTTAACTATTTTGCCCGGGGCGGCTCACCGCTCTTAAGAGGCTGTTGGGACAAACTGTTCTTAAGGGAATTCGTCCTGGAGCACGACCTGAAATTTGCTGAGGGAGTGTTTGACGAAGAAAGCCTTTTCACCACTCCGGCCTATATGCATATGAAGCGTGTCTATGAGCTGAACGAATACCTTCACAGGTATTTCCAGAACGCCATAAGCTCCACATATAACCTCATGATAGATATGAAGAGGCGGGACGACAACGCAAAGACCTGGATGGCAACCTACGAGGTGCTGAAGGAAGACGGTTCTCTTGAAAGCCAGCACGAGCTGGTGGAGTGGTTCTTCGTGATAAATTATTTCATAAGGTCCTTTATCTTCGCAGCCTCCAGAGGTATCAAATATGATGTGGAGACTGTGAACATCATGCAGGATACGGTACATGAACTCTTCCCGGATTATATGAAGAATAAGACCCTTATGGGTATGAGGCTCTATCAAAAACCCATGAAACTCATAGAAGTCAAGGTGGACGAGAGTAATATCGACGAATATAACGAAAAGTGGGATGAGATCTGCAGGGAGAATTTCGGCGGTATCTGATGAAGAAAATATCTGTAATAGTACCCATGTACAATGCTGAAAAATATATCGACAGGTGCTTTTCTTCCCTGACAGGCCAGACCATAGGCGTTGATTCCCTTGAGATAATAGCGGTGGATGACTGCTCTAAGGACGGGAGCCTTGAAAGGGCCGGGGAATGGGAAAAGAAGTATCCTGAGAGTTTTATGCTCATTCCCCTGCAGACCAATGTAATGCAGGGAGCTGCAAGGAATATCGCCATGTCCTATGCAAGCGGAGAGTATATTGCTTTTCTTGACGCGGATGACTGGCTGCTCCCCATGGCACTTGAGCATATATATGAAAGGGCGGTTAAGAGCAATGCGGATATAACCGGCTATTTTTCAAGGACGGCCACTGCCTATTCGGAAGATGACCTTTCATATGATATGGGAAAGAAGAATGAATTCTTAAAGATCGCCGGCAGCGGGGATCTTATAAATCTTCTCTTCAGCGGGCGCACCATGAGAGGCTGCTGGGACAAGATGTATAAAAGGAGTTTCGTGGAAAAGCATTCCCTTAAGTTTGCGGAAGGGGTTTTTGACGAGGAAAGCCTTTTTACCATACCGGCCTTTCTCTCTGTTAACAGATATTATATCGTCTATGAAGAACTCCACAGATACTTTGAGAATCATGAGAGCACCGTATTCAACCTTGCCCAGAAGATGGAACACAGGGATGACAATGCAAAGACCTGGTTCATGCTTTACGGGGTGTTGAAGGAGGGCGGCTATCTCTCAAGGGATAAGGTGGTGTGTGAGGCTCTTTTCATTCAGAATTATTTTAACAGATCATTCCTTATAAATATTCCCAGAGGACTTAAATATGACGCTCTGACCGTGAGATCCATGCAGGATACGGTGAGGGCATACTTCCCGGATTACAGGGATAATCCAATCCTTCAGCAGATGCGGAGCTTAAGTTACACGGAAAGGCTTATGGAATATAAGGTAAGTGATGATAACACGGACGGTTTTAACGCTATAGTCGGGGAATTTGCAGCCAATGTCGGAAACGAGCTTTGAAAAACTGTCGGTCTGTATCATTACTAAGGATCAGTGCCGGAAATTAAGGAAATGCTTAGAGGCCGTGAAGGAGAACCTGCCGGGAGCGGATATATCCCTTGTGGATACGGGGAGCAGTGATGATACTTTGAAGACCGCGGCTGAATTTACCGGGAATATCGGAGAATTCAAGTGGTGCGGTGATTTCAGCGCAGCTAAGAACTTTTCGATAAGCAGGGCAAAGAACGATATCGTGCTGGTCCTTGACAGTGATGAATACCTGTCAGGGGAACAGAAAAAGGTTTACGGTGAGCTTTTAAGCCTTATAAGTAAGTACCCCAAAGCGGTAGGCAGGATCAAGAGGGAAAATACCTATGAGGATTCCCGGGGCCTTAAGGTTCATTATGAAGAACGGATAAACAGGATCTTTGACAGAAGGCTCTTTAAGTATGAAGGCAGGATACATGAGCAGGTAACGGCCCTTTCCGGGGAAGATTATAAGACCTACAGGACGGATATTCACATCCTCCATGACGGATACGACCTGAGCCCTGCGGAGAAAAAGGAAAAGGCTCTGAGGAACGCGGAGCTTCTTATAGAAGAGATCAGAGAAAAGGGGGATGACCCCTATCTCATATATCAGCTGGGCAAGACCTGGTATGTCTCTTCGGAAAAGGAGAAGGCAGCGTCGGAATTCCTTAAGTGCCTGGAGCTTAAGCCGGATCCGGACATGGAATATATGGAGGATCTCTTATGCCTCACCGGCTATTCCCTCCTTGATACAGGGAGGGCGGAAGAGGCCTTGAATATCTTAAAGCCCTTCAGGGAGCAGGAGAGATATGATAAGGACGCGGATTTCATGTTTCTCTATGCCCTGCTTTTAATGAATACTACGGCTTTCACGGAAGCGAGGGATACTTTCATATACTGCACCACCCTTCCCGAGTCCAACACCGAGGGCACATCTTCCTTTATGGCCTGGTACAATGCAGGGGTCATTTCAGAAGTGATGGGTGACAGGGAGAAGGCCTGTGATCACTACAGGAAGGCCGGTAAGTTCAAAGGAGCGGAAGAAGGATTAAAGAGATGCAGTGCTTTTTTTTGACAAAGACACGTAGAAGTGTTATTTTCTTTACTGGCGTATTTTACGGTATAAAGAGTGCGGGTGTGTGAAGCACGGAGCAATCCGTCCTTGTACAACCCCACATAGCTATTTTATTTATAAAGGAGAAAAGAACTGATGAGTAAGCATTTTGATGACATCATAGCCCAGGTTAAGTCAATACCCATGAAGAAGCTGTCCGTTGCTGCGGCAGAGGACGAGAACGTCTTAGAGGCGGTGAGAAAGGCCAGAAGAGAGGGCATAGCAAATGCCATTCTGGTGGGAGACGCCGATAAGATCATGGAGATCGGTAAAAAGCTTGATATGGAGATGGATAAATATGAGATCATAAACATTAAGGATCCCATTGAAGCCGCTCATCAGGCTGTAAAGCTGGTACATGACGGTGAGGCCGAGATGTATATGAAGGGCCTCCTTCAGACAAAGGATTTCTTAAAGAGCATATTGGATAAGGAAGTGGGCCTCCGTACCGGAAAGACCCTTTCCCATGTATGCGTTTTTGAGATAAAGGGCGTAAAGCAGCTCCTCTTCCTTACGGATGTGGCCTTCATGACCTATCCCACTCTGGAAGAGAAGGTAAATATCATTGAGAATACGGTGGATGTCTGCGAAGCCTGCGGCATCATGAACCCCAAGGTAGCTCCTCTTGCGGCAGTTGAGGTGGTAAATCCGAAGATGCCGGTAACGGTTGAGGCTGCAGAACTCACAAAGATGAATGAGGAAGGTAAGATCAAGAACTGCATAGTTGACGGACCTTTGAGCGCCGACCTTGCAATCTTCCCCGAGGCTGCCATCCATAAGGGAGCAACAGACAGAAAGATACAGGGAGATGCGGACATTCTTCTCTTCCCTGATATCCATGCAGGTAACATCGCATATAAATTCATAGTACATACAACAGAGTTCAAGAACGGCTGTATCCTGACGGGAACAAAGGCACCCGCCATTCTTACAAGCCGCTCCGACAGCGCAGAGACCAAGGTGAATTCCATAGCGCTGGCATCTGTTGTGGCTGAGCATCTGAGAAAGCAGAAATAAGGAGTATCAAAGAAATAAAGGAGGAAGAAACATGGCTATAAAATCACTTATAATCAATCCCGGTTCCACATCCACAAAGATCGCGGTCTTTGAAGACGAGACCATGCTTTTTGACAAGACTCTCCGTCATTCGAATGAGGAGATCGCAAAATATGATTCTATAATCTCCCAGAAGGATTTCAGGAAGAATATCATCCTTGATTTCCTTAAGGAGCAGAATTTCGATATAAAGTCCTTAAATGTCTGTGTAGGCCGCGGCGGTCTTGTAAAGCCCGTATCAGGCGGTACCTATGTGGTAAATGACGCTCTGGCCCGTGATCTGGAGATAGGGGTACAGGGGCAGCATGCCAGTAACTTAGGAGGACTTCTTGCCCGTGAGATCGGAAAAGAGATCGGCGTTGAAGCCTATATCGTGGATCCTGTGGCAGTGGACGAGATGGAACCCATAGCAAGGATCTCAGGCTGCGAGGCTATTGAGAGAACTGCAATTTCCCATCCCTTAAATCAGAAGGCAATGGCCAGGCGTTATGCAAAGGAGATCGGAAAGAAATATGACGAGCTGGATCTTATCGTAGTCCATATGGGCGGCGGCGTATCCTGCGGCGCGCATCACAACGGACGTATAGTGGATGTATTCAATGCCCTTGACGGTGACGGTGCATTCTCTCCCGAAAGAGCAGGCGGACTTCCTGTAGGTCCTCTTGTAAAGCTCTGCTTCTCCGGGAAATATACCGAGGCAGAAGTGCGTAAGATGCTGGTAGGCGGAGGCGGACTCAACTCCTACCTTAAGTGCAATGATATGCAGCAGTGCGAAAAGATGAAGGACGACGGAGACGAGAAGGCAAAGCTCGTTATAGACGCCTTTATCTATCAGATAGCAAAGAATATCGGTGCCATGGCTTCAGTGCTTAAGGGCCATGTGGATCAGATAATCCTGACCGGAGGAATTTCCTACGAGAGCTATATCACCGACGGCATAAAGGAAAGAGTCGGCTTTATAGCACCCATCACCATCTACAAGGGAGAAGATGAGCTTCTTGCCCTTGCCCAGGGTGCGCTCCGTGTCATGAATAAAGAAGAAGAGGCAAAAATTTACGAATGAGTATTTTTGAAAAGATCTTTGGAACCCACAGCGAACGGGAATTAAAGAAGATTATGCCCATTGTCGAAAAGATCCAGTCCATGCAGGACAGTATGGGGGCAATGAGCGATGAGGAATTAAAGGCCCAGACCGTAAAATTCCGTAAAGCCCTGGAGGAAGGAAAGACTTTGGATGACATCCTTCCGGAGGCCTATGCTACCGTCAGGGAAGCCGGAAAAAGAGTGCTCAACATGGAGCATTTCCCGGTACAGCTTATCGGCGGAATTATCCTTCATCAGGGACGTATCGCAGAAATGCGTACAGGTGAAGGTAAAACCCTGGTTGCAACCCTTCCCGCCTATTTAAATGCCTTAGAAGGAAAGGGAGTCTTCGTTGTGACCGTAAACGACTATCTGGCAAAGCGTGATGCTGAGCAGATGGGTCAGATACATGAGTTCCTTGGACTGTCTGTGGGACTTATCCAGAACGGCATGACCAGTGCGGAGAGGCAGAAGTCCTACGCCTGTGATATCACCTATGTGACTAATAACGAGCTTGGTTTCGATTACCTTAGGGACAACATGGCGATCTACAAGAACCAGCTTGTTTTAAGGGACCTAAACTACGCCATCATCGACGAGGTGGACTCCATCCTTATAGACGAAGCCCGTACGCCCCTTATCATTTCCGGACAGAGCGGAAAGTCCACAAAGATGTATGAAGCCTGCGAGATCCTGGCGCACCAGATGCAGAGAGGCGAGGCCAGCAGCGATGAGCTGAGCAAGATGGACGCCATCATGGGTGTGGAGATAGAGGAAACAGGCGACTTTATCGTAAATGAGAAGGATAAGATAGTAAACCTTACGGAGCAGGGCGTTAAGAGGGTTGAGCAGTTCTTCCATATAGAGAACTTAGCAGACCCCGAAAACCTGGAAATACAGCACTGTATCATCTTAGCCTTAAGAGCCAATAACCTGATGCACAGGGATAAGGACTATGTGGTAAAGGATGACCAGATACTGATAGTAGACGAATTCACCGGACGTATCATGCCGGGAAGACGTTATTCAGACGGCCTCCACCAGGCTATTGAGGCGAAGGAACACGTGAAGGTAAAGAGGGAGAGTAAGACCCTTGCCACCATCACCTTCCAGAACTTCTTTAATAAGTTCAGGAAAAAGGCCGGCATGACCGGTACCGCTCTTACAGAGGAAAGGGAATTCCGTGAGATCTACAGCATGGACGTTATCACCATTCCCACCAACAGGCCCATGATCAGAAAGGACCTTCAGGACGCGGTATTTAAGACAAAGAGAGAGAAACTCAAGGCTATCTGTGATGAGATAGAGAGAGTACACGCAACGGGACAGCCGATCCTTGTGGGTACCATAACCATTGAGGCTTCCGAGGAGCTTTCGGCCCTCTTAAATAAGAGAGGCATAAAGCACAGCGTGCTGAATGCGAAGTTCCATGAGATGGAAGCGGAGATCGTATCCCACGCGGGAGAACACGGGGCAGTGACCATCGCCACAAACATGGCGGGCCGTGGTACTGATATCAAGCTTGATCCCGAGTCAAGGGATGCCGGCGGACTGATGATCATAGGTACCGAGAGGCATGAAGCAAGACGTATAGATAACCAGCTTCGCGGACGATCAGGACGACAGGGAGATCCGGGTGCTTCCAGATTCTATATTTCCCTGGAAGACGACCTTATGAGACTCTTCGGTTCCGACAGGCTGATGGCAGTCTTTGAAGCCTTAAATGTTCCCGAGGGCGAACAGATAGAGCACAACATGCTGACAAGGGCTATCGAAAAGGCTCAGATGAAGATAGAGGAGAATAACTTCGGCATAAGAAAGAACCTCTTAGATTATGATGCGGTTAATAATGACCAGAGAGAGATAATCTATGACGAGAGGCGTAAGGTTCTTGACGGAGAGAATATGAGGGATTCCATCTACGGCATGATCACGGATATCACCGAGAACGCTGTGGATATGACCATTGGAGAGGATCAGAAGACCGATGACTGGGATCTTGCCGGACTGAACCAGCTTCTTCTTCCCATTGTTCCCATGGAGCATATAAGGACTCCGGATGTTAGAAATATGAGCGCCGCTGAATTAAAGCACATGCTGAAGGAAAAGGCGGTTAAGATCTACGAGGACAAGGAAGCTGAATTCCCTCAGCCCGAGATGCTCCGTGAAATAGAGAGAGTCATCCTCTTAAAGGTAATAGACAGAAAGTGGATGGACCACATAGACGATATGGAACAGCTCCGTCAGGGTATCGGACTGCAGGCCTTCGGACAGAGGGACCCTGTTGTGGAATACAGGACTGCGGGCTTTGAGATGTTCGACCAGATGACAGCAGGAATCAAAGAGGATACGGTCCGTCTCCTTATGCATGTTCATGTGGAAGAAAAGGTGGAGCGTGAACAGGTGGCCAAGGTCACCGGTACCAATAAGGATGAATCGGTGAAGAAGGGTCCGAAAAAGAGGACCAATAAGAAGGTTTACCCCAACGATCCCTGTCCCTGCGGCAGCGGGTTAAAGTATAAGAATTGTCACATGAAAAAGGGTGGTATTGAAAATGCTTGAACTTGACAATTTAAAGGTGGAGCTGGAAGGATACAGGACGCCTTTAAAAGACCTGTACAGATCCTTAGATCTGGAAAATAAAGAAAACAGGATAGTCGAGCTTAGCCGCAGAATGGAAGAGCCGGATTTCTGGAACGATCCGGAAAAGAGCACCAAGCAGAGCAAGGAGCTCAGCAGCCTTAAAGAGGACGTTTCCATATATAAGAAACTGGACAGTCAGTTTAATGACATGTTCGACCTTATCGATATGGCAAATGAGGATAACGACGAGACTCTGGCGGCGGAGATAAAGGATGAGTATGAGAG
This sequence comes from Lachnospiraceae bacterium, assembly GCA_017448845.1. GTDB lineage: Bacteria > Bacillota > Clostridia > Lachnospirales > Lachnospiraceae > NK4A144. Next base: position 17,874 of record JAFSKT010000046.1, read on the forward strand.
CTTTAAGTCCGATTATGAAAAGATCAGGCTTAAGACTCTTTTATCCGGAGAATACGACAACTGTAACGCCATTTTAAGGCTTAATGCGGGAGCCGGAGGCACGGAATCCTGTGACTGGTGCAGCATGCTCTTCCGTATGTACAGCAAATGGGCCGAATCCCATGATTTCAAGACAGAAGTATTGGATTCCCTTGATGGTGACGAAGCCGGATTAAAGAGCTGTACTTTCCAGATAAACGGGGAAAACGCTTACGGATACCTGAAATCGGAAAAGGGAGTACACCGCCTGGTGCGTATAAGCCCCTTCAACGCCCAGGGAAAGCGCCAGACCTCCTTTGTATCCTTAGATGTAATGCCGGATATTGAGGACGATATAGATGTGGATATAAAGCCCGATGACATAAGGATAGACACCTACCGGTCTTCGGGAGCCGGCGGACAGCATATTAATAAGACTTCCTCCGCCATAAGGATCACTCATTTCCCTACGGGTATAGTGGTTACCTGCCAGAATGAGCGTTCCCAGTTCCAGAATAAGGACAAGGCCATGCAGATGCTGAAGTCAAAGCTCCTTATGCTTGCAATGGAAGAGAACCAGGGTAAGCTTGATGAGATCAGGGGAGAGGTGAAGGACAATGCCTGGGGTTCCCAGATAAGGTCCTATTTCCTTCAGCCTTACCAGCTGGTAAAGGATCTCCGTACAGGAGTTGAGATAGCACAGGCTGACAGCGTGCTGAACGGGAATCTGGATCCCTTTATAAACGGTTATCTCGTATGGATGGCTAATTCCGGTAAGATGCCGGAAGACAGCGGCAATATATAGAAAGGGCTTATGCGTATGATCAACATAGCGGTTTTAGGTTATGGAACGGTGGGCTCCGGAGTGGTAAAGGTGCTGGAGACAAACCGGGAAAAGATCGATAAAAAGGCGGGAGTTCCCATAAGGGTAAAATACGTCTTGGATCTTCGTGATTTTCCGGGGGACCCCATTCAGGAAAAGATAGTCCACGATTATAACGTGATACTTAACGATCCGGAGATAAAGATCGTGGTGGAGGTTATGGGAGGCTTAAAGCCAGCCTATGAGTTCACAAAGGCTGCCCTGGAAGCGGGAAAGAGCGTCTGCACCTCAAATAAAGAACTGGTTGCGGAGCACGGATCGGATCTTTTGGATCTTGCCCGGGAAAAGAATGTGAATTACCTCTTTGAAGCCAGCTGCGGCGGAGGAATACCGGTAATAAGGCCTTTGAACAGCTCCCTTACCGCGGAGGATATAGACGAGGTTTCCGGAATACTTAACGGCACCACGAATTACATTCTTTCGGAAATGACCGAAAAGGGTTCGGATTTTGATGACGCCCTTAAGGAAGCCCAGGAGCTGGGATATGCGGAGAGGAATCCCGAAGCTGACGTGGAGGGATATGACGCCTGCAGGAAGATCGCGATCCTTTCTTCCTTAGCTTTCGGAAAGACGGTTAAATACAATACCATCCACACAGAGGGTATTACGAAGATCACTCCCGAAGATATCACTTTCGCAAAGAAAGCGGATATGGCCGTAAAGCTTTTAGCCAGCGCAAATAAGACGGTGGAAGAGGACGGAAGCGAGAACTTCTACGCCATGGTGGCACCTTTCCTTGTGCGTCACGGTCATCCCCTCTATAATATCAACGGAGTTTTCAATGCAGTCTTTGTCCACGGAAATATGCTGGGAGATTCCCTCTTCTACGGAAGCGGGGCAGGAAGCCTTCCCACCGCCAGTGCTGTGGTAGGAGATGTGGTGGATGCAGTCCGTCATCTCCAGAGGACACTCTTCGTATTCTGGGATTCAGAGGAATTAAAGCTTTCGGACAACGGTACTGCAGTAAGGCCTTTCTTCATAAGGGTTCCCGCCGATAAGAAGGATGAGGCGGCAAAGCTCTTTGACGCGGAAATGGTGATCGAGTGCCCGGAGATCCCGGAGGAAGCCGGTATAATCACCGCGTCCATGCAGGAAAACGACTTTATGAAGAAATGTGATGAGATCCACTACGTGATCTCAAGTATCAGGGTAAATGTTTAGGAGACAGTGATAGATGCTTTTAGTAAAGAAATTCGGCGGCACCAGCGTCGGAGATAAAGAGAGGATAATGAATGTTGCCAGGCGCTGTGCGAAGGACTGGCAGAACGGGAACAATATAGTAATGGTGCTTTCCGCCATGGGAAAGCAGACAGATGTGCTTATTGATCTCGCAAAGGACATCAACCCCAATCCCCCCAAGAGGGAACTGGATATGCTCCTTACAACAGGAGAGCAGACCAGTGTGGCACTTATGTCCATGGCCTTTGCCACCATGGGGATACCGGCAGTATCACTGAACGCTTTCCAGGTTTCCATGCATACCACCAGGGTTTACGGCAATGCCAGGATCAAGCGCATAGATACTGACCGCATTGAGCACGAGCTGGAAAGCAGGAAGATCGTCATAGTGACCGGTTTCCAGGGCGTGAACAAATATGATGACTATACTACTCTGGGAAGGGGCGGCTCCGATACCACTGCCGTTGCCCTTGCCGCGGCTCTCCATGCCGACAGCTGTGAGATCTTTACCGATGTGGACGGAGTTTATACCGCGGATCCCAGGATAGTAAAGGGAGCCAGAAAGATAAAGGAGATATCCTATGATGAGATGCTGGATCTCGCCACCCTCGGCGCCGGCGTCTTACATAACAGATCTGTGGAACTTGCGAAGAAATATAACGTTCCCCTTGTGGTTCGTTCCAGCCTGAATGAATCTGAGGGAACTATCATTAAGGAGGTAGCTAAAGTGGAAGGAATGCTCGTTTCCGGAGTTGCAGCAGACAGGAATACCACCCGTGTTTCGGTACTTGGTCTTGAGGACAGGCCCGGCGTGGCGTTTAAGCTCTTTGATCTTATAGCAAAGAAGAATATCAATGTGGACATGATACTGCAGTCCATCGGCCGTGACGGCACCAAGGACATATCCTTTACCGTGGGTTCCGACGACGGGAAACTGGCAGTGGATACCATAAACGAAAACCTTGCGTCCTTAAGGGCAAAGTCCGTAAGCTTTAATGAGCATGTATCAAAGGTTTCCGTAGTGGGAGCCGGCATGATGAGCTCGCCCGGTGTGGCTTCCAAGATGTTTGAGTGCCTTTATAATTCAGACATCAACATCAATATGATCTCCACATCCGAGATCAGGGTAACGGTGCTGATCGACGAAAAGGATACGGAGAGGGCGCTTCAGGCCGCTCACGACGCCTTCGGCCTGGAAGACTGAATAGACCCGCATAAAAATAACGGCATGGCCCGGAGAAAAAGCTCCGGCTATGCCGTTTTTTTATGATGGAATCTCGCAGAATCAGAGCATAGCTTCAAAGGACCCGTAAATCTCCCACATTTTGTCGATAAGAGGGGAATAGTCCGTTTCGGTCCTTGCACGGAGAAGTTCAGTGATCTCGCTTACCATTTCAAAGAGCGGGGTTATGGAAAGATTGGCAAGAACCCCTTTAAGGGCGTGGGCTTCTTCAAAGGCGTCATTTAAGTTTCCGTCTTTTATCAGCTTATCGAGCTTTTCATATCTTTCCTTTTCAAAGGCTCCGGGTACAAGCCCCAAATAAAAAGATTCGTCTCCAAAGCATCTTGTCAGTCCTTCGTCCGTATTGCATCCAAGTTCCTTAAGCTTTTCTATTGTGATCATTTTTCCGCATCTATCCTTTCTTCAATTAGTTTAGCAAACTCTTCTGCAGGGATCGGCTTTGAAAAATAGTAACCCTGTATGATATGTACCCCGATGTCCTTTAAGAGTTTGTACTGTTCCTCATGCTCAACTCCTTCGGCAACAACTTTTAAGTCAAGATATTTAGCTATATCCATGATGAGTTCCACCATTTTAAGGTCCTTCTCGTTTTCATGGATACTTTTAACGAAGCCCATGTCCAGCTTCAGAACGTCGATCGGCAGGGAAGAGAGCATATTCAGTGAGGAGTATCCCGTTCCGAAATCATCCATCTCGATCATGAAACCGAGCTTTCTTAAGCTGTTTACGATCTCAATGATCCTGTCCGAGTCTTCAGTGTAGGCAGACTCTGTGACCTCCAGCATATATTCCCCGGGACCGGTGCCGCATTCCTTAAGCATCCCCGTGATCTCTTCCAAGAATCCCGGCTCCATCATATCGATACGGGAAACATTTACGGAAACAGGGATGGCGATACCGTATTTCTTCTTCCATTCGGCAACCTGCCTTGCGGCCTCTTTCCAGACAAAGCGGTCCAGCCGCCTTATCATACCGTTTTCCTCAAATACAGGGATGAACTCCCCCGGGCTTATCATTCCTAACTCCGGGTGTTTCCAGCGGATCAGTGCCTCTGCGGAAGAAAGAAGCGGTTTCTCGCCTCGGATATTGAATTTGGGCTGGTAATAAACTATAAATTCATGATCAGCCAGGGCTTTTTCCATGTCCCCTGCAAGCCTCTCACGATGGGCTTCCTGCTCATGCATGGACTGATCGTAATATGCTAAATGCTTATTGAAGTCGCCCTTTATGGAATTGCAGGCAAGAAGAGCGGAATCAAAGCGCTTGTGTAAATCAATATTCTTATCGGCATTAGGGTAAATACCCATCCTTATCCTTGAGCGGGCATCGGAAAGCTCGCCGGATATACCGTCAGCCAGTGAATTGAACAGTTCTTCAGGATCGCTGCAATGAGGCATGTAGATAAAGAATCCGTCAGCATTATACCTGCAGGCTATGCCTTTTTTATCCAAGATATGATCCAGAACCGAGCTTCCTATCATGCCGAGAAGGCTGTCTCCGAAGCTGCGGCCGTACAGCTCGTTAATTATATGGAAACGGTTGACGTTAAGTACAATGGCGTCCATCTCCGTATCCGGATAATACTGGTCTATGACCCCGGCATATTCCATAAAGAAGTCCCTGTTATAGAGACCTGTGAGCTCGTCATTCTGGGTAGCCGAAACGATGTTTATACTCTCGAAGAGCTGTATGGTCTTTCCTATACGGGCCAGTATCACTTCCGGAACGTTGTAGGGTTTCGGAATGAAGTCCGCCGCGCCCATCTTTAAGCTCTGGACTTCGGCACTGGTCTCCGAGGTGAGGACTATGACGGGTATATGTTTTAACTTTGCGCTGCTCCTCAAGATCTGCAATACGGAAAAACCGTCGGTTCCCGGCATAAGGAGATCCAGTAATATGAGTGAAAGGGTGTCCTTGTTCTCCCTTACTATCTTAAGCGCATCATCCCCGTTATCGGAAAGGATCACATCATAATCCACGGAAAGGATCTTTTCCAGTATCTTCAGGTTGATGGCCTCGTCATCGACCACCAGCACCTTTCTTTTCAGTTGGAGTCTGCTTTCAACAAATTCATTCATGACCTCAATTATAAGTTCTTTTTTTCTCCTTGTCACTATGTAATGATCCCGTTGGAGGCATTTGACTTTTTTAGAAAAGAGTACTATTATTTTCCGGCTATGGCTGGTTCTGGTACGGGAAATATGACTGAGGGGAATCCTCTTGTCCTTATATTGAAGTTTACGCTGCCGCTGCTCATGGGCAATCTTTTTCAGCAGGCCTATAATGTGGCGGATGCGGTGATCGTGGGGCAGGTTCTCGGAGCAAAGGCTCTTGCGGGAGTGGGGGCTTCGAGCAGTGTCCAGTTTCTGATCCTCGGTTTCTGCATCGGTCTTTGCGGAGGCTTTTCCATACCTGTGGCCCAGAGCTTTGGGGCTAAGGACAGGAGCTCCCTTAGGAAGTATATCTTTCACAGCTTCCTGATCGTTGGGATCCTCTCCCTGGTCATTACGCTGCTTTGTGTTTTTATCTGTGATAATATCCTTATGCTCCTCAGAACGCCGGATGACATATATAATGAAGCCTATATCTATCTTATGGTGATATTCATCGGGATACCCTTTACCCTTCTGTATAACATCACCGCAGGGATCTTAAGGGCGGTGGGGGACAGCAGGGATCCCTTCATGTTTCTGGCTGTTTCGACGGTTCTGAATATAGGGCTTGATCTTGTATTTATCCTGGTATTAAAGCTGGGAGTGGCGGGAGCCGGCATCGCTACGGTCGCCTCCCAGGCTTTGAGCGGGTTCCTCTGCCTTATCTTTATCATCAAAAAGGATAGGTTTCTGCTTCCTCGAAAAGAAGATATGGCTGTAAGAGGGCGATATATCAAAACTCTTTTCGGCATGGGGCTTCCCATGGGGATGCAGTATTCCATCACCGCCGTGGGCAGCATGGTCATGCAGTCCGCCAATAATTCCCTTGGGAGCATTTATGTTTCGGCCTTCACTGCGGGAACCAAGATAAAGCAGTTTACCATATGTCCTTTTGACGCCCTGGCTACAGCAGTTTCCACCTATGCCGGGCAGAATTACGGCTCCGGAAATGTTCAGAGGATCCGTAAGGGCTACAGGATAAGCATCCTGATCTCCATGATCTACGCTGCCATTGCGGGAGTATTGCTTATCCTGTTTGGAAGGTCTCTGTCCTCTTTCTTTGTGGGCTCCGCTTCAGATGCCATTCTGGATTCGGCGGCCCGGTATCTGAGGGCCATCGGATTATTCCTCTGGGCTCTGGGCATCCTTAACGTCAGCCGCCTTACGGTTCAGGGACTGGGCTTTTCATCTCTCACCATCTTATCTGGTGTGTCGGAGATGGCAGCCCGTATTCTTATGAGCATCCTGGCGGTTCCGGTCTTTGGCTACAGCGCCATCTGCTTCACCGATCAAAGCGCCTGGCTGGCCGCCTGCTTCTACATCGTTCCTCTGTGTTTTATCTGCATTAACAAAGTGGACCGGCAGTTAAAAGTACAGGCCGGGATCTGAGGAAAAGGAATGGAAAGCCATGAAGGAGATCATTGAGGATAGCGTTTTTCATGAAGGAATAACCGTTTCACCAAAGCTATCAAAGATAGTTTGACTATGGAACTAACTGCGATTTTCTGATAAAATCATATAATCTGTTTGTTTTTTGCAGTTCAGTCGTCTGAGATCATACATGGCAGTCTGCTGCCGGATAGGCGGGAATATGATACAGAAGAAATATTTATACAAGAATTTAAGCGCCGCAGAGGAAGCGATTCCTGAGATACGGAGTATTCTGGAAGAGACTCCGCATAAAGCGGCGCTTATCACGTTTTATGAAAAAGGCCTGGCTGCCGGGGATGTTGAAGCATATTTAATGCGGATAAAGGAACCGGGGTTTCCCGAGCTTAAGTTTGCGGGGATATCCCTTACCATGATAGCGGAGCTTATGCCTGAGGGAGAGGGGATACTGCTTAACCTGATCCTTACTGAGGAAGCCGATATAGATGTGATCACCATTCCATCTTTTCCCGGGGGAGAGGATGATGCGGCAGATGAACTTAAGAAAGAGCTTGATGCCAAAGCTGATGTGAAGGTTGTGGAGCTTTTCAGCAGTAATATGCTGCTTAATAATACCCGCTTTATCGAAAGGGCGATGGAGGGACATGAGGATACCGTACTTTTCGGTACCACCACCATCAAGAATCTTCCCGCTAAGATGTCTGTGGCGGACGAATCAAATACTGTTGAAATAGAACATATGGATATGTCCTATGTAAGCAATGAATACATATTCGGGGACGGCATCCTGACCGACGGTTTTGTGGCCGTAGTATTTTCCGGCGAGAAACTTGCGGTACAGGCGAATTATGCCCTTGGCTGGAGTCCCATAGGACGGCGTCTTTATACTGATCTGGCCCCTTCTCAGGACAAGGGGGAAACGGTGGTATACACCATTAATAATGCTCCGGCAGTAGATATATATAAAGAATATCTCGGGGTGTATCCTGACCCCTATCTGATAAGCAATATCTGTGAATTCCCTCTGATGGTGGAGCGGGAAGGGATCAATATCTGCCTTATCCCCCTTGACTGCGGAAAGAACGGGGAACTGTATTTCATGATGAGTCTCCGGAAAGGTGAGCGTCTGAGACTATCCTTTGCGTCCCACGACGAGGTACTGAACGCCTGTCGCGGTTCACTGCTTCAGATGGAGGATTTCAAGCCGGAGGCGCTTTTCCTTTCGCTCTGCGGCAACCGTATCAATTTCCTGAAAGAGGATGCACATCTTGAATGGGACGGCTTTAATAAGATCAGCCCGAACCATGCGCTGATGCACGGCGCCTGTGAACTATATTATCATAAGGGAAAGGGCGGAATATTAAACAGTGCCCATCTTGCAATCGGCCTGAAGGAGAAGGAAAGAGCCGGAGAGGATAAAGAGAATTCCTATCTGGAAGTGGAGAGCCTCCGCCACGGACGTACTCTGCCTCTTTCTGACAGGATGTCAGTATTTTTAAGCAAGATCACATCCGAGCTTAAGGAACTTGCAAATGAGGCGGATCACGCAAATAAGGCTAAATCAGCATTCCTGTCCCATATGTCCCATGAGATAAGGACTCCCATAAATGCGATCCTGGGTATGGATGAGATGATCCTCAGGGAGAGCGGTGAGGAAGCGATCCTGGATTATGCTGAGGATATCCGGTCCGCAGGAAACAACCTACTCGGGATAGTGAATGACGTTCTCGATTTCTCAAAGATCGAAGCCGGAAAAATGACCATCATTCCGGGAGAATACGAGATCAGGTCCATAATAAACGATCTCTATAATATAGTCCGGATGCGGGCTGACAGTAAGGGGCTTAAAGTCATACTGGATATAGATCCTTCAATGCCTTCCGTACTCCTGGGTGATGAAAACAGGATAAAGCAGGTGGTTGTCAATATCCTGACCAATGCTGTGAAATATACGGATGAGGGGTCGGTTACATTAGGAATCAAAAAAATAGCCGACGGAGGACCGGAGGACATGGAGGCCCTTAAGCTTGCGTGTCCGGGAGAGGATATTCCCGACAGGTCCGTAAAACTCCGGGTGACGGTTAAGGATACCGGTATCGGTATACGGCCGGAGGATATTAAGAGGCTGTTTGATAAGTATGAGCGTATGGATGAAAGACGAAACCGCATGGTAGAGGGCACAGGCCTTGGGCTCAATATCAGTAAGCAGCTTCTGGAGCTTATGGGAAGCAGGCTTGTGGTAGACAGTATCTACGGAGTGGGTTCGGAATTCGGTTTTGAGATCATTCAGGGAGTTGCAAGCGACGAACCTGTGGGTGAGGTCAAAGGCAGGCTTAAAAATACGGAACACCACAGGTATCATGTTAGGTTTACGGCAGAGGACGCGCGTATTCTTGTGGTGGATGACACCAGGGTAAATCTGGATGTGATAAGGAACCTCCTAAAGGAAACAAAGATACAGGTGGACATGGCGTTGTCCGGTGAAGAAGCACTTGAGCTGGTAAGGAATAATGAATACGACGTTATCTTCCTTGATCACTTAATGCCCAATATGGACGGGCCGGAAACACTGGAGCATATGAAGAGGATGAAGGATAACAGATCGGAAAACGCACCGGTCATCTCTCTTACGGCAAACGCCCTGTCCGGGGCAAGGGATCAGTATCTGAAAGCCGGGTTTAAGGATTATCTGTCAAAACCCGTAGATCCACAGGATCTTGAGGATATGCTCTTTAATTATATCTCTCCCGAAAAGATCAGGACTGTGAGAAAGCATGATGGCAGGCCGGTACGGGAGGTGAAGAGTCCTCTTCCCGAATGGCTCACAAAGATCAGCGGTATTGATGCGGAAACAGGACTTAAGAACTGCAGTACCGTAGAGATTTATATTACTGCCCTGGAATGCTTCTATGAGGTGATAGACGAAAATGCGGATGAAATAGAGGAATACTGGAAGAAGAAAGACTGGGAAAATTACGTCATTAAAGTACACGCCCTGAGGTCTTCCGCGAAACTAGTGGGAGCATCGGCGATCGCTGAGCAGGCGGATATTCTTGAGAAAGCAGGGCATGCTTCCGATACGGAGACCATATCGGAAAATACGGAGAAACTCCTCACCGATTACCGTGCCCTGAAAGAGGAACTTTCCGCGTACATTACTTCGACGTCATGAGATCTTCAGATCTCGGATATTTTTAATAACAGTAAAGGAGCTGACCCCGTAAATTGCCTGTGTCCAAAAAAGAAGGAAAAGTACATAAGTTGAGAAGACCTGTCTTAAATATCATATACGTCCTTTTCTTTTTGCTGTTCACAGTTATATGGACCACCGATATTAATGCAGCGGAATTAAAAACGGTACGGGTGGGATACTATGAAAATGAAGTATTCCAGGAAGGCGCAGGAGAGGGCAAGGTTAAGACCGGCTACGCCTATGAGTATTATCAGAAGCTTTCGGAATACACAGGCTGGCACTATGAATACGTATACGGGGATTTCAGCGACCTTTATGATATGCTCCTTAAGGGGGATATAGACCTGCTCGCGGGGCTGGCCTGGAGAGAGGACCGGCAGGAGATCATCGGATATCCGGATTCTCCCATGGGGAATGAAACCTACAATCTCGTAAAGCACGGTTCTGATGACGATATCACCGTAGAAGTAAAAACCCTTAACGGGAAAAAGATAGGCGTCCTTGAAAGCGCAATGAAGGATGTTCTGGATGATTTTTTAGAAAAGAATGATGTGAAGGCGGATGTGGTCGTATTCCGCGATTACGAGCCGCTGTTCACGGCTTTTGACAACAATGAGATCGATGTTCTCGCAGCTGAAGGAGACGGTGCCTACGGAAGGGACAACTCCGAATTCTTACGTTCCTTCGGTACTTCGGATTACTATCTCTGTGTAAGTATTTCCCGTTCTGATATCCTTGATACCCTTAATTCTGCCCAGGCAGAGCTTCAGGTGGATGAACCGAATTATATCAGTTCTTTAAGGAACAGATACTATCCTGTAAGTATTTCAAGCCGTGCATTTTCACCTTCGGAAAAGGAATGGATCAGGAATAATAATGAACTCAAAGTCGGATACCTGAATAACTACCTTCCATACAGTGACACGGACCAGTCCGGAAAAGTAACCGGAGTGGTAAAGGACATTGTTCCCAGGATGATAAGGGAACTTGGACTTGATGATATTTCCGTGACTTATCAGAGCTTTGACAGCTATGATGAAATGACAGCGGCACTGGGTTCGGGGGATATAGACACTGCTTTCCCCGTGGGCGGAGGCCTGTATTATTCGGAGGAGGGAGGCGTACTCCAGTCAGGTGCTGTGGTTTCCGCAGCTACAGAGATAGTATACAGAGGCGATTACAGTGAAAAGACCGTCAGTCATTTTGCGGTCAATGAAAATAACCGGATGCAGTATTACTTTATCAGGACCCACTATCCGGATGCTGAGATCACGTTCTATCCTTCCATAGAAGAATGCTTAAAAGCTGTAAATGACGGAACGGTGGGATGCACCACCTTAAACGGTCTCAGGGCAAATGATATCCTGCGGAACAGCCGTTACAGCAATCTTTCCCTTTTACAGACAACATACGATGATGACAGATGCTTTGGAGTCCGGATAGGAAATGAGGGGCTCTTAAAGCTTGTTAACCGCGGAATAAATGTTCTCGGAGCGGAATATGCGCAAAATCAGGCTTTCCGTTATACGGACGAACTGTACTCATATTCGCTTATGGATATGATCCGTGATAATATGGCGCTTTTTGTAAGTATAATTCTGGGGATCGCAGCCTTAGTGATCGTATTCCTGATACGTGACCACAGGCGCTCGCAGAGGGAGATCCTTAATAAGGAAACTGCGCGTAAGGAGCTGGAAAAAGCCAATGAGGAGCTTCTTGAACAGCAGCTTCGCCGGGAACAGCAGGATAAGATGATAACGGCACTGGCTTCCGATTACCGCTGTGTTTACCATGTTGATCTGGATAAAAATGATGCAGTTTGCTACAGGGCGGACCCGGATGACCACGAGCAGACTCCGGAAGGAGTACATTTCCCCTATTATGAAAGGTTTTCATGGTATGGGGAGCATTTCGTTGCGGAAAACTACAGGGAGGATTTCCTGAAATTCATCGATCCCGTTCATGTGCGTGAAGCTCTTGCGGAGGATCCGATCATTGTATTCCGCTATCTGGCAAAGAGAGCCGGAAAGGAATATTACGAAATGATCCGCTTTGCCGGAGTAAGGCATGCGGAAAACAGGGATGATCACATAGTTCACGCAGTAGGCGTGGGACTTACGGTCATCGATACGGAAATGCGGGAAACCATGGCTAAAAACCAGGCCCTTAGCGAAGCGCTGACAGCCGCTGAAGAGGCAAGCAGAGCCAAAACTGCCTTTTTGTCCAGCATGAGCCATGAGATCCGCACCCCCATGAATGCCATTATAGGCCTCGACAGTCTTGCACTGGAGAGTACTTCCGTTACAGGGGAGGTAAGGGAATACCTTGAAAAAATAGGGGACAGCGCCAGGCATCTTCTCAGCCTCATCAATGACATCCTGGATATGAGCCGCATAGAATCAGGACGTTTCATTCTGAAAAAAGAAGAGTTTTCATTCGGCGAAATGCTTGAGCAGATCAATACAATGGTCATGTCACAGTGCAGCGAAAAAGGGCTTCAGTACGAGAGCAGGGTCATTGGGGATATCAGTGATTACTATATCGGTGACGATATGAAGCTTAAGCAGGTTCTGTTAAATATCCTGTCCAATGCGATAAAATTCACGGATCCTCCCGGAAATGTCATTATGACCGTGGAAAGGACAAAGGTATTTGAAGATCATTCCACATTTAAATTCAGAATAAAAGACAGTGGGATAGGGATGGATCAGTCATTTATCCCGAGGATATTCGATGCTTTCACCCAGGAGAATGACAGCAGAAATAATAAATACGGCAGTACCGGCCTCGGAATGGCTATTACTAAGAATATAGTCGAACTCATGAACGGCACCATATCCGTTGAATCGG
>JAFSKT010000047.1 GCA_017448845.1 Lachnospiraceae bacterium
TAGATTATGAGAGGCTGCTTCACGCCGCAAAGGAAAAGTCAGTGTTTCCGGAGATCAACAACACATCCCTCCGGCAGGACTCAGGCAGAATAAACTCCCACAGGAATATAAAGACCATTATACATTTAAGTAAAAAGCTGGATCTTCCGGTGATCTTATCCAGCGACAGCCACGGAAGAAGGAACATCGGTGACTTTTCCAATATCATTCCCCTCCTTAAGGAAACCGATTTCCCCCGGGAGCTGATCCTGAACACCCGGAAATCCCTTCATCTTATCCGGCATGAATGATCCCTGCCGGATAAGTCTTCACCATCCTTCGTCCGTTTTTAAACTCCTTGCTTTGTCCGCTTTATTTCGTAGCGTTCCTTGTCTTCAGTATCCTCAAAGGGGATCCCGTTGCCGGATCTGAAGGTATTCAGGATGTATTCAAGGGTATTCGGCTTGTCGAATAAAAATCCCTGCAACTTGTTGCAGCCCAGCTTCTTAAACACCTCGTACTGCTCTTCTGTCTCTATCCCCTCTGCCAGAGTTTCTATACCCAGCTGCTTTGCCATCTCGATAAGATGCCTGATGACAATGATATTATCCTCTCTGGCCTTCATCTGCATTGCAAACTGCATATCAAGCTTTATAAGGTCAAAATGGAATTTGGTAAGAAGGTTTAAGGAAGACCATCCGCTGCCGAAATCATCCATCCAGACCTTGAATCCGGCTTCATGGAAACGGTTTATCTCCCGTCCTATAAGATCCTCGTCGCTGATAAGGGCGCTCTCTGTTATCTCTATGATGATAAGCCCACGGTCGATCTTCCCCGCATCAACGATCTCCGTGATGGCGGTCACCATATCCATGGTCTCCAGATCGTACCTGGAAAGGTTTATGGAAACGGGACTGAGCTCCATTCCCTCTTCCCTGCGGACAGCCATATCCCTGACCGCCTGTCTGACTATCTCCAGATCCAGCTTGTGTAACATCCTTAATTCCTCAAGGATTGGAACAAAAGCGGCCGGTGTCATAAATCCCAGTTTCGGATCCACCCACCTGGCGAGGGATTCCTCACTGCATATCCTTTCCGTCTCTGTCCTGATGATCGGCTGGTAATAGGCCTTGATCCAGCCCTTTTCCAGAGCCTCATCAAGATGGTACTGGATATACTGCCTGTGTTCCTCTTTCTTACGGAATTCATCATCATAGTACTGGATCCGGGATTCGGAATTATACTTTTTTAAGTACCCTGCAGCAAGCCTCGCCTTATCCATGGCAAGCTCTATCTTTTCATCACTCTTAAACTCATAGATACCCGCGTAGATCCGGCAGTTCCTGCTTATGTTATTAAGGCTTTCCACAGTCTCATCTATCTTGTCCCTTATGATGTAACTGTCATCCAATACCACAAAGTGGTCATCCGAAAGGCGGGCGCAGTTGTCTCTCCCGAAGGTACCGGAAATAAGATAGGCCGTCTCCTTTAGGAGCTTACTGCCCTCGGGATAGCCATAGATCTGATTGTATTTTTTTAATCCCGATATATTGAAATAAGCAATGGATATGGGGTCTTCGGCATTGTCCCGCTTATCCACCGCATATTCTAAGAATCTGGGCATGCTGTAAAGTCCGGTTAACATATCCGTTGTGGAGGGCAGAGCCTTCACATAGTTATAAATGCTGTAAACCCTGGTATTAATGACGATCATCCCGGCGGTAATGCTGACCAGATAGATCTCGCCGAGATAGATAAGATCCGCGATGAACAGACTCCTGTCCTTGGTGATAAAGGACATTAAGAGAAAGATAAGCACCCAGCCCGTGATCCAGGAAAAGACCTTCCTTTTCCTGTCCAGGATAAGAACCGGCATCATTGCGATAAAAAGGTAAATGGTAAAAGCCTGATGTGTCCTGTCAAGAACGGTTCCAAGCAATATCCCGATTGTAAGTGGGATTATCTGAACATAGTAGATAAGCTCGGTGGCGCGGTCTATCCTGGACGGTTTCCGGGTTCTCAGCATTATAGCCATTACTACAAAATAGGTGCAAAGAGCGATTGAAAACATGTACCGGACAAGATCCGCTCCGGTTATGGTCTGTGCCGCAATACTGACAAATGAAAGCGGCAGCCAGACAGAGGTGTAGTAAGTCAGGGTCTGGTAATTGGCCAGATTGACCTCGTCCCTCATTATACGCTTTTCCTCATCGGTAAGCACTTTATCCTTGATATAGCTTATCATTTAGCCCTGCGTTCCCCCCGCTTCATATAATAGCCGGCTTTATCCTTATACATGGCCTCATCAGCCCTGCGGAACAGATTCTTAAAGCTTCCGTCTTCTTCCCTGTATCTCGCCGCACCCTTCGAAATGCTTAAGGGCATGTCATTTTCCTTACGGTCTGCATTCATCTCTTCTATCTTTTTATCCAGCTCGGCAAATCTCTCCTCCATGTCTTCCATGGAGAAACCCTCTTCTATGACTATGAACTCATCCCCGCCGAAACGGAAGACCTTATCTTCCCCGAAGACTGCGGAAAGAGCCTTCGCCGCATTGGTTATGAGCTGGTCCCCGTACTCATGCCCATAATTGTCATTTGCCTTTTTTAATCCGTTTATATCAAAGACAGCTAAAGAAAAATCCGCAGAAAAATCATCTATCTTTCTGTTCAGGTCACGGGTCTTTTCGAGATAAGCAGTCTTATTTCCAACTCCTGTATGGGCGTCCCTGTAAGCTAAGGTATGGGCGTCGGCAATGTATTCCCGCATCTCTTCCCGGACATAGTGCAGCATATCACCGATCTCATCTATCGTATCCCCGGATTCATTCTTTATGTTCAGCTGCTCATGTATGCGGTCCGGCTTTCCGGAAGCACGGCTCAGCTCACGGGCCAGCTCTGCCATATCGTCAGTAAGCCTGTTCATTTCAGCGTTAAGCTCTCTGAAACTCTCCCTTATATTGCCGGTAACGATAAAGACAATAAGGGCTCCGGCTAAAAGGGACACTATGCAGACGATAAGGACAATAGCCATATAGCGGGTCATTTCCCGCTCATACCACTCCGCCGCAAAATCTACAGCGATTATCCCTGCCACATCTCCCTTTGAATCAAACACCGGGCTGTAGGCTGAATAGAACCTTCCCCACTTATCCTCATAGGGAGTAACATCCACCGCAGCCTCTCCCTTACTTGCCTTATACAGCGCATCCGTATACTGGATAGGTTCCCCAAATTCACCCGGGTCTTCAACGGTGGGATCTATGGTGAAAGTAAAGGTTCCGTCCCCCATATCCCTTATGCCGTAAATATATGAGAGTTTCACGTTATCCTGGAAAACCTTCAGTGTATTAAGGGCTCTCTCATAGGGTTCCGTGCCCTTGTCCTCAGCCTGCAGCCTCTCCAGCTCGTCTCCGTTCATAAGATCTGCGGCACTCTCGGACACATCAAGCATCCTCTCCCTGATCTGGGTCTTCAAAGTATTCCTTAACTGCAGGATCATAAGTGTTCCGAGAATGCCGTTAACCGCAATAAGAAAAACGCATGTTACTATAAAAACCCTTTTTTCGATCTTACTCTGTTTCTTATTCATCTTCGTCTTAAATCCTGTCTGATTTCCCTTAAAACCGGCTCTTCTTACCCGGTCAGAATTTCCTCTGAAATTTATAATTATACAGAATTGATTATAATATTTTACCTTATCATCAGTCAATTATTGCATGTGAGAAAAGCACGTATAAACCATGTGAAAAACGCAGCAAAAAAGGCGCCGTTTCCGACGCCTTTCAAAGTGCTTTTTATTCGCCCGTAAGGGTTACCTGTACCGTCTTTTCGGTGTAGCTGCCCTTTTCCACCGGCTCAAAGATCCTTACTTCAACAGTGTCACCGGGATTCCTTCGGCTTAAGATCTCCTTCAGCCCTTCGATGCTGTCAACGTTCTGCCCGTCGCAGGAAGTGATGATGGAGCCCTCTTTGATCTCCGACTTGTAGGCCGCACCGTCCTTGGAGATTTCCTTAATAAGGACTCCGGCAGGGATGTTGTAATTATCCTGCATTTCCTTGGTGACGGTCATTCCTAAGATCCCGAGATAGGCCTTCTGCTGAATCTCTGCCCCGCTGCCGTTACCGGCATTGCCATTGTCAGCGCTTCCCCTGTCTTCACCGGGATTTCCCTCATTGCCGTTTCCGAAGAAGGGAAGCTCATGATTGAAGATATCCTCAAGTCCGCCGATACCTCCATTGTTCCCCTGGGCCGGCGCCTGTTCCGGCGCCTGTTCCGGTGCCTGTTCGGGAGCCTGTTCAGGGGCCGGAGCAGGAGCGGGTGCCGTATTATCACCCGGAACCGCCTGTCCCGCGGAAAAGTACTTAGGCCCCTCAGCTGCCGCTTCTTTCTTACCATTCATAAATCCGGTGATGTATGAGGCGTAGCAGAGCGTACCGCAAAGGAAAATGATGATCACTGCAAAGAGGGGTTTCGGGATTGAAATATTTCCTTCCTTCCTGTCGTTAATATCATTTATCCTGTTTTCTTCCATAACTGTCTGTCCTCCTCTTAAATTACTTACTTAATGAGGATTATATTTATTATTTATGTTCATTATGTGTTTAAAAGATGATGGATATCTGAAGTTTTCTCCGGCTGAAGTCACCGGCATTTTCTAAGAAAACTCCGTCCCACAGCGGAAACCCCCGTCACCAGCTCATCCTTTTCTGTTTGAGCACCCTGACGGATGCTCTATTCGTCATGCAGTTTTCAAGGTACGATTTATCCCAACAAATTTCTTCGATTTATGCTTGACATTTAATAGTTAGTCTTTTGTATGCGGTAACCCCTGTTACGTTGATTTGTTATCTTTAGTATACAGGTAAATCCACGTTGCTACAAAATGGAGGTCATTACATATTGTCTAAATCATTCTTTCAGCTTTGGCGCCCTGCTCCCACAGGGATTCTATGCCCTTTTCAGACACTTTTTCTCCCATTAGGCATAAAACCTAAAATAGCTGATTGAAAAAAGAGAAGATTGATGATATCATCTTACGAACAAACTCACGAGATTAAGCCCTTTGCGGCAGACAGGAGCGGCCCGATGTCCATAGAATTCATTAAAAAACTTCCCACGCCTGAGGAGATAAAACGCATTCTCCCGGTACCGGAGAACTCACAGAAGATAAAAGAGGAAAGGGACAGGGAGATCGCAGATGTACTGACGGGGAAGGATGACCGGCTGCTGGTGATAATCGGCCCATGCTCCGCAGATAATGAGGACTCGGTCTGTGAATATATCACAAGGCTTGCAAAGGTGAATGATAAGGTAAAGGACAAGCTCCTTATCATACCGAGAATATATACAAATAAGCCCAGGACCACGGGCACAGGCTACAAGGGGATAGTGCACCAGCCAAATCCCGAAAAGGATACGGACTTCGAGCTTGGACTGCTGGCAATGAGGCACATGCATATCAGGGCCATCCGGGAGACCGGCCTTACCGCTGCGGATGAAATGCTCTACCCGGATAACTGGGGCTATGTAAGCGACATGCTCTCCTACGTGGCAATAGGTGCCCGTTCTGTGGAGGACCAGCAGCACAGGATCGTGGTGTCCGGCTTTGACGTACCCATAGGCATGAAAAATCCTACCTCCGGTGACCTGAACGTAATGCTGAATTCCATAGTTGCGGCACAGGACGCCCACACCTTCACCTACAGAGGCTGGGAAGTTAAGACCAACGGAAATAAGCTGGCCCACGCCATTCTCAGAGGATCCGTAAATAAGCACGGGAATTCCATTCCAAACTACCACTACGAGGATCTGGAGCTTCTCTGCGATAAGTATGAAAGCCGGAACCTGATGAACCCGGCCTGCATCATAGACACCAACCACTCCAATTCCGGAAAGAACCATAACGAGCAGATCCGGATAGCCCATGAGATCATGCACTCCAGAGCCGGAAATGAACGGATCAGGAAAATGGTCAAGGGAATAATGATAGAAAGCTATCTTTTGGAAGGATGCCAGGAGATATCGGACCACATGGAACACGGCAGGTCCATAACGGATCCCTGCCTTGGCTGGGAAGCTTCGGAAAAGCTGCTTTACGAGCTGGCCGAGTACTGATAGATAGCATCCGTTATCTACCGTCACAAACAGCATAAAACAAAAACCGCCCCGGGTTCAGTTCTAAACCCGGGGCGGTTAAGCGTCTATATTTAATATGTCACATTTTTCAATTATCAGGATAGACACCGTCAAAGCAGGCCTTGCACAGGGGCAGATCCCCTACCATGGCTTTGAAATCGCTGATCTTAAGATAGCTTAAGGAATCCGCTCCGATGCTTTTCCGCACGTCTTCATCGGAGTGTTCCGCAGCAATAAGTTCCCTGCTGTTAGGCACATCGGTACCGTAAAAGCAGGGATGGAGAAATGGCGGGGAACTGATCCGGACATGGACTTCCTTTGCGCCGGCCTGTCTTAAAAGCTCGATGATCTGGCGCATAGTGTTTCCCCGTACTATAGAATCGTCGATGAGAATGATCCTCTTATCCTTCACTCTGGTATTAAGGACGCTGAGCTTCATATGGACAGCGGTCTGACGTTCTTTGTCAGTGGGCTTTATGAAGCTCCGTCCTATATAGCTGTTTTTATGAAAGATAAATGCGAAGGGTATTCCAGATTCTTTGGCGTAGCCCTCAGCTGCGGCAAGTCCCGAGTCCGGGACACCTGTCACCAGGTCCGCATCTATATTATCCCTCTTGGCAAGGCACTGTCCCGCCTTGGATCTGGCATCATGAACTTCGATCCCGTCAATGACAGAATCACTGCGGGCGAAATAAATATATTCGAAGATGCAGTGGGCCTCGCCTTCACGGCAAAGGCTCCTGTCGCTCTTCTTTCCCTCCGGGGTAATGGATATCACTTCCCCGGGAAGGACGTCCCTTATGATCTCGCCGCCGATGGAGATTATGGCGGCGCTTTCGGACGCAAGTATATAGGTATTGTCTCTTTTTCCAAGGATCAGGGGCTTGATCCCGAAGGGGTCCCTGAATCCCACAAGTTTCCTGGGGCTCATCACTATCACGGCGTATCCGCCCTTAAGCCTCCCGGCGGTCTTTATCACCGCTTCCTCAATGGAATTGGTCTTTACCCGGTTGCTTATTATCTCGTAGGCTAAGACCTCTGAATCCGTGGAGGTATAGTGAGCCTGCCCTCTGTACATCTGTTCCTTTTTGATCTCCGAAGCGTTTACGATATTTCCGTTATGCACCAGGGACAGGGTACCCTTAATGTAATTCATGGCAATGGGCTGGGCGTTCTCGACTACGCTCTCACCGGTGGTGGAATAGCGCACATGGCCGAGACCCGCATTCCCCTTAAGGCTTTCAAGGATCTTTTTATCAAAGACCTCGCTCACAAGGCCCATGCCCTTTTTGGTTATGAGATTTATCTCCGGGCTGCCGGTATCCGAAACCGACATCCCGGCAGATTCCTGTCCTCTGTGCTGCAGGGCCGTGAGGCCGCAGTAGATGTCCTCTGCCACGTTCTCACCCTCCGGCGCATATATGCCGAAAACCCCGCATTCCTCATGAAGCTTGTCTACAGAGATCAAATTTTCCATTTTTTACTCCACATCCTGAAGTGCGTCGAAATCTTCTTCTCCTGTCCTGATCTTTACAACCTTGCTTACAGGATATACAAAGATCTTTCCGTCGCCGATCTTTCCGGTATAAAGAGTCTTTTTCGCTACCTCGATGACACTTTCCACAGGGATGCCGCTTACTACCACTTCAAGTTTGATCTTCGGCAAGAGAGTAAGGTCCATCTCAACTCCACGGTACATCTGACCCGCGCCCTTCTGGATGCCGCAACCCGTTACCTGTGTTACGGTAATACCGGTGATACCCAGTTTGTTAAGGGCCCTCTTGATCTTGTCGTATCTTGAAAGCTTGGTTATGATGACAACCTTGTGCATACCGGTATCAAGACTGGTGCCCCTTGTAAGGGCTGAAGTATCTTCAACCGGTACGGAAGCCTTTCTCATGGCCTCAGTAGCCTTATCGTACTCGCCAACACCAAGGTTCGTGTTCTCGTTTACGATCATGGATGCGGCAGTCATATCAACGATAGAGAAGCCTGCGTATGCAGATGACAGGCCGTGTTCCATAACATCCAGACCTTCGATCTCTTCTTCTTCACTGACCCTTAAACCGAAGATAGCTTTGATCACAGTGAATACGATAAACATAGTGATCGTTGCCCAGGCTGCAACCGCAACGAAACCGATGAACTGGATACCGAGAAGCTTAAATCCTCCGCCGTAGAACAGCCCCACCATCTCGTCGTTTCCGGGAGCTGAAGTTGTTGCGAAAAGGCCTGTTGCAAGGGTTCCCCAGATACCGTTCATCATGTGGACCGCAACGGCACCCACGGGATCGTCGATATGGAGCACGTAATCTAAGAACCATACGCCGAAGCATACCAGAAGTCCTGCAACCGCACCGATGACTATGGCACCGAAGGCGTCAGTCACGTCACAGGGAGCTGTAATAGCCACAAGACCTGCCAGGGAAGCGTTCAGGCACATGGAAACATCGGGCTTTCCGTATTTCACCCAGGTAAAGATCATGCAGACCACGGTAGCTACGCTGGGTGCTATGGTGGTGGTTACAAATACGGAGGCCAGCTGATCCGTTGAAGTGCAGGCTGCGCCGTTAAAGCCGTACCAGCCAAGCCACAGGATGAATACGCCGAGGGCGCCAACTACAATGTTATGACCGGGAAAAGCATTGACCTTTACGATCTTTCCCCTTACATCTTTTTCAAACTTACCGATACGGGGACCAACCATCTTTGCACCGACTATGGCGGCAATGCCTCCTACCATGTGGATCGCGCAGGATCCGGCAAAATCGTGGAATCCCATCTGGGTAAGCCAGCCGCCGCCCCAGATCCAGTGGGCTTCTATGGGGTAAATAAGAGCGGATATGACCGCTGAATATACGCAGTAACTTAAGAACTTTGTCCTCTCAGCCATGGCTCCCGATACGATGGTAGCGGTGGTTGCGCAGAAAACCAGGTTGAAAATGAAATTTGACCAGTCGAAACCGGCATAGTTGCTGAAAATATCAAATCCGGGTTTTCCTATAAAGCCCATTACGTCTTCACCAAGCAACAGTCCGAAGCCTATGATAATGAAAACGCAGCAGCCGATACAGAAATCCATCAGGTTCTTCATCAATATATTGCCGGCGTTCTTTGCCCTTGCAAATCCGGCCTCCACCATGGCAAATCCGGCCTGCATCCAGAATACCAGCGCGGCACCGATCAGGAACCATACTGCAAACAATTCTCCGTCCAAAGCACTCATGATTTCTTCACTCATAATGTTCCTCCTCTTTTAGCTAATCTCTCCGAAAAAGAAAGAGGGCTTCCGGCCTTTCGGTCAGAAGCCCCATTGCTCCTCCAGCTATACCCGTGATACGACTGTTTATGCAGGCTCAACAGCCCTAAAACGGGATGCGCTTATCGAACAGGTTTCACCTGTTCTACCGCAGGACTGCCTCCGGCAAAGCCGGGAGTTTTCCGTCCGCAATCCCTGCGATAAATAAAGAAAAGGGCAACGACGGTATGTGGCGTCGTTGCCCTCTCTTGATTTTGTCATTATAAAGGGTCGATTAAATAAAGTCAAGTATTTTTGAAAGCTTTTTCAAGATCTTCCGCAGTCCCCGGTTTTACTGCAGTTTCCGGACATGGGACAGCCTGCGCAGCTGCCGCCTTTTTTCTTCGCCCTGATAATATGGACCACCGCACCAACGATCAATGCCACCAGTACGAGGATTATAACTATATCTGCCGTGGAAAGGAACATGATCACTCTTCACCCTTGGGCTTTATGATGAGGTTGTCCGCGATCTTCGAGGACTTTGAATACTTAAGGGTTGAATAACCGATAAATGAGAACACCACTGCCCCCACGAGATTTACCAGCAGATCCTTCATGGTATCAAGGATACCGATATCAAGATATCCGCCGCTTACAGTATAGGTCTCCCCGGAAGCCGTATGTATTATGGTCTCGGTGATCCCCGCCACGTCTATGGGCGTTCCCATATTTGCGGGATCAAGAGTCACGGAACCGAATTCCTGCACAATGAAATCCTTCTGCATGTCAAGGAAGAAAAGCTGGTCCATGGTAAATTCAAAGAACTCCCACACCACTCCCACTGTCATTGAAAAGCAGAAAGCCACCAGCGTCAGATAGAAGGGAGAAAGATTAAAGTTCTCACTTCCCCTGTTTAAGAGATAGATCAGTGAAAAGCCGATAGCCGCGCAGAGGAAGCCGTTCATGGTGTGGAGCATGGTGTCCCAGCCCGGTATCCTCACGTAATAATGATTCACCTCACCTAAGATCTCTGCCGCAAAGATGAAAGAAAAAATGATCACCTGGAAAACCGGCGGTATGGTGAGCTTCATCTTGTCCTGTATTATGGCCGGCACAAAAAAGAGGACCAGCGAAAGCACGCAGAGCATGGCATTCTGGTAATTCCCCGTGATAATACACCTTATAAGTGTGATCAGCACCATGATCCTAAGTATCGTGTAGAAGATAAAGGTCTTGCGGTTCTCCTTATAAGAATCGATAAGCTGCTTCCTGTAATCTCTGATCTTCATATTTATGTCCTCCTACATGAGTGGTGCCAGCAATCTCAGCACCATCTGAACCAGGCGGCGGAGAGGCGGTCTGCCGGTCTTGTACTCTTCCGTGACTTCATGACACTTTTCAAAGGTCTCCTCAAAGGCTGCCTTCATGTCCATGACCGCCTTGCAGTCATACATCAAAACGCCGTTCTCGAAGTGGTGGTATAAGCTTCTGAAATCAAGATTTATGGTGCCGCAGGTGGCAACAGAGTCGTCCGATACACACTGCTTTGCGTGACAGAAGCCGGGAGTATATTCGTAGATCCTGACGCCGTTTCTGACGAGTCCTGCATAATAGGACCTGGTCAGACTGTACACCATCTTCTTGTCCGGTATGCCCGGGGTGATTATGCGCACATCCACGCCGCTCTTTGCAGCCATGGCAAAGTAGGCGTTCATCTCCTCGGTGATAATGAGATAAGGGGTGATGAACCAGGCGTAATCCCTGGCGTTCCGGAGCACGTTCATATATACGTTTTCGCCCACATGCTCATCAGTAAGAGGGCTTACGCCGTAAGGCTGTATAAAGCCCTTCTCTGTCGATTCATAAGGCACATCCCGGATAAGCTCTTTATAAACGCTTATATCGTCTCCGTCATCGACAATGGCGTTCCAGTTTTCAAGGAAGGTAATGGTAAGGCTCTTGACCGCATCGCCCTCAAGCCTTAAACCCGTATCAAGCCAGTGTCCGAAGGGTTCCGTAACATGGAAATACTCATCAGCCAGATTGTATCCGCCGGTAAAAGCCACCTTTCCGTCAATAACGGTGATCTTCCTGTGATCCCTGTTATTTATGAAAAAGTTCAGCACAGGGTTCATGGGATTAAATACACGGCACTTTATGCCGTCGGCCTCCATCTTATTTACAAAGGAGTTGCCGATAAAGCCCATACTTCCCACATAGTCGTAAAACAGCCGCACATCCACTCCCGCAGCAGCCTTTTCCTTAAGTATCTGATGCAGAGGCTTAAATGAAGTGCTGTCCTCGATGGCGTGATACTCCATAAAGATAAAGTGCTCAGCCTTCTTCAGTTCCTCAAGCTGGGCGTTAAAGCCATCCGCGCCGTCCGGATAATAGAGGACGTCCGTATTGTTGTAAACAGGATATCCGGAATAATCCCTGACATATCTGAACTGGTTCCCGGCACTCTTGTCCTTTGATAAGACTCTCTCAAGTTCTTCATCATTCCGCGGAAGCAGGGGAATAAGGATTTCGTCCAGTTCCTCATAGCGCTTCACCATCTTCCGGGTTCCCTTATTTAAGCCCAGTACCAGATACAGGAACACGCCCAATATCGGAAAGGCCGAAATAAGTATGAGCCATGGCATTTTAACGGAAGCGGTCTCATGCTTTCCGTAAACAAAGAGCACTATGAACACCGCCATAATGGTTATAAGTACTGCAACCCAGGAATACTTACTCTCTATCCTGAAATAGAGTATATAAACCAGGATTATCTCCAACAGTATGGCGATAATGGCAAAGATCGCTCTCTTCACGCCATTTTCAACTTTTTCGCTGTTTTCGGCACTGTTTCCCATAAACTGTCCCTCTGTGAAAAACTATGATCAACAAAACCAACACTCAGATTATAATAACATCCGGCTTATTCTTTCGCAAATCTGTCCGCCTTTCCGAAGATCCGCATATCCTTTTTATCCGTCTTATCTCTGCCGGTCTCTGCGGCGTCGGAATCCGTGCTGTAGCTTAGCCTCATAAGGATAGCCTTATCATCCATCTCCTCTCCTATGAGCACAAAGCCCCGGGCCGCGTTTTCTTCTGCGGCGGTTATGGAACTATAACATAAAAAGCGGAGAGACCATCGATCTCTCCGCAGAAAAAACTGAAAACTATTTCGATCAGTCGCTGATCTTTACAACGGGCTTGATGAGATCTGCAGGCTTATCCTTCATGAGCATAAGAGCATCCTCAACCTTTTCGAAGCCTTCGAACCTGTGAGTGATAAGGTGCTTAACATTAAGCTTTCCGCACTCAACAAGGCTGGCAAGCTTCTGGAGCCTTAAACGTCCGCCGGGCTTTAAGGCTTTGATCATAGCATCGAAGGACTCAACGCCGCCGCCCTCGTGTCCGAGGATCATGTCATGTCTTTCACCGAGAGCACCTTCCCAAACGGTGTGGATATCAGAGGTGCAGGGGGACAGAGCCAGAGGCTTTACAATAGCGTCAAGAGGACCGCACTTGGGACGCTCCTTCTCGATCCAGCCTGTCTTTCCGATACCCAGCATGGCAAAACCTTTCATACAAAAAATCTCCTTTCATAAAACATGTTTTATATTTTTAGCAATTAATAAATATAAATATAAAGCTCTGATTGTCTAGTTTTTAACAATGATATTTTGATATAATCCCGCCCAATGTGATACAATCTTACAGTGACAATAGTTTGCGGAAAGGATATGTCCACAATGAGAGACGATGAAGACAACCTGTTGGCGAAATTCAACACGAGATACAGGAACAAGAAATACACCAATCTTGTGGTGTCTTTCCTGATAGTAATTTTAGGCGTAAGCTCATTCATCTACGGCTTACATCTTGAGCCCAGCTACACCATATTCCGGTATATGACCGTTGACGGAACGCTTTTTACCACTTTCGGTTCCCTGGTCTATATCTTCGTGAATATCGTTGAAGTCAGGCATAACACCGAGCTTACCAACATCACGGTCTACTTTATCCGGCTTTCCTCGGCTGTTGCGGAGATGGTTATCCTCCTTGTGACGCTGTTAAGCCATCTGCCCTTTTTCACGGAATCAATTTATATAATTGACAGATACGATTCCTTTATCATGCACGCCGTGCTCCCCGTCCTCACCCTTGTGTCCTTTTCCATCAACGATTCTCCCATAGGAAAGCTTAGGCCCATGAGACGCTGGCACGGGACCTGGTTCGTTACGGTATACGCTGTGATCATACTGTCTCTCATAGTATCGGGAGCCCTTGAACGCTCTCTGATACCGTATTCCTTTTTAGACATTACCCATAACCCGGTATGGCTTACCGTTACAGCCTTTGTTGTGATCTACGGTATCGCCTATCTCATGTCATGGTTCTTATCAGAGATAAATCGTAAATTATCCTGGATCTGGTTTAAGGGATTTAATAAATAGCGAGGTAAAACATGTTTTCCACCGGACATCTTTTATGGATAGCAATATCGCTGATATTAATAACCGGAGGGCTTATCTATTTAAGGATAAGAACCCCCCGGTTCGAAGAAATGCTTAAAATATGCTTTATTCTCGGAATCATTTCCGAAGTCGTAAAGATCTTCAGTGTTGCAAATCTGCTGCCGGTAGTGGATCCGGTGATAACCTCCGGAGCAGCCGGACCGGCCATCTCATATGTGCCCAGAGGCCAGTACAGTCCCTATATTGAGAGCAGCCATCTGCCCTTTGAACTGTGTTCGCTCCAAATGGTTTTTTACGCCATTATCATCTGGGTCGATAACCCAAAATGGAGGAAGCGCTTCACTTCCATCATTTTTGTAACCGGATTTATCGGCGGCTTCATGGGGATTGCTCTGTCCTATATCACCAATGATTTTGTCACTGTAAGGGACTATTTTACATCCCCCCGGGTATGGCAGTACTTCCTTTACCATTCCATGGTAGTGGTCGTTGGCATCTATGCGGGGTTCGGCAAAAACAGTCCCGTGACCTTCAGCGACATAAAGAGCGTGACCGCAGCCCTTATCTCTCTGGACTTCATTTCACTCTACCTTAATTCCGTTTTTTCCGTGCCGGTATTCATCGACGAAAAGCCTGCCGCTCTTCTTTACCGGGTGAATTACTTCTCTTCCTACGTCAATCCCTTCAATCTGGTCCTTACGGAAAAATGGCAGTGGATCCTCTATCTCATCATAAGGTTTGTATCAGCCTTTACCCTTATCCTTCTCCTGTTCCTGCTGCAGAAAGCGGTGCGGAAAAAGGAAGCTTAAGTCTTATCAAAGATCGTAATACTCCGCGAACTCTGCAGGGTGGGGCAGCCTTGAGATCCTGTTGCTTGCCTTTCTGCATCTTCCGATAAGCTGTGTTAAAAGCCTTTCCGGGAAAACTCCTCCCGCCGTCAGATAATCATGATCCGCCTCCAATGCGTCCAGTGCTTCATCAAGGGATGCGGGAAGTCCCGAAAGCTTTGCCTTTTCCTCTTCCGACAGCTCATAGAGATTGAAGTCGTAGGGACCCCAGCCTGCCTTATGGGGATCGATCTTTTTCTTAACTCCGTCCAGTCCTGCCATAAGTATTGCGGCATAGGCATAGTAAGGATTGCAGGTGGCATCCGGGTTCCTGAGCTCAAAGCGCTTGGTCTCCGGAGTCTTTGCGTATGCGGGAATACGGATCACCGCGCTCCTGTTGGACATGGCGTAGCCGATGGTCACAGGGGCTTCAAACCCGGGAACCAGCCTCTTATACGAGTTGGTGGAAGGATTCGTGATGGCGCATAAGGAGCGCGCATGAGTCAGCAGTCCTCCCATGAAATAATGGGCGGTCTTACTGAGCTGCGCGTATCCCTTTGCATCATAGAATACAGGCTTACCCTTCTTGAATAAAAGCATATGCACATGCATACCGTTTCCTGCTTCACCCGCTAAGGGCTTCGGCATGAAGGTTGCGGTACAGCCGTCCTTTACAGCCTCGTTCTTGATCACGTATTTCGCGGACATGGTATCGTCTGCCAGCTTCAGCATATCTCCCAGCTCCACCTCGATCTCCATCTGTCCGCTGCCGCCCACTTCAGGGTGGTGGTATTTGACGTCAATACCCCAGTCATTCATGGCAAGGCACATCCTGGATCTCAGGTCATTCCTTATGTCCGTAGGCAGGGAATTGTGGTAGCCGGTACCGGGCTTCAGCTGATAACCCTTGTTATTCTCGTTATACCCTGCGGCAAAACCCGCCTGGGGAGTGAATATTTCCGTGTACATGTTGTAGTAATCGGTGCTGTACTGGATGCTGTCGAAAATATAGAATTCATATTCCGGCCCGATCACCATCTTGTCGGCGACGCCGATCTCTTCCATGTATTCCAGCGCCCTGATGGCCACGTTCCTTGGATACTGGTCGAAGGGCCTGTTCTTCGGAAGATCGATGATCCGCACATCCCCTATCATCGACAGGGTGGGAATCTCCGAATACCTGTCGATCACCGCCGATTCCAGCACCGGAATGAAAACCATATCGCTGTTTTCGATCGGCGCATATCCGTAATTGGAACCGTCAAAACCTATCCCATGTTCCATGACGCCTGCCGTCAGCCGTTCCGCCGGAATGCTTAAATGGCGCCATCTCCCGTCGATATCAGTAAGCTTAAAATCCACCATCCTGATACCTTCATCTTTGATGAGTTTCTGTACATCTTTTAGTGTTTTGGTCATTGCCCCCTCCTTTATCTTTCCTTACAGAATAAATCTGTAAAACAGCTATACCTTGTATTATACATGATTTTCTCTATTCTTTCTGCCCTTTTTACTCCTCCCTCCGGGGCTGTCTCTTCTCTCCTTTGATGCTTTGTCCGCTTTTACCCGCGCTTTTCTTCTGGCTTTTCTTTCGGCTCTTCTTTCGGCTCTTCTTTCGGCTCTTCTTTCGGCTCGCGAACCCGTGTACTTGACTAAACAGAGTTTTTCCGGTTTCTCAAGTATTCCCGGCATAAACGAAGCCGAATCTTACTTGACTTAACAGCATTTCTTCGGTTTCTCAAGTAATCCCGGCACAAACGAAGCCGAATCTTACTTGACTTAACAGCGTTTCCCCGGTTTCTCAAGTATTCCCGGCATAAACGAAGCTGAATCTTACTTGACTTAACAGCGTTTCCCCGGTTTCTCAAGTATTCCCGGCCTGAGCTGAGAAGAATCTTACTTGACTAAACAGCTTTTTACAGTTCTGGCAAGTAATTTTTTTGGGGGCTTGATTTTAATCCCGGCATGGTGTATAATCAATTTCGACATTGTTAAAAATTTAACGCAATATACGAGGAGGAATTAACAAATGGGACGTTTTACATTACCAAGAGACATTTATCACGGAAAGGGTGCGCTTGAGACCTTAAAGACCCTCAAGGGTAAGAAGGCCATGATCTGCGTGGGCGGCGGCTCCATGAAGAAGTTCGGTTTCCTTGACAGGGCTGAGAGCTATCTTAAGGAAGCAGGAATGGAAGTTAAGGTCTTCGAAGGCATCGAGCCCGATCCGTCAGTTGACACCGTTATGAAGGGTGCTGCTGCAATGCAGGAGTTCGGACCTGACTGGATCGTTGCTATCGGCGGCGGATCACCCATAGATGCAGCTAAGGCTATGTGGATCAAGTACGAGTATCCCGAGTGCACATTCGAAGATATGTGCAAGGTTTTCGGTATTCCCGAACTCAGGAAGAAGGCTAACTTCTGCGCCATCTCTTCTACTTCCGGAACAGCTACCGAAGTTACTGCATTCTCCATCATCACAGACTACAGCAAGGGCATCAAGTATCCCATCGCTGACTTTGAGATCACTCCCGATATCGCTATCGTTGATCCCGAGCTTGCTGAGACCATGCCCAAGAAGCTGGTGGCACACACCGGAATGGATGCCATCACCCACGCAATAGAGGCTTATGTTTCCACAGCTAACAGCCCCTATGCCGATTCTCTTGCTATCCACGCAATAGAGCTTATCCAGAACAATCTCGTAAAGAGCTTCAACGAAGACATGGCTGCAAGGGATACCATGCACGACGCACAGTGTCTTGCAGGAATGGCATTCTCCAATGCTCTTCTCGGAATCGTTCATTCAATGGCTCATAAGACCGGCGCTGCTTTTGACGACTTCGGCGCACACATCATCCACGGCGCAGCAAATGCAATGTACCTTCCCAAGGTTATCGCATTTAACGCAAAGGATGAGACCGCAAAGAAGCGCTACGGCGTGATCGCTGATTACATGCACCTGGGCGGAAACAGTGATGACGAAAAGGTTACTCTCCTCATTAACTATCTCCGCAAGATGAATGATGACCTGAATATCCCTCACTGCATCAAGAACTACGGTGCTGACAGCTATCCCACAGAGCAGGGCTTCGTTCCTGAAGAAGTATTCAAGGAGAGGCTCCATGACATAGCAGCAAACGCTATCCTTGACGCCTGCACAGGCTCCAACCCCAGGCAGCCTTCCCAGGAAGAGATGGAGAAGCTCCTTCTCTGCTGCTACTACGATACAGAAGTAGACTTCTGATCACTTTAGCTTAAAAACAAAACCGGCTGCGGGATTTATATTTCACAGCCGGTTTTATCTTTCAAAGCCGCTGTTTATCAGTAAAACAGCGTATTTCAAAAAGTGATTGACAGTAAAGACCCTATTGGGTATAATAGCATTTGCGTCACGGCTTAAGAGTATCCGTGTTCGCCCCGAACGGGGTGTGGCTCAGTTTGGCTAGAGCGCCTGGTTTGGGACCAGGAGGTCGCAGGTTCGAATCCTGTCACCCCGATATACTCTCACATATGAGAAATGCAGGTGTAGTTCAATGGTAGAACACCAGCCTTCCAAGCTGGACACGTGGGTTCGATTCCCATCACCTGCTTCACAGAAAA
>JAFSKT010000048.1 GCA_017448845.1 Lachnospiraceae bacterium
AAGAAGGAATTTGACCATATCGTTCTGGAGCTTGCCCATAGAAGGGGTATCGCAATGAGTGATGATGAGCTCCTATATGAGGCAAATAAGTGGGAATTATCCCACGGCGGAAAGAGCGGCAGAACAGCGGAACAGTTTATGGATTACATAGAGGGGGTCAAACGTCCGGGGGACGTTTGACCGGCACGTTTTGACGCGCCGAGCGCGTCAGTGCCCGAAAAAGGCGTCCGGGGGACGTTTGACCGGCGCGTTTCTGCAAAGAATGATGAAAAATAACAGGGGTCATTTTGGAGGAGGCATTGTATAGATGAAATTATTCGCAGCGATAGATGTGGGGTCCTATGAGACCGGAATGAAGATCTTTGAGCTCAGCAGGAAGAGCGGTGTTAAGGAGCTGGACTATGTAAGGCGCCGGGTGGATCTGGGAACCGACAGTTATAATACCGGAAAGATAAGCTACGAGAGGATGGACGAGCTTTGCAGCGTCTTAAACGGGTTCCGGGAGATCATGGCTTCCTACAAGGTGGAATCCTACAGGGCTTACGGCACATCTGCCATCAGGGAGACAGAGAACACAAAGGTGGTGCTGGATCAGATTAAGCTCCGTACCGGCCTTACGGTCTCTTCATTGAGCAATTCAGAACAGAGGTTCCTGGACTATAAGTCCGTGGCCTTAAGGAGTCTGACCTTCGACGATATCATAGGCAGCGGGACAGCTTTCATAGACATAGGGGGCGGCAGCACCCAGGTGTCCCTTTTCGATTCCTCAAAGCTCATTACCACTGTGAATTTAAGGATAGGTATTTTAAGGCTCAGGAGCTCGCTTAATGAGCTGGAGCCGGGAAGCATCAACTATGAGCGGCTCCTGAACGAGCTGATAGAAGATGAGGTCCACACCTTCAAGAAGATGTTCTTAAAGAAGCTGGTTATAAGGAACATCATCGTGGTGGATGACCATCTGCCTTATATAATACACAAGCTCTCGGGGAACAGTGCCGATGACAGCTTTGACAGCTCCGTTACCGCAGCCCAGTTCGTGGAATTCATAGATAAGCTTAAGCAGATGTCAAACGAGCAGATATCAAAGGAAGTGGGGATACCCATGGAAAGCTCCCCCCTGCTTTTGTCATCTTCCTATATAATCAAGCAGCTTATAAAGGCCATGGAGGCCGAAAAGATCTATGTTCCCGGGGTAAGCCTCTCCGACGGCATAGCTTATGACTATGCGGAAAAGAATAAGATAATAAAGTCATCCCACGATTTCGGGCAGGATATAATCTCCAGCGTGGAGAATATTTCACAGAGATACAGGGGAAGTCAGGGTTCCGGAACTATCCTGTCAAAGAGTGCCCTGGCGATATTTGACGGAATGAAGAAATACCACGGCATAGACCAGCGGGGCAGGCTCCTTCTGGAGATAGCCGCAAGGCTAAGGGACGTGGGAAAATTCATTTCCCTGGCAGCTCCTGCGGAAAGCGCCTATTCCATAATAATGGGAACAGAGATCATCGGACTTTCCCATCTGGAAAGGGAGATGGTGGCACTTATGGTGGAGAGGTCCTATACGGGAGACATGACCTATGAAGACGTGATGGTCTACGGTCTTGATGAAAAGAGCTACTTAACCGTGATCAAGCTCACCGCCATCTTAAGGCTGGCCTCCGGAATGCTAAGGAGCCATAAGCGGAAATATGAGTTCGTAAAGGCGGTAGAAAAGGAAAAAGAACTTATAATAACAGTTGATACTAATGATGATATAGCCTTGGAAAGAGGGCTTTTCCATAGGAGAGCCGGACTGTTTGAGGAAGTTTTCGGAATAAGACCGGTCTTAAAGAAAAAGATGTAGGGAGGAGTATGATTTGAAGTCTTCAAAGCAAAACAAAACAGTTGATATTGATTTCAGATCCCCTGAATATTATTATAACAGGGAGCTGTCCTGGATGAAATTTGATGAGAGGGTACTATCGGAAGCAAGGGATAAGAACCTTCCTCTTTTTGAGAGGATAAAGATGCTGGGGATCACAGCTTCGAACCTGGATGAATTCTTTATGGTGCGGGTGGCATCCCTTAAGGATATGGTCCATGCTGGATATAAGGGGAAAGACCTGGCCGGAATGACTCCCAAGGAGCAGCTGTCCGAGCTCTCAAAGGTCACCCATGATTTTGCCACGGTGCAGTATTCCACCTGGGGACGTTCCCTTTTGCCCCTCTTAAAGGAAAACGGCATAAGGATCATTTCCCATCACGAGGAGCTCACTAAGGCGGAGGGAGAGTATCTGGACAGGTATTTTGAGGAGGAGATCTATCCGGTTTTAACTCCCATGGCGGTTGATTCTTCAAGGCCCTTCCCCTTGGTCAGGAATAAGACCTTAAATATAGGGGCTATCATGACTCCCCTGAAGAGCACCAACCTTTTGACCAAGGGTCAGGAAAAGGAAGGCGGGAAGAAGGGTAATAAGGAAGCAAAGCGGGATTTTGCCCTGGTACAGGTTCCCGATGTGCTCCCGAGACTGGTTTCCATTCCTACGGAAATTAGCGGAAATCCGGAGGAAAGAGCCCTTATACTGCTTGAAGAGATAATCGAAAGGAATATCAGCAGGCTTTTCCTTAATTACAGGATAGAATGTGCTCATCCCTTCAGGATAATGAGAAACGCCGACCTTACCATAGATGAGGACGAGGCGGAAGACCTCTTAAAGGAAATAGAAAAGCAGGTACGCCGCCGCCAGTGGGGAGAGGTCATAAGGCTTGAAGTGGAAGAGGGGATAGCCCCTGCGCTCTTAAAGATATTAGTTGAGGAGCTGAATGTTGAGGAACAGGATATTTACAGGATAAACGGCCCCCTGGATCTGGCCTTTTTAACCAGGGTAGCCTCCCTTTCAGGATACGAGGAATTCAAGATCCCGGCCTGGACTCCCCAGTTCCCCAAGTATATGAACAGGGATGAGGACATCTTTACCCAGATAAGAAAGGGAGATATCCTTTTACAGCATCCTTACGAGAGTTTTGAACCGGTGGTGGATTTCATAAGCTCCGCCGCCAGGGATAAGGATACTCTGGCGATCAAGATGACGTTATACAGGGTCAGCGGTAATTCACCCATCATCGCCGCCCTGGCCCATGCTGCGGAAAACGGGAAGCAGGTCATGGTTCTCGTGGAACTGAAGGCGAGATTTGATGAGGAACATAATATCAACTGGGCCCGTACCCTTGAAAAAGCCGGCTGCCATGTAATCTACGGTCTGGTGGGATTAAAGACCCACTCAAAGATCGCCCTGGTGGTGCGGCGTGAGGAAGAGGGCATCAGGCGCTATGTCCATCTTGGAACGGGCAATTATAATGACACAACTGCCAGGTTCTATACGGATATGGGGCTTTTGACCTGCTCCGAGCAGATCGGAGAGGACGCCACTGCGGTATTCAATATGCTTTCGGGCTATTCAGAGCCCCTTTCCTGGAACAAGCTGTCAATGGCGCCTCTGTGGCTTAAGGACAGGTTCTTATATCTTATAAACCGGGAAGCGGAGCATGCAAAGGCCGGAAGAGAAGCAAAGATAATAGCAAAGATGAATTCCCTCTGCGATCCTGATATAATCGAGGCTCTGTATAAGGCTTCCGCAGCGGGAGTTAAGATAGAGCTTATCATAAGGGGAATTTGCAGCCTGAAAGTGGGCATTCCCGGAGTGTCCGAGAATATCTCCGTTATTTCCATAGTGGGATTTTTCCTGGAGCACAGCAGGATCTTCTATTTCCAGAACGGCGGCAACGAAGAATATTATATGGGAAGCGCAGATTGGATGCCCCGTAACCTGGACAGGAGAGTGGAAATCGTTTTCCCGGTAGAGAGGGAGGAACTGAAAGCTGACTTAAAACACTTCCTTTCTCTGGAACTTTCTGATACAATCAAAGCTCATGTATTGCAGAGCGACGGGAATTATGAAAAGCCCGACAAAAGAGGAAAAAGGCCCCTTAATTCACAAAAGCAGCTCTGCCGTGAAGCCAGGGATATTGCGAAAAAGAGGCAGGAGACCATGGCAGGAAGGGTATTCGTACCGGAGACAAAGCCGGCGGATGAGACCCCGGATACAGAGTGAAACGTTCACTAAAATGACGCGGAGCCGGGCGGATTTCTGACGCGGCTCTGAACAGAAAGAGGTAGATAAGTTCGAAACAAAATGTTTCAAACTTCCATCGGTGCCGCGCAGGCACGTCACCGATGAGTACGCTTGCCTGCGGCAAGGAACAAAAGATGATACAGGCAGCAAACGTAACCTACAGAGTCGGGAAAAAGGCTCTTTTTGAGGATGTGAACATCATTTTCACCGAAGGGAACTGTTACGGGCTCATCGGAGCCAACGGAGCAGGAAAATCCACCTTCTTAAAGATCCTTTCCGGACAGCTGGAGACCACAAAGGGAGAAGTGGTAATGACTCCCGGCCAGAGAATGTCGGTTCTGGAGCAGGATCACTTCAAATACGATGACGAAGTGGTACTGGATACGGTAATGGGAGGAAATGCGCGGCTTTTCGAGATAATGAGGGAAAAGGACGCGATCTATGCAAAGGAAGATTTTTCCGATGAGGATGGAGTAAAGGCCGCAGAGCTGGAAGCTGAATTTGCCGAGATGAACGGCTGGGAAGCAGAGGCTGACGCCGAGTCCCTCCTTAACGGTTTGGGAATAGAGACAGAGCTTCACAGGGAGCTGATGAAAAACTTAAAGGGTTCGGAAAAAGTCAAGGTTTTACTTGCCCGGGCACTTTTCGGATCGCCTGATATTTTATTATTGGACGAGCCTACCAACCATTTGGATCTGGACGCTATAGACTGGCTTGAGGAATTTCTCATTAACTTTGACAACACCGTCATAGTGGTGAGCCATGACAGGTACTTCTTAAATAAGGTCTGCACCTGCACCGCGGACATTGACTACGGTAAGATCACACTCTACGCCGGAAACTATGATTTCTGGTACGAGTCCAGTCAGCTTATGAAGCGTCAGCAGCAGGAAGCCAATAAGAAGAAGGAAGAGAAGATAAAGGAGCTGCAGGAGTTCATCTCCCGTTTCTCCGCCAACGCTTCCAAGAGCAAACAGGCAACAAGTAGAAAGCGTGCCCTGGAGAAGATACAGCTTGACGACATAAAGCCCTCATCCAGAAAGTACCCCTACGTGGATTTCCGTCCCGACAGGGAGATAGGTAATGAAGTCCTTACGGTTGAGAACCTTTCAAAGACCATAGAGGGCAAAAAAGTATTAGATAACATTAGTTTTGTTTTAGGCCATGACGACAAGGTGGCCTTTGTGGGAGGAAATGAGCAGGCTATCACCGTTCTCTTCCAGATCTTAATGGGAGAGATGGAGCCGGATTCCGGTACCTATAAATGGGGCGTTACCACCAGCCAGGCCTATTTCCCCAAGGATTATTCAAAGGAATTTGACAGCGACTACACCATTACCGAGTGGCTCACAGGCTATTCCCCGGTGAAGGACGTGACCTATGTAAGGGGTTTCCTTGGACGTATGCTCTTCCCCGGCGAAGACGGAGTTAAGAAGGTGAATGTGCTCTCCGGAGGTGAGAAGGTGCGCTGCCTCCTTTCAAAGATGATGATCTCCGGAGCCAACTGTCTTGTGCTGGATGAGCCCACGAACCATCTGGACATGGAGTCCATCACCGCCTTGAATAACGGTCTTATCAAGTTCCCGGGAGTGGAGCTCTTTACCTGCCACGACCACCAGTTTGTGCAGACCACTGCCAACCGCATTATGGAGATAAGTCCCGAGGGCACCCTTACGGACAAGATCACAACCTATGACGAATATCTTGCGAACAACGAATCCGCAAGGAAGTCTACGGTATATACTGCGGATATCGAAGATGACGAGAATTGATAAAGCTTTATGAATACCATAGCCATCACTGACCTTAAGGATCCGGCGTTAAAGATCTTTTCCGGAATGTCTGAGACCGGGCTCTTTCATTATTATGAGCCTGAGCCCGGGGTATTTGTGGCGGAGAGCGCAAATGTGATGATCCGCGCCCTGGAAGCGGGCTATGAGCCCCTGTCCCTCCTTATCGAGAGGGAGCGTTTTGACACCGAGGGAGCCCAGGTTTTTTCCGCCATCAGGGAAATCCTGGGGGAAGAGAAGCTTAACTCTATTCCGGTCTATATAGGAGAGAGGGAAGTGGTGACTGCCCTTACGGGATACAAGCTGGTGAGGGGGCTCTGGGGAGTCTTCAGGAGAAGGCGGCTTTTACCCCTTAAGGATTTTCTTAAGGACAAAAAACGTATCGCGGTCCTCTATGATATCGTAAATCCCACCAACACCGGAGCCATAATCCGTTCTGCGGCGGCTCTGGGAATTGACGGGGTGGTCTTAACCTTTCCTTCCGTTGATCCCCTGACCAGGCGTTCTGCCAGAGTCAGTATGGGAACGGCCTTTCAGATCCCCTGGACGAAGCTTCAAAAAAAGGACCCTCAGGGCCCTGCTTTTATTGATGAGCTTAAAGGTTTCGGGTTCACTACGGTGGCCATGGCCTTAAGGGAGGATTCCGCAGCGGTTGATGATGAGAGTATAGTGGGGGCTCCTCGTCTTGCGGTGGTCTTGGGTACCGAGGGTGAAGGGCTCCCCCATGAGGTGATCTCTGCCTGTGACATAAAAGCCATGATCCCCATGCGCCACGGCGTTGATTCCCTGAATGTGGCGGCTGCGTCAGCGGTGATCTTCTGGGAGATAATGAAGGGAAAGTAAGGACTTTAAAGAGCCCAATGCGCGTATCTGTTCTGAACCTGAGGAGTCTGAACAGATATCGGAGATGAGGATAATAAGTCAGAACATGAAAAAGCGATTTCTTTTTACAGATCTGGATCTTACTTTGTTAAATGATGATAAATCCATTGGATATAAGGATCTTGAGGCTATAAATGAATTTCTGGACAGGGGGAATTGTTTTGCCTTTGTGACAGGAAGGCCCTTTGAGGACACCTTTCCCCTGGCGGACCGGTTCCGCCTGAAGAGGGAAGGGGTCTACATTGCAAGCTTTAACGGAGGACAGATCTCGTTCTTCAACGGAAGTGACTGGGAAACCATAGTCCGTGAACCCGTTTCCCTTGAGGATACAAGACTTATCTTTGAGGAAGCGGAAAAGGAACATGTGCACTGCCAGACCTATATGGAGCACTATGTCGTTGCCCTCCACGATACGGAGATCATCAGAAGCTATACCAATGGAAGGTACATAAAACCCCTTGTGATAGACGATCTGGACAAGCTCCTTGACCTCCTGCCTTCTCCGCCTCTTAAAGTGGTCTGCGCCGAGATGAATGACAGGCCCAAGCTGGAACGCTTCCGGGACCACATGCGTCCCCTTATAGGAGACCGGCTTTTCAGTCTCTTTTCCAGTGACAGACTTTTGGAATTCGGCACTCTTTCTGCCACAAAGGCAAAGGCCCTCACCTTTCTTTCTTCCTATGCGGGGGTTCCCATAGAGGACACTCTTGCTGCGGGGGATGAAGGAAATGATATCTCGATGATAGAAGCCGCCGGAAAGGGCTACGCGGTGAGTAACGCAAGACCTGAGGTCAAAGAGGCCGCGGACTTCGTCACTAAAGCGGACAACAATAACGGCGCCATAGCCGAGATCATTTACGAAAACATGGATGATTAAGGCTTTTCGCTATTTCCCGGCCCGTTCCTTCAGCCTTTCATACACCTTATACGGCACATGGAGCTTTCCTGTGCCGGTCATCAGATCTATGGTCTTTTTGTTGCTTCCATGGAAGTCCGATCCGCCGGATTCAAGCAGGTCAAATCTCTTCGCCAGTTCCTTTATATACCTGGTATCGGACACGGAATAAGTGCTGTAGATACTCTCTATTCCCACAAGTCCCGCTTCTTTTAAGGAGCTTACCAGCTTTTCCAGTCTCTCCTTTGAATACCTGTACAAAATGGGATGGGCCAGTATGGGAAGCCCTCCGGCCTTAAGTATCACTTCCACCCCTTCTTCCGGCGTCACCTTATTTCTCGGTATATAATAGGGCTTTCCGTCCCCTATCCACCTGTCAAAGGCCTCATCCATGCTCTTTATATATCCCCGGTCCAGCATATATCTTGCAAAGTGGGCCCTTGTCATCACGGAACCGGGAAAAGCCTCCATAAGCTTCTCTATGGTGATATCCATCTGCAGCCCTTCTCTCAGTGCGTCACACATATCCTTATTGCGCTTTTCCCT
>JAFSKT010000049.1 GCA_017448845.1 Lachnospiraceae bacterium
CGCCTTTTCACCGGTCTTTCCGGAGCCTGTTCCCGAAGTATCTTTTCCGTACTTCTTTTCAGCCGTGACCGGATCCAATCCCTCTACCGGTACAATTTCATCTGTCATGCCGGAAAAAGCACTTTTATCTATGTAATCGATCCTGCCTTCCGCTACTACATGCTTTAAGCTTTTGCAATCCCTGAAAGCATATTCCTGAATGGACTTAACGCTGTTCGGAAGATACACATATTCAAGAGAAAAAGCATTTGTAAAGGCAAAGGGCGTTATGCTTATCACATTATTGGATACCCGCACTCCCTTTAAGTGTTCTGCTCCCCAGAAAGCGTAGGGGGCAATGCTTTTAACGGAAAAAGGCATCTCATAGTAATCAGCCTGTCTACCGGGAACCATCTCAATGACTCTTGTGGAACCTGCATCATAGATCACATTGTCATTGATGAAAAACTGCCTGTTCCCCTCTGCTATCCTGAAATCATTGAGGGCAGTGTCTCCGGCAAATACCCCGTTTCCCAGCTTCCTTAAGGATGAAGGGAGTGAAGCCCTGCTGAGACCCGTACACATTGCAAAGGCGCTGTCCTTTATCTCCTCCGTACCATCCTGCAGGTTTATCTCCATAAGATGGTCACAGCCGTAAAAGGCTTTTGACCCTATGGTCTTAACAGTTCCCGGGATATATATCCTCTCCAGGGTCTTATCCCCCATGAAAACTTCATTTCCTATGGCTCTTACCGAAGCCGGGATACTGACCTGGGTCATGCCGTCCTTTATGTCATAGCGGACCAGGACCCCGTTACTTATTTCCATTGAGCTCTCAGCCCTTAAGTCCGAAGGCTTTGAGAAGATAATAAGGAGCATCATTGCTGCGACCAATGCCACAGCCGTAAGCCCCAAGATTCTTACCGGACTTAAAAACCTTCCCATATCAGGCCTTTGCCGTCTTCGGAGCCGGATCCTTCTTCAGGAACAGGAATATTGAAAGCGCTGCAAGTCCGATGGCTAAAACCCATTTGGGGCTTATGGGATCGCCGGTCTTCGGAGTGTTATCCAAATCTCCTGCAGAAAGATTATTCACATCCACGTAAAATCCGTAGGGTGAGAAGTGGGTAGCGGTAAATGTGGCACAGGGTGCGCCGTCTATCATGGAGTACCTGGTTGACAGGTTCTCAAGCTTTCCGCTGTGATCCACTGCAGCAACCTTATTGTTTCCGCCGTAGAGTGCCAGTTCCTCCGGAATAGGTACCGTAAGGGTTACCTTTACTCCCTGAGGATCTATCAGCTTCTCGGTTCCTGTGGAATCATAAAGGCTTATATCCATTGCAAAGAAACGGTATCCTGAAAGGTCGCCGTATTCATTTCTTAAAGCCTCCTCAAATTCCCTGTCGGCTTCCGCGGTCTTCGTGATCTTAACCACGTAATTGTCCGTAGAGCCTTCGATGGTTCCGCTCGCATCTCCTATGTCGTCATCACTTTCTACAGGAACTGTCCGTCCGGAGGTTCCGGGGCTTGCGTTCTGTATGGGAAGAACATTATTGCCGCTTCCGCTGCCTGTGGCCTCGCTGCTGGAACTGGTGGTACTGCTTGAGGAGGAAGAGCTGCTGGAAGATGATGACTTGGAA
Source organism: Lachnospiraceae bacterium (assembly GCA_017448845.1). Taxonomy (GTDB): domain Bacteria; phylum Bacillota; class Clostridia; order Lachnospirales; family Lachnospiraceae; genus NK4A144. The sequence continues at coordinate 1,620 of JAFSKT010000049.1, forward strand.
CTGGAGCTGCTCTTACTGGAGCTCTTTGAAGAACTGGAAGAGCTCTTTGATGTAGAGGAAGTAGTCTTCAAAATGGAGAACTTTCCGGAACTGTCTCCGTAATACTTCCCTATACCCTCTACATAGGCTTCAGCCGTATTCTTTCCGATCTTTACATTATTCTCATATCTGGTTATCACATAGTCTGTGCCTGCCTGGAGTTCTTCCTTATTCTCGAAATCAAAGATATGCACTGCAGGCTGTACAAGCTGTCCTGTATATCCGGCGTTTTCAACCTCAATAGGACAGTCGGCGATATCCTTTCTTATGGAGAAATCAACCTTCTTATCATCCGCTCCCTGATATGCGTTTATACCTGCCACCGTTGCTGTGGCTTCTCCGGGATAGAGGTTATTTGAATAGTCAACGTAATAATCCCTGTTCTCGGTTAAGAGTGAGCGGTCGGAATTAAGCCTTACCGTAAGCTCAGGCCTTACTTCCATTCCCGTATATTCAAAGATATTGGGCTTCAGTTCTTCCACATAGAAGAAATCTCCGGAAACGGTTCCACCGCCGCCGCCTCCGCCGCCGCTGTTATCCTTTACGTCATAATAGCCCACAAGATAGGAATCGGCTTTATAATGCCTTCCGTCTCCATATACCTTGAAAGGTGCCTTTATGGTGCCATCAAGTGTTATCTCCGCATAGTTATCTTCTTTTTCACCCCGGTAGTATGAAGGATCAAGCTCCACATTATCTACGGTTACTGCGAAATCTATGCCCTTTTCCAGCTTCTTTATTTCCTTGGTCCCGTTGTATATAGCGGGCCCGGTCTTTGTGATCACATTACCGGAGAGGGACGGAAGATCGTCGTCTCCGCCGCCGCCACCGCCGCCGCCTTCATCAGCCCAGATAAGACCGTCAACGGCGTTTACATTAGCTAAATGATATGTGGCGTCCTCGTTTGTATCCTTGACGCCCTTCATATGATACTCAAGGACTCCCTTCTGGTTTCCTGCAAATACGGAATCGCAGTAACCCTCTTTCTTATTTTCGTCCCTGTTATCATTGGCTTCCTGTCCGCCCATTTCATTGTAGGCCCTGACATTTATGATATGAATGCCGTTTGTGACATTTAAGAGGGACTCGGAGCCGGCGTTGGCAAATGCCGCCTGTCCCACTTTCTGTATTGAAGCGCCAAGCACTATCTCTGAAAGGCTGCCTGTTTCTCCGAAACCGTAAGGCGGTATCTCTTTGAGTCCGGAAGCCTTTTCTGTATGCAGGCTCTTTATATTCTTATTCCCGTAGAATGCGGCAGGATCTATCTCGGTCACATATTCCGGAACATAGTAATCGGAAATATTGGTATTGCCCTCTAAGGCTTCATATATCTTCTTATTTGCATTCCCCGAAGAATCCGGTCCGATCACCACTCCGTCTACACAGGAGAATTTAGAGTTTTTGGGGAAATCAATATTCTCCAGCTTCTTACATCCGTAGAAAGGAGTATTTCCGTCGCTGTATCCGAAGGTGGTAATGGTGGAAGGAAGCTTAACACTTGTTAAGTTTACCGCTCCCATGAATTCGAAATCGGGGATCACCGTAAGGGAATCTTTTCCGTTGGGGTCGTCTTCCGCGATGAACTCCTCAAGCCTCTGGTTATTCTGGAAGGAAAATCCCAACTCATTTACGCCTGAAGGGATCTTCACCTCATGGTCGATGGAGATTGGAGTATATTCGGTAAGAGTGGTGGCTCCGCCCTTGGAATGGGCCTTTCCGCTCTTATTTTCTACGGTAAGTCGATATCCCACATCCGACTGGTTTGAATTGCTGAAGGGGATAAAGGTCTTGGGGGTACTTATATTCTTAATGCCGTCATACTTGGTATCATAGTCCATGCAGTACTGGAACAGAGCATTATTGGCATCTATAACGCCGGTCACCGCCAGCTCGTCATCGGTGCCGCCCAGGGCTCCTACACCCACGCTTTCAAACATTCCGGGAGCAATGAGTCTCTTTAACTTTCCACAGTTACTGAAAGCATTATCCCCTAAGGTCACACAGGTTTCCGGCAGCTCTATCTGTACGAAATTCCAGCTGCTGATCTCGGAAAAAGCCTTACTGCTGATACCGGTTACAGGTATTTCCTTTCCGTTGACCGTAGCGGTCTCCGGGATCTTTAAGCTGGTCTCGGACTGTAATCTCTTATCAACGCTGATGACCGTTCCGTTCTGGTCAACGCTGACGCCGGAGGTCTCCGCTGCGCCGTTGTTTCCAAGATCCACAAAATTCAGACCGTTCTTATTTGCGTACTGATAGATCATGGACTCGGAGCTGCCGTCAAAGTATTTGAAAGCATATACTGTAAGATCCGTACTGGGGTTAATGAATTCGGAATCCAGGTCTATGCTGCAGTCTCCGTTTTCACTGGTACCGTACTCGGTGCTCCTGCCGTCGTTATTGATGATGGTGAGCTTGGTTATACCCGGAGAATAGGAGAAAAGCCCATTTGGGATTGATGAGATATTTCTCGGAATATATACCTCGGAAAGGGCTGCGCAGTTATAAAATGACATATTTCCCGTAATGGAAGTACAGGTTTCCGGCAGTTTCACGGTCTTTAATTTCTCACACTCGAAGAACACGCTGTCCTCCAGCTGTGTTATCTTACAATCCGAAAAACCGGACAGCTTTGAAAGCTTTGAGCATCCGGAGAAAGCGCCCTGTCCGATGGTTGTTACGCCTTTGGGAATGGTAAGGCTTGTAAGCGAACTGCAGCCCAGAAATGCTTCCAGGTCGATCTTTGATATGGATTCGGGAAGGGCTACAGAGCTTAGGTTTGAACATCCGAAGAATACCTGGTCCCCAATCTCCTCTATCTGGCTGCTGGGGTTAAAGGTGATGCTCATAAGATCTGAATTTTTGAAACAATAGGCGGAGAGCACCTTCAGGTCATCGGAATTATCGATATGCACCGTGGTAACGCCGCTGTTTTCAAAGCAGCTGGTGCCGATCTCCTTAACAGAAGAAGGTATGGTAAAGGTACTTAATCCGGTACAGTCCATAAAGGCCTCTTTACCGATGACTGTTACGGTATTGGGAAGGTTTACGGACTTTAAGCCTCTGTTTCCGGAAAAGCAGCCGTCTCCGATGGCATTTACCTGGCTGCCCTTCTCAAATTTAACGTTTTTAAGAGCCATGGAACTGCCTGCCACATCCGTGGCATCAATGCGGTCCAAAGCCGTTACTGTATAGGGATTCTCGCTGCTGTCATAAACTGTAACGGGGATTATCAGTGTCTCTATCTCGTCCTTACTGGACTTACCCTCTCCGTTCTCATTCCATGCATCATAGGCAGTGATATGGGCTTCATTTCCGTTATATGTGGCAAAGGTAAACTGTACACCCTCTGATTCCACCGCATAGGTGTATGTCTCACTTGGATCTGCCGCCTTGATCGTCGGTGCAGGTACTGCTGCAACTATTACTGCCGTTATCATGAGAAGGGCGGCTATGGTGCGTCTCACCTGCCCTTTAAGCCTTAATCTCTTTTTCTTCTTTGCCATGTCCCTATACCTCAAATCCTGATAATTTGTATCTGTTCAGAACCCTCCGGATTCTGAACAGTTACGATAATTTCATTTACCCTTACCACCACATCTTGTGGGAAACAATGATAAATGGACATAGTTATAGTATATCTCATTTATACTTTTATCGGCATTTTTTAAGGATAATTTAGCTTTGTATTTAAAAATATACAAAAAACCACCTGCTGCTCCGCAGGTGGCTCATGCTCATTTATCCTTCCTGATTCATATCTGTTTTTTTGAATCCGGCAAGCATTCCTTCAAGTTCCTTCACCCTTGCCTCCGCTTTATCGGCGCGCCTGCGCTCTGCTACTGTATTTTTACGTTCTTCTTCTCTTCCTTCTTCTCTTATTTCTTTTTCCCATTCCCAGCTCTTCATATACCTGATCCCCACTTCTGGCTTTATCTTGATGCTTTTTACGATGTCATCAAGTTTCCTAAGCTCTTTATCTTTTACGTTTTCTTCAACACTTCTGCTGATATATTTTAGAAGATCCCTAAGCTTCCTTTCATCTTCTCCTGGGTTTTCAGGAAGCTTACCGTCAACATACAGAAACACTCTTTGTATGCCATCATTATATGAAACTTCCGGATGCGTCTTTATTATACTCCCAACTTCATAGATCATATCTCCCATTCCGAATGGATCATATGAAAGTATGAATATTGTCACAAGTTCAGGAAGATCTTCATAGTCCACACCTGTACCAAGAAGTTGCGTATCTATGAGATCTGCATAATACCTGCTTCGTCTCGGAAGTCCGTTCTTCTTTCCGCTTCTTTTATCCGGCTCCAGATCAAATATCTTGATCTTATCCTTCTTTATATCCTGCTCCTCTGTAAATTCAGTGATATACGCATCCATCCGGATACCATGATTTCTTTCGGAGATTCCCGGAACTATCCTTTCCGGGGTGAAATCGATTTCCCCGACTTCTCTTTTAAGAACCCTGCTCAATATAAGCCGGCAGACTACCTTTCCTTTCTCTTTATCGGACATAACTTCGGAAAACAAAAAGTCATCTATAAGATCCATGTCCTTAAGCGGCTTTTTCTCTTTGTTTACTTTACTGTTGTTCATTTTCTCTCTCCTTTCAACAAGTACTCCGCAGGAGAAAGAAATACTATATCCTTCCGCTCTCCTGCTCTTTATGATATGGGTTTAAGGGCAGGATTTTCGAAATGATCATAGAATAATGATATGTGATTCAGAAGCGGCAGGCCGCATTGAAAAAAATCTGCTCTCAAAGCAGATTTTACCACTGCAAAATGATAATATCAACAGACTAATCTGCACTAATGAGTCATGTTTCCCAAATAGTACAAAAAACCACCCGCCATTGCCGCAGGTGGCTCATGCTCATCCTTTCTTACTCTGACTGCTGCATTTCGGAAAGCTCCAGGGAACTGAGATAGATCACAACTCATTGTACTTACCCTGTATATAGTCCGCAAGGGCGGGAATTCCCGCTTCCTCTCCGCCTTTCTTAAGGCTCACCTCAAATATGGGTGCTTCGGACAGAGCCCTTAAGCCCTTTGTGAAATAGGGGGTATCGAAACCCACAGCCTCTTTCAGGTCGCATTTTGTGAGGACTACGGCATCCACATATGAAAACATGGGAATATATTTATAGGTCTTGTCGTCGCCCTCGGGAACGGAGGCACATACTATCCTCAGATCGTCTCCCAGGTCAAATTCCGCAGGACAGATCAGGTTTCCCACGTTTTCCACAAAGCAGATCCCGTGATCTATCGCTGCCTTGTCGAAGCCCTCTCTTATTACCGCGGCATCCAGATGGCATTCCCCGCAGGTATTGATCTGGCTTGCCTTTATCCCTTTTTCGTTAAAATAGTCCGCGTCTATACTGGAATAAAGGTCGCCCTCAATGACTGAGGTGTTCACTCCCCTTCTGTCAAGCTCTGCGATAAGTGCCTTTAACAGGGTGGTCTTTCCGGCGCCCGGGGCACCCATGATATTTACCATAAGAACCCCTCTTTCCCTGTAGAAAGAGCGCATCTCCTCCGCGATCTTCTTATTCTCTCCCAAAAGCTCTTTCATTATCACTATTTCTGACATATCTATGCTCCTTGTGTCTCATTGTTCCCGCCGGAAGGTCTTCTGTCCAGAACATTTACATCCAGCTTGTTATAAGGTATTTCTATGCCACCCCTGTCAAAGGCGAGTTTTACGTTTTCGTTTAAGGCCCAGAGTGAATCCCAGTAGGAATCATTTTCCACATAGAACCTGCACCCCAGAGTAACCTGACTCTCATCCAGGGATCGTACAAACACCACAGGTTCACCCTTGTCAAGCCTTCCGGGGATCTGAGACGCTTCATACTTTATTATCTCCTTGGCTTTTAAGAGATCCGCCTCATAGCTTATACCTATGGAAAAATCTATCCTTCTGGTTGGAAGCCAGGTCATGTTAACTATGGAAGTATTGGCGAGACTTCCGTTTGGGATCATGACCTCCTTATTATCCACGGTGGTGAGTCTGGTATAAAATATCTGTATCTCCATTACCCTTCCTTCGTTGCCGTGGGAATCTTCCCTTATATAGTCCCCTACCTTAAAGGGCTTCATCAAAAGGATCACCACTCCTCCGGCAAGATTTGAAAGACTTCCCTGAAGAGCAAGACCTATAGCCAGAGTGGCGGAACCGAAGATCGCAAGGATCGACGCCGCGTCAACTCCGAAACCTGAAGCCAGTATCATTATGAGAAAGGCGTACATTACAATATTCAAAAAGCTGTCAATAAATGTAATGACTCCCTTTTCAGCCCCCACCTTTTCAAGGGACTTATTGATAAGCTTCATGATGAGCTTAATGATCCTTGTGCCCAGGAAAAAGACCACGGCGATAAGGACTATCCTTATCCCAAGATTCATGGCGGCTTTCGGGATCCCTTTTAAGAATTCCTCCCACACGGAAGGATCCAGATTTTCCTGTAATTCTTCTATGTTTTCCACCGTTGCCAGAGAATCAACGGTTTCTGTGATAGTTTCCATCAGCTGACCTCAAATACCGTTACTGACAGGGGCGGAACCTTGATCCTTATGGAATCTGCCCTTCCGTCGCATTCATCCTTTGCGGACTTCAGCACATGTGAATTCCTGAAATCGAACCCGCCGTACTTTTCCGCATCAGTGTTAAATATCTCCTTATATTTTCCGGCCTTTGGAACGCCGATCTTATAATTCTTTCTCGGGATGTTCTCGAAGTTCACCACAACTATAAGGGTGTCGGCTTCCTTCTTCCCCTTTCTCATAAATACAAGGATATTCTCATTTGCGGATATGCAGTTTATCCACTCAAAGCCTGCCTCGTCCATAGAGAGCTCGTGAAGCGCGGGCTTTTCCTTATAGAGTGCGGTAAGATCCTTTATGAGTTCGTGAACCTCTTTTGATTCCTGAGTCTTCAAGAGCTCCATGTCTATCGGCTTTCCGGGGTACCAGGGCTCCTTTTCTCCCATATCAAGGCCGGAGCTTAAAAGCTTCTTTCCGGGATATGTGAACATGAACCCCAGGGAAGCTTTTAAGTTTGCAAGCTTCTCCTCGCTGTTCCCCGGCATCCTGTCAAGGAATGAGCCCTTGTCTGCAGTGAAGGCGTCATGGCTCATGGGCAGCATGAAGCGTTCTGCATAGGCGTAAACCAGAGAGAAACAGAGCTCCCCGTAGTGGTCTGTCCTGTAAAAAGGATCATAGGAAAGATATGAAAGGAAATCATCCCTCCAGCTCTCATTCCACTTATAATCAAAGCCCAGTCCGTTATCTCCCGTATCGGAAGTCATGCCGGGCCATGCGGAATTGTCCTCCGCTATCATGAGAACGCCGTTCTTTTCCTTATGCACTTCATTTGTGACGGTCTGTAAAAGCTCCACCGCATCGGTATTCTCCTTACCTCCGTAAATATTGGGGAGATAGTCGGTGCGGCCGTAGTCAAGATACAGCATGGATGCAGTGTTATCCACCCTTATGGCATCCGCATGGTAAACCCTGGTCCAGAAAAGAGCGTTGGAAACAAGGAAATTCTTTACTTCCGGCCTTCCAAAATCAAAGGTAAGGGTTCCCTGATCCGGATGGAAGCTGCGGCGGGGATCCGGGCTCTCATAAATAGGCGTACCGTCAAATTTGATAAGTCCTCCCAACCTGTCGTCAAAGTGGGCGGGGCTCCAGTCAAGTATCACCCCTATCCCCTCTTTATGCATGTAATTCATGAAATAGAAAAGATCCTCGGGAGTGCCGTACTCCGCTGCAACAGCAAAGAAACCGTAGGTATGGTATCCCGCAGATTCCTTATTCTTGTATTCCATAACGGGCATCAGCTCCACATGGGTGTAGCCCGTATTTTTAACATATTTTGCAAGCTCCGGAGCCACAGCTCTTAAGCTCTTTTCTCCGGCAAAGGAACTGATCTGAAGCTCATATACCACCATGGGGCTTTCAGTCCCCTGTATATTATGGCGTTCCGCCATCCAGTCCTCGTCAGTCCATTTGAAAGAGCTTATATCCGTAACAACCGAAGCCGGATCCTCCCCCTCTTCGCAATAGAAACCGTAGGGGTCGGTCTTTAAGGTAACGGTGCCGTTTCCGGCCTTTATCTCATATTTGTAAAGTGTACCCGGCAGCAGGTCCGGAATGAAGATCTCAAATATTCCTGACTCATCGGGAAGCTTCTCCATCTCATAGAGCCTTCCGTCCCAGTCGTTGAAATCCCCCACAACGCTGACTCTCATGGCGTCCGGCGCCCATACAGCAAAGTGCACGCCCTCATGGCCGTCAACGCTGGTAAGATGGGAGCCCAGCGTCTCCCAAGCGTAACGGAGTATCCCGTTCCTGAATTTCTTTGAATTCCTCTCGGTAATGACCTGAGGATAGGCGTAGGGATCCTCTAAGGTAAGCTTCTTCCCGTCCTTTGTCTCCACCTCATATACATAGTGAAAAGGCATCTTCTTCCGGAGGAGCACCGCAAAATAACCGCTCTCATCCATCATTTCCATGGGGTAAGGCTCCTTCACCTTGTCCGCACGCACGGAAACGGACTTTGCTTCAGGGAAAAAGGCCTGTATAAGGGTTCCGCTCCTTCCTGCGCTGTGAGGTCCCAAAAGCTTCTTCGGATGGTCCTCTTCGGAATAGGTGACAGCTTCTATTTCTGCCCAGTCCATAAGATTATAGAGTTTTTTATTCATTAAGATCCCTCCTTTGGAGTGCCGTTTACGGCTCTGAAAATCCCGATATATCTTAGAACTTATGTATAAATAATCCGCTTCTCAGCTTCGGTTCAAACCAGGTGGATTTCGGGGGCATAAGCCTTCCCATGTCCGCCACCGTGAAAAGTTCATTAATATCCGTGGGATAGAGTGAAAAGGCACATACATATCCGCCCTTATCCACTTTGTCCTTAAGGCCCTGCATTCCGTGGATACCTCCTACAAAGCTGATCCTGGGATCGGTCCTGGGGTCCTCGATATTTAAGATCGGTGAAAGAAGCTCATTCTGCAGGATGGAAACATCCAGGTCATCCACCGGATCCCCGGAGAAAAGCTCTTCCTTCGCTTTTAAGCAGTACCATTTACCGCTGATATAGAGACCGAATTCATGTTTTTTGTCCGGCTTAAAGGGCGCTTCCCCCTTTTCCGTGATCTCGAATTTCTTTCTTATCCTGTCCATGAAACGGCTTTCGGAAAGGCCGTTCAGGTCCTTTATCACCCTGTTGTAATCTAAGATCAGAAGCTCGTCTGCAGGGAATAGGACGGACAAAAAGTAATTATATTCCTCGTCACCGTTACTTCCGTTTGAAGCCTCCCGGCGCATCTTGCAAACCTTTACCGCACTGGCGCACCTGTGATGGCCGTCACAGATATAGATATCTCCTATCCCATCGAAAGCACCCCTTATGGCTGCTATATCCATGTCATCATTGATAACGAACACTCTGTGTCCCACCCCGTCGGGGCTTGTAAAATCATATACAGGCTCTCCCTGCTTTACCTTTGCGGTAATACTTGAGAGCACGTCATTATGCCTGTATCCTAAGAATATGGGACCGGTCTGGGCCGAAAGGCGGTCCACATGGCGGATCCTGTCCAGTTCCTTATCTTCGGTGGTGTTTTCATGCTTTTTGATCACGCCGTTTTCATAATCGGAAGCAGAGGCCACAGCAACTATCCCGGTCTGGCTCCGGCCGTCTAATGTCAGCTCATAGAGATAAAAACAGGGCTTGTCGTCAGTTATGAACTCACCCTTATCTATCATCTCCTCCAGGATCTCCTTAGCCTTATCATATACCCTGTCATCATAGGTATCCACATCATCCGGGAAATTGGTCTCAGCCCTGTCTATACGCAAAAAAGACAGGGGGGCTCTTTCAGTTTCCTTCTTAGCCTCCTGTCTGTTATATACATCATAGGGCAGCGCCGCAATATCCGCGGCGAGATCCGCTCTGGGTCTCACCGCTTTAAATGGTCTTATATCGGACATTACTTGATAATCCTCACTCTTATTACTTCTTTAGCTTCTCTTACACGCTTCATGATATCTTCGGGAGCAGGTGAATCCAGATCGAAAATGGTCACAGCCCTTTCTCCCTTACTCTTGGAATTCATGTTTGCGATGTTGATCCCCGCATCACCAAAGGCAGAGGTAAGCCTTGTAAGTACATTGGCCACATTGTTATGGAAGATCTGAATACGGCTTACGGATTCGCAGATCCCCATGTTGATATCAGCAAAATTCACTGAATTCTTGATGTTTCCGTTCTCAAGATAGTCCCTGAGCTGCCTTACTGCCATGATGGCACAGTTTTCTTCGGATTCCTCTGTGGATGCTCCCAGATGGGGAGTAACTATACAGCCTTCCTGGCCCACGGTGGTGGGATTCGGGAAATCGGACACATACTTGCGGAGCTTTCCAACCTTAAGGGCTGCCACAACAGACTCTTCATCAACCAGCTCATCCCTTGCGAAGTTAAGAAGGATCGCGCTGTCCTTCATGAGCTTAATGGCGTCCGCGTTTATCATCTTTCTTGTGGAATCAAGAAGAGGAACATGGATGGTTATATAATCACAGTTCGCATAGATCTCTTCCACCTTGTGCACATGCTTTATGGAACGGGAGAGATGCCAGGCTGCATCAACTGAGATATAGGGGTCGTAACCGTAAACTTCCATTCCGAGATTGGTTGCGGAGTTTGCAACCTTTACGCCGATGGCACCGAGACCGATAACGCCCAGCTTCTTATCCTTAAGCTCTGTTCCGGCATAATTCTTCTTCTGCTTTTCGGCATTCTTTGCCACGTCGGGATCATTTAATCCCTCGGAATTAAGCCAGTTTATTCCATCCACTATACCCCTGGAGGCATAAAACATACCTGCAAGCACCAGTTCCTTAACGCCGTTGGCGTTGGCACCGGGAGTATTGAAGACAACCACGCCCTTCTTTCCCATCTCTTCCAAGGGGATATTATTGACGCCGGCTCCGGCTCTTCCCACTGCCAGAAGTTTTTCCGGAATATCAAGCTTATGCATGTCGGCACTGCGGACCAGAACGCAGTCAGCATCCTTATAAACATCGCAGGACACATAATTGTCGTTAAAAACATCTATTCCCGATTTCGCAACGGGATTAAGTAAATGATACTTGAACATTTTTCTTTCCTTTCTGTAGTTGTTCCTTCTGTCTGTTCAGAGCGTTTTATTTTCAACCGTTCTTCTTTTCAAAATCTTCCATGAATTCCACAAGCTTTGAAACGCCCTCTTCCGGCATTGCATTGTAGATGGAAGCCCTCATTCCGCCTACTGTCCTGTGGCCCTTAAGGTTTACGAACCCGGCCTCTGTGGACTCTGCTATGAACTTCTTATTGAGCTCATCGTCACCGGTCACGAAGGGAACATTCATGAGTGAGCGGTATTCCTTATCTACAGTACCCTTAAACATCTTTGAGCTGTCAAGATAATCGTAGAGGATCTTTGCCTTCCTCTCATTCTTTTCCTTCATTGCGGAAAGACCGCCCTGTTTCTTTATCCACTTGAACACAAGACCGCAGGTATAGATGGTATAGCAGGGAGGGGTATTGAAAAGGGATCCCGCATCAGCCTGAGTCTTATACTTTAAGAGGGTGGGGGTTCCGGGAAGTGTATCTTCCGTAACAAGGTCTTCCCTGACAACAACTATGCTCATTCCCGCAGGTCCCACATTCTTCTGCACTCCGCCGTAAAGGATGGCGTATTTGCTGATATCGTGGGGTTCTGATAAGAACATGGAAGAAACATCGGAAACCAGATCCCTCCCCTTTGTATTGGGAAGTTCCTTATATCTGGTGCCGTAAATGGTATTATTCTGGCAGATATAGACATAATCCATGTCATCGGTTATAGGAAGATCCGAGACATCCGGAATATAACTGAAGGTCCTGTCTGCTGATGAAGCAAGGGCTACAGCATCACCGTAATTCTTTGCTTCCTCGTAAGCTTTCTTTGCCCACTGTCCGGTAATGATATATCCGGCCTTTTTGTTCTTCATGAGATTCATGGGGATGGCGGAAAACTGTGTCCAGGCGCCTCCCTGCAGGAAAAGAACCTTGTAAGTTTCCGGTATGCCGATAAGCTCCCTGAAATCCTTCTCGGCTTCATCGATTATCTCCTGAAACCATTTGGATCTGTGGCTCATCTCCATAACGGACTGTCCGGAGCCGTGATAATCAAGCATCTCCTCCGCACAGGTCTTAAGTACTTCTTCCGGCATCATGGCCGGTCCGGCTGAAAAATTGTAAACTCTTCCCATTTTTTTGCTCCTCTTTTTTTTATTTTATAAGTCACTCTCATCGAACACTTCATATCTGTTCCGTCCCCTGACAGGGACTTCACAGATATGCGCATCCGGTCATTAGAATTGCGCCTTCGGCGCAAGGACCGGATGCCTGAGTGCCAGGTTTATCATACGTAACTTGCGGTACCGCAAGTTACTACAGATCACTTTCATCGAACACTTCAGATATCGGTTTTCCGGGAGGGACCATGGGATAAACGCTGTCATCCTTTTCTATAACACAGTCTATAACCACCGGGTTTTCAGACTTCAGGGCCTTTTTAAGGACCTTTTCAACATCGCTCTTCTTTTCTATCCTGTATGCCTCACAGCCCATGGCCTCGGCAACCTTCACATAGTCGGTCTTATCCGTTAAGACGGTCTGTGAATACCTTCCGCCGTAGAAAAGGGTCTGCCACTGCCGCACCATTCCAAGAACAGAATTATTGATGATGATGTCTATTACCTTTATGTTATTCCGGCTTAAGGTTGCAAGCTCATTCATGTTCATGCGGAAACATCCGTCACCGCCGATATTGACAACAGTCCTGTCAGGACAGCCAACCTTTGCTCCCAGAGCGGCTCCAAGGCCGTAACCCATGGTGCCGAGACCGCCACTGGTAATGAACTGTCCGGGATTTTTAAATCTGTAATACTGCGCGGCCCACATCTGGTGCTGTCCCACATCCGTAACTATTATGGCGTCGGACTTTGTGAGCTTATCTAAGGTCTCTATCACATAGGGACAGGTAAGCTTGTTTTTATCATAGGACAGGGGGAACTGTTCCTTAAGTTCCATTATGTGTCCAACCCACTCCTTATGCTCCCTCTTCTCAACCAAGGGGATAAGCTTTTTAAGGACTTCCTTTAAGTCACCGATTATGCAGGCATCGGTCCTTATATTTTTATTTATCTCAGCAGCGTCTATATCCACATGGATGATCTTTGCGTGAGATGCGAATTTCTTCGCGTTTCCGGTAACCCTGTCGGAAAACCTTGCTCCAAGGGCTATAAGGCAGTCGCACTCGCTCACTCCCTTATCGCTGGTCTTGGTGCCGTGCATGCCGATCATGCCGGTATAGAGCTTTTCGTAAGCACTGAAGGCCCCTTTTCCCATAAGGGTATCGCAGACCGGGGAATCGATCTTTTCCGCGAATTCCTTTACCTCGGCGGAAGCTCCGCTTAAGACCGCGCCTCCACCAACATAGATAAAAGGCTTCTTTGACTGATTTATGATCTTTGCCGCATTTACAAGGTCATCTTCGGTATATGCCGCAAGCCTCTTAACGGGAACCGGCTTTGCCTTTTTATAATCGCACTTATCCGCAGTCACATCCTTTGTGACATCCACAAGTACAGGCCCCGGTCTTCCGCTCTTTGCGATACGGAAAGCCTTTCTGAGATTTAACGCCAGATCCTTTATATCCTTGATGATGTAGTTATGCTTTGTAATGGGCAGCGTGATCCCCGCTATATCCACTTCCTGGAAGGTATCCTTTCCGAGAAGAGGCAGATTCACATTACAGGTAATTGCCACCATCGGAACAGAATCCATAAAGGCTGTGGCGATACCCGTTACCAGATTGGTAGCCCCAGGACCGCTTGTGGCCATACAGACTCCTGTCTTTCCCGTAGCCCTGGCGTAGCCGTCTGCCGCATGGCTTGCGCCCTGCTCGTGGCTTGTAAGCACATGCCTTATCTCATCAGAATGCTTGTAAAGAGCATCATACACGTTGAGAATGGAACCTCCGGGATAACCGAAGATGGTATCCACTCCCTCTTCCTTAAGCACTTCTATGATTATCTCAGCTCCTGTCAGCTGCATAGCTATAGTTCCTTTCTGTATACCCCTTATAAGTTTCAGGAAAGATCAAAGATCATCTTCACTGTATCTCAAGGACCGCTCCTCTGTTTCCGCTGGTAACAAGCCTCTGATACCTCTGCAGGTAGCCTGTATCAACGTTGGGCTTTCTGGGAGTCCACTTCTTTCTCCTCTCCTCCAGCACCTCGTCCGGAAGGTCTACATTCAGTGAATTATTTGGGATGTCTATCTTTATTATATCTCCTTCTTCCACAAGGGCTATGGGGCCGCCCACTGCGGCTTCCGGTGAAACATGGCCGATGGATGCGCCTCTTGAAGCTCCGGAGAACCTGCCGTCAGTGATAAGTGCAACAGAGGATCCAAGTCCCATTCCCGCGATCGCGGATGTGGGATTCAGCATCTCCCTCATGCCCGGGCCGCCCTTAGGTCCTTCATACCTTATTACAACCACATCTCCGGCATTGATCTTTCCGCCGAGGATCGCTTCTATGGCATCTTCCTCACAGTCAAATACCCTGGCGGGACCTTCGTGTACCATCATCTCGGGAACAACAGCGGAACGCTTAACGATACCCGTATCCGGTGCGATATTTCCCTTAAGTACGGCGATTCCGCCCTCAGCCATAAAGGGATCGTCTATGGGCCTTATGGTCTCCGGATCCATATTTACCGAGTTCTTTATATTCTCTCCGACGGTCTTTCCGGTAACTGTCATGCAGTCAAGGTTTAAGAGCCCCTTCTTTGAAAGCTCATTCATTACCGCATAAACGCCCCCTGCCTCATTTAAGTCCTCCATATAGGTATGTCCCGCAGGAGCTAAGTGGCAGAGGTTCGGAGTCCTTGCGGACACTTCATTTGCGATCTCCATATCGAGCTTAATGCCGCACTCATAGGCAATAGCCGGAAGATGGAGCATGGTATTCGTAGAGCAGCCCAGTGCCATATCCACGGTCATTGCGTTCATAAAGGCCTTTTCTGTCATGATATCCCTGGGACGGATATTCTTTTCATACATTTCCATGACCCTGTATCCCGCGGTTTTTGCTATACGGATCCTCTCGGAATAAACTGCGGGAACGGTTCCGTTGCCCTTTAAGCCCATTCCTATGGCCTCCGTTAAGCAGTTCATGGAATTCGCGGTGTACATTCCTGAGCAACTGCCGCAGGTAGGGCATACATGCTCATCAAAGTAATCAAGCTCAGCTTCATCGATCTTTCCCGCAGCCTTCTCACCCACCGCTTCAAACATGGAAGACAGGGAACGCTTCTTTCCGTGAACCTTTCCCGCTAACATGGGTCCTCCGGATACGAAGACCGTAGGGATATTAACCCTTGCCGCTGCCATCAGAAGTCCCGGTACGTTCTTATCGCAGTTCGGAACCATGACAAGGGCGTCAAACTGATGGGCAAGAGCCATACACTCTGTGGAATCCGCTATAAGATCCCTGGTCACCAGTGAATACTTCATGCCGATATGTCCCATGGCGATACCGTCACAGACCGCGATAGCAGGGAATACCACAGGCATTCCGCCTGCTTCCGCCACTCCCAGCTTAACCGCTTCAACGATCTTATCTATGTTCATATGCCCGGGAACGATCTCATTATATGAGCTCACTATTCCCACCATGGGCTTTTTCATCTCTTCCCTTGTGAAACCCAGCGCATTAAAAAGACTTCTTGCCGGTGCCGCCTGATCTCCTTTTTTAACATTGTCACTTCTCATGGCATTCTCCTTTTTCAGATCTCGTTACAGATACAGTCACCCATCTCTGTGGTGCTGACCTTCTTACATCCTTCAGAGTAAATATCTCCTGTGCGGATACCCTTTGAAAGCACATTCTGTACTGCGTTTTCCACTGCATCAGCCTCTTCGTTAAGGTCAAATGAGAACCTGAGCATCATGGCAGCCGAAAGAATGGTGGCTATGGGATTTGCGATATTCTGTCCCGCAATGTCCGGTGCTGAGCCGCCGCTGGGCTCATAGAGTCCGAACTTAGTCTCGTTAAGGGAGGCGCTTGGCAGCATTCCTATGGAACCGGTGATCTCCGCAGCCTCGTCGGAAAGAATGTCCCCAAACATATTCTCGGTAAGAAGCACGTCGAACTGGGCCGGATCCTTAACAAGCTGCATTGCGGCGTTATCTACAAGCATGTGGGAAAGTTCCACCTCAGGATAGTCCTTTGCAACTTCTTCCGTAACCGCTCTCCAGAGCCTTGAGGAATCAAGCACATTGGCCTTGTCAACGCTTATTACCTTCTTACGGCGCTTCATTGCCACATCAAAGGCCTTGATCGCTATACGGCGTACCTCATCTTCGCTGTAAACAAGGGTATCTACAGCAGTCTTTTTGCCGTTTTCTTCAGTGGTATGTCTTTCACCGAAATAAAGTCCTCCGGTGAGTTCTCTCATTATAAGCATATCAAAGCCCTTATCCGCTATGTCGGCCCGGAGAGGGCAGGCTGCGGAAAGCTCCTTATAGAGCTTTGAGGGCCTTAAGTTTGCAAAGAGCCCCAGAGCCTTACGTATCCCTAAAAGCCCGGCTTCCGGACGCTTTTCCGGAGGAAGCTTATACCAGGGGGAAGTAGCTGCGTTTCCGCCTATGGACCCCATAAGCACAGCGTCAGAGGACTTTGCCGCCTCGATAGCCTCATCCGTAAGAGGGATCCCGAACTTATCAATGGAACAGCCTCCCATTATGATATCAGTATATTCAAAGTTGTGACCGTACTTCTCAGCCACCCTGTCCAAGACCTTTTTAGCCTCATTAACTATTTCCGGACCTATGCCGTCTCCCCGGATCAATCCGATCTTACGATCCATGTATATCAGTCCTCCTTTCCCAAACCCGGTCTGTCTAATTTAAGGGAAACACTGTAATAAGGGGACGTGCATAGCACGCCCCCGCTGTTTCTCTGCCTGTCACTCGGCTGCAGGAGCGCTGCTGCCCTTTTCTATCTCAGTCACAGCTGATTTCTTCATGGGGATACGGCAGTTCTTGTTGCTGCCGAACTCCACGATGATCATATCCTCTGAAATATCGATGACCATTCCGTAAAAGCCGCTGGTAGTTAACACATAGTCTCCTACTTCCATGGCATCTATCATTGCCTTATGTCTTTCCTGTTCCTTCTTCTGAGGACGTATGGATATGAAATAAAAGAATCCGATAATTGCCACGAAATAGAGAGCCATAACCCCGATTCCGCCAAAACCGGAAGCAGCACCTGCAGTTGTAAGTAAAATTCCGCCCATTTTTCAATGTCTCCTTTAATTTAAGTGGCTTTTCCCACCTTTGATACAAAAAAACACGTTGCTAAACACTATACATAAAAAAGATAAGTAACGCAAGCCCTCATTCCGGATTGGAATAATCTCTTATAAAATCCTCACGGAAGGCGTCATACCGCTGTTCTTCTATGGCGAGCCTTATGTCTTCCATAAGAGTATTATAGAAATAAAGATTATGCATTACGCAAAGTCTCAGGCCAAGCATTTCCCCCGCCTTCAGGAGATGGCGGATATAAGCCCTGCTGTGGTTGCGGCACACAGGACAGTTGCAGCCCTCTTCTATTGGCCTTAGATCCATCTCAAATTTTGCGTTCATGAGATTCAGTTTGCCGTAACGGGTATATACATGACCGTGGCGGCCGTTTCTCGTGGGATATACGCAGTCAAAGAAATCTACACCCCTATATACAGCTTCCACGATATTTACCGGAGTGCCTACTCCCATTAGATAAGTGGGCTTATTCTCCGGAAGATGGGGCACCGTAACATCTAAGACATGATACATTTCCTCGTGGGTCTCCCCTACCGCAAGCCCTCCCAGGGCATATCCATCCAGATCCATTTCCGAGATCTCTTCCGCCTGGGCGATACGGATATCATCGAAGATCGCTCCCTGGTTGATGCCGAAGAGAAGCTGATCCCTGTTTATGGTATCTGGGAGGCTGTTAAGCCTGTCCATCTCCGCTTTACACCTCTTAAGCCATCTGGTGGTGCGTTCCACGGAAGGCAGCACATAGTCCCTGTCAGCCTTTGAATTGGGGCATTCATCAAAGGCCATAGCTATGGTTGACCCGAGATTTGACTGTATGCGTATGGATTCCTCCGGGCCCATAAAGATCTTGTGCCCGTCGATATGGGATCTGAAGGTAACGCCTTCTTCCTTGATCTTCCTAAGTGTTGCCAGGGAAAAGACCTGGAAACCGCCCGAATCCGTGAGAATGGGCCTGTCCCAGTTCATGAATTTATGAAGTCCTCCCAGGGCGCGGATCTTCTCGTCACCGGTGCGGACATGTAAGTGATAGGTGTTGCATAGCTCCACCTGGGTTTTTAATTCCTTTAAGTCCGGGGAGGAAACAGCTCCCTTTATGGCAGCCACGGTACCCACATTCATAAATACCGGGGTCTCGATAACGCCGTGGACAGTGGTGAGCCTGCCTCTTTTTGCCCTTCCGTCCTTACATAGGAGTTCGTACATTATTCCACCGCTCCTATCTCTTTCACATATTCCTCAAGACAGATATCCCGCTCCATGATCTCCGTGGCGGCAGCAACCCCCACATATCTGAAGTGCCAGGGCTCGAATTCTATCTTTGTGATGTTTTCTTTTCCAAGGGGATACCTTAAGATAAAACCGTATTCCGCGCAGTGATCCTTAAGCCATCTGCCTCCATCGGTTTCGGCAAAGGCCGCATCCAAAGTCCTGTGGTCATTGGAAATGAAGTCAAAGGCCAGCCCCACCTGATGCTCACTGGTACCGGGAATTGCTATGGTCTGGCTGGCAAGCTCATAGGCTTCCTCCTCGCTGTAGCCCTTCCTCATGTACTGCCTCTGCTTTTTCTTAAAGAGTACTTCCTGCTTTTCGTCAGATCTGTAAGGGGAACAGATATAGATGGTGACTCCGTCCTCCTTAGCCGCATTGATCATATTTAACACATAGGGCATTACCCGTACATCGGATTTTATCTGGCCTCTTATGGTAGCCAGCTCGAATTCGTAATCATCGGGGATATGGTGTTCCTTATTGATGAGGATCAGGGACCAGTCATCCTTATAAGCTGCCCGTACATAGCCCACGCCTTCCTCATAGATCTTAGCCTCGTCGTCAGCCTGGAAATCATTCTCTATCTTATATCTGCTCTCGGATGCAGCATTTAAGGCCATGATAAGGTCGTTAGCGGAAACCTCCGCATCCCTTTCGCCGCTTTCCGGAGAAGTAACATCCTTGATCTCAGCGATACTTACCTCTTCAGGCTCGATCTCCTCCACAAGGATGCTGCCTTCCTCTGTATTCACATACAGGGACTTGGGCTCCTCCGGGGATTCCGGGGCCTCCGGCACGTTTTCCGCAAAGGTAAAGCTGGTAAATGCAACAAAAATAAGACCTAAGCAGCAGACTCCCGCCACCTTCCTCATATGAGAATATAAAAAAGACAGGGGATAAAAGAACAGCAGAAAAATCCCCATCAGTAGATATACGGGGATCTTCAGTAATATATGTTTATCTGCAAACTGTTTTAAGCCGTTAATGACTTTCTTAGCGTTCATTTACTCCTGCACACTTTCGCTCACTCCCACGATCAGCTGCTGCCTGCCGCTTTCATTGACCAAAGCTGCTTTCAGACGTACAGGCCGGAGCCTTCCGTTCATGATCAGGCGGTATTTCAGCACAAATACATCCGCCTGCTGTATCTTCTGCAGGATATTCTCCTTGTTTAATTCCCTCTTGAACCGTTCCAGGTCTTCTTCATAAATGACTCTGTCGGCATCTTTCATCGTATCCTCAAAGAAATCATTCCCTTCGGCGGAAAGTCCGAGACTCAGATAGTCAAAGGTGGCACTGAAGGACGAATAACGGTTATTATATGGATTGACCGTATAGAAACAGATATAGTTACCTGTCAGGGCATTGATCCTGGCGTAGATTATCTGGTCTTCCTTAAGCTGCTCCAAAGCGGCCTTCTGCTTCATCTGGGCATTCACATTATTGATCCCGATGATGATATGTTTTCCGTCCACGCCTATACGGCTGGCTCTCATATTCACATACAGAGGCTCATCATTTAAGAGTTGGCGGTATGTGTAAGTAAAGAATCCCTTTTTATCTATTAACCTTACGACGTTCTCCTTATTAAACGCCTCTATGAAAGCTTCCCTGTCCTCTTTATGAAGGAGGGACATGGCCCTTGTCCGGCTGGTCGCAAAGAAATCTTTTCCGTGACTCTCAGCCAGCATGGCGTTTTTCAAAAGGTCCATCCTGTACTCGATATATTTTTCGGTATCCAGATCCACATAATACAGATAAAGATAATCCGCCAACAGTGCCTGGGCCACATTTGAGAAGGAAAGCGCTTCTTTGTCCTCGGTGATATCAAGAACGGCAACCATAAGTGCCTTCCGCCCTGTTACAGGATTGATCGCAACCCTTCTTATAAGACAGTGGAGATTCTTGCCTCCTCTTGTCTTCTCATCGATGATGATCTGCCTTCCGTCTTCACCGCACTGATGAAGCGCTTTAAGGAAACCGGATCCGAATCCTTCCCTGTAGTTTTCGATATTAATTCCATTTCGAAGGTCTGCACCGGGGAATAAAACATTATAGAGCTCCCGGAAAGTCCTGTTACTCCTTATAACAGATACCACTTCATCTCCGGACTCCAGTACTGCCATAGGCATGGAATCAAAGTAATCCCCCAGTTCCTCTCCAACTCCGGCAGAGATAGACAGATCATAAAGATTAACCCTTCCAATGGAAGTATAATAACCTGTCTCTTCCGGATTTTCGAAACCGATCTGCGCACCATCTCTATAGCGCTTCAGTATTTCGTCCATTGAAATGGGTTTACAGAAATGATAGCCCTGGAGCCTTGTACATCCGGCCTCTTTAAGGAATTCCGCCTGTTCCTCGGTCTCCACGCCTTCGGCAACAGTCTCTATCCCAAGACCCATGGCCATCTTAATAAGTCCGTTTATGATGATACGGCTGTTCTCACCCTTATCGAACTGCCTCATGAATTCCATATCAAGCTTAATGGTATCAAAGGGGATCATCTGGAGGATATCCGGTGAAGAATAACCACTTCCGTAGTCATCCATCCAAACCTGGAAGCCAAGCTCATGGAAACGTTCCACCTGCTTTCTCATGTACTCAATATCCTTACCGATAATACTCTCGGTGATCTCAATGGTGATCATCTCCGGAGAAACGCCGGAGGCCTCTACCCTCTTCCAGATCTCGTCAACGATATCACAGGACTCAAAATCCGACCTGGAAATATTAATGGAGCTGGGGACTGTATAAAATCCTTTCTCCCCCATGCTCTTAATCTTTTCCAGAACCTGTTCCAGAATATAGAGATCCAGTTTGTAGATAAGCCTGCTGTTCTCCAGAACGGGAATGAAATCCCCGGGTGACATGAAGCCCCTTACCGGATCTATCCAGCGTGCCAGAGCCTCTTCATCGCAGACCTGTCCGTTAGCGGAACGGACCAAAGGCTGGTAATACACATGTATCCAGTGCTCTTCTATGGCCTTATCTATGTTATCTAAAATGTACTGCTGTTTCTGGGATTCCTCCAGCATCTGCTCATTGAAATAATTGAATACCGAAGCGAAGTTATTCTTCTTAAGGTCGCAGGCCATCTTTGCCCTGTCACAGGCCAGACCGGCGCCAACCTTTCCCATGCTGTCTAAGTATATTCCGACTCTTACAAAAAGAGTGTTTCCGTGATTTAATTCCTTTGTCTCCTCAAAAATCTCCTCCAGCCTCTTCTCCAGATCAACGTTGTTCGTATAAGCGACAAAATGGTCACCGCCGAAACGACAGCAATTCTCGCTGGAAAAATGTCTGGTAAGTATCCTCGCAAAGCCCCGAAGCAGTTGATCCCCCTCGGTAAAACCGTACTGAAGGTTATACTTCTTCATTCCGTCCAGATCAAAGAAAAGAAGTGCCGGATTCTGTCCCTCTTCTAAGATCCTGTCCCTGCCGGCTTCCGCAAGTTCAAAGAAATAATTCATGCTGGGAAGCCCTGTCAGATAATCATAGCTTGCCTTAAATCCCGTCCCGGTTTCCATGATCTCTTTCTGCAGATATTTCCTGAACCGGTCGTCATCATCACCGGAAAAAAGCCCTTCGTCCATATACCAGACAATGGCCAGTCTTTCCCCCTCATCAGTATAGATATGCTTTCCTCTGGAATGGAGCACATGATAGCTGCCCTTTATCATGGTACGGTAAACAACGTTGTATTCCTTGCCTTCAGTGGCAAAGCGCACAGCAGCATCCGCCACCCTGGCCACGTCATCCGGATGGGCATCCCTGTACATATCATTATCCATAAGATGATATGCCTCTTCGCGATCCCCTATATCCAGCATTTCCATAAGGCCTTTTGACAGCACAAGAGTAACAACCCTTTTGTCCACCATGTGATAAATGGCAAAAGGAATAGGACTTTCCTCAAGAAGCTTTCGTTTTTCGTCGTTAATACTGATAATCTCCATCAAACAAACTTACCCGAAAAATACTAAAAA
Source organism: Lachnospiraceae bacterium (assembly GCA_017448845.1). GTDB lineage: Bacteria > Bacillota > Clostridia > Lachnospirales > Lachnospiraceae > NK4A144. Next base: position 24,360 of record JAFSKT010000049.1, read on the forward strand.
ATAGTATTTTTATTATACCACATATTTCACCGGGAAGTAACAAGAAAGTAAAATCGGTAAATTTTTATGTCAATTCAGAAATGATAGACTCAAACCGGCCGGGGAAGTGGCGTATGTACCGGCTCGGCGTAGCGCGTTCCGCGGGGTATGCTTTGGATATGCACCCCCGAACTCCCCGTCCTCAGTACGACTTAACCTCCCGCCATAAAGCGCTGAGGTGCCTGTCGGCTTTTTCGCCAAGGTAGGTGTAGGCCTCAAGATCGTAGTCAGAAAGCACAGGGAAGGCGATGGGCGAATTGCGGATGTCCTCGTCCTCGATAAGATCCCTGGCGGGTATATTGGGCGTAGAATAGGTTATGTAGTCGAAGTTAAGGTAGGAAATGTCGGGACGGCAGAGAAAATTGATAAACTTCTCGGCATTTTCCTTGTGTTTTGCGTTCCTCGGGATCACCCAGGCGTCGATCCAGACATTGGTGCCCTCTTTGGGGATCACGTAATCCAGATCCGGATTTTCCCTCTGGGTAAAGATAGCTTCACCGGAATAGATGACGCCGAGAGCAGCTTCGTTTCCGATCATCTTGTCCCTGACCTGGTCCACAACATAGGCCTGTACCAGATGTTTCTGCTCCTGGAGGAGTTCCTTGGCCTCCTGAAGTTCGTCTTCATCAGTGGTATTCATGGAATAGCCAAGATAGCGCTCTGCAACCATGAAGGCGTCCCTGACGGAATCCTGCATCAGGATCTCGTCCTTGTATTTCTCATTCCAGAGGATGCCCCAGGAATCCACGGGATCGGACACCATGGTCTTGTTGTAGAGGATGCCGACCGTACCCCAGACATAGGGAACGGAATAGATGTTGCCGGGATCGTAGCTTTCTGCGTTCTTCCAGTAATCTTCACCGATGTTAACCCTGTTTGGGATGTTATCCATGTTGATCTCCTGAAGGAGGTCGTTTTCAATCATCTTGCTTATCATGTAGTCCGAGGGGCAGACCAGATCGTAGTTCACGGCCCCGGCCTCAATCTTAGGGTACATGATCTCATTGGTCTCGTACTCGTCATAGACGATCTCGATACCGGTCTCATCGGTGAACATGGTAAGAACTTCGGGGTCGATGTATTCGCCCCAGTTGTAAACATAGAGGATGTCGTCACCGGTACTTCCTTCGGAAGAAGAACAGGAAATAAGGGACAGGGAAAGGGCTGTCAGGATAAGGACGGAAAGGATGCGTTTTATCATCACATACCTCCCTTTCCGGAAGCCACGATGACCTGAGTCTTTGTGGTGACCTTGATCTCCCCGTGAGGACGCTTAGCCCAGGGCTTGTAATTAACAATGAAAAGTAAAAGCAGCACCACCAGGAACATGATGGTGGAAAGAGCGTAGATCTGCGGATTAATGCCCTTTTTGACCTCGGAATAGATCTTGGTGGAAAGGGTGTCAAAGCCCGGTCCCTGGGTGAAGTGGGTGATTATGAAATCATCAAGGGACATGGTAAAGCTCATGAGAAAGCCGGAAAGAATGGCCCCCATAAGGTCAGGCAGCACCACGCTGAAGAAGGCGTACAGGGGCTTGGCTCCAAGATCCAGCGCCGCCTCATAGGTGCTCTTGTTAAGTTCCCTGTATCTCGGCATTACGGAGAGGATCACATAGGGGATATTAAAGGTGATATGGGCGATAAGCACCGTGGTAAATCCCATGGAGATCCTTGCTGCGAGGAATAAGAGCATAAGGCTTACGCCGGTTACGATATCGGCGTTCAGCATGGGGATATTGGTGATACCCATGATGACGCTCCTGCCCTTTCTCTTCATGAACTGCATACCCGTACAGGCTGCGGTACCTAAAACCGTGGCGATAAGGGCAGAAAGAAAGGCAAGGAACAAGGTTGTCCTGAAGGCAGCCATTATCTCCTCGTTGGAGAAGAGTTCCAGATACCAGTCAAGGGTAAAGCCTCCCCAGTGGGCCCTTGATTTACTGGAATTAAAGGACAGTATCATAAGGGTCGCAATGGGTGCGTAGAGGAAAATGAGTACTAATGTAAGATAAATTCTTCCCAGGGCGGATTTCATCATTTAATGTCCTCCCTGTCATATTTGGCCGTGACAAACATGCTTATCACGATAAAGATCATAAGGATGGCGGAAAGCCCGGCACCCGCATTCCAGTCGGAATCCTGGGTGAAGAGCTGTTCGATCACGTTTCCGATAAGAAGGATCTTTCCCCCTCCTAAGATGTCCGAAATAACGAAGGTGGTAAGGCTTGGCACGAATACCATGGTAATGCCGGAAATGACACCGGGAAGGCTTAAGGGCCAGATTATGCGGATAAAGGTATCAAAGGAATCCGCTCCCAGATCCCTGGCGGCATTTAAGATATCCTTGTCGATCCTGGAAACCGAATTGTAAACCGGCAGCACCATAAAGGGCAGGAAATCATAGATCATGCCGAGAAGGATGGCCGGTGGTTTATTGATTATATAGAAGGGCGGCAGATTAAGGAATGCAAGGATCCCGTTGATAACGCCTTTTCTCTCTAAGATATTCTGCCATGCATAGGTACGGAGAAGGGAATTCATCCACATGGGCAGGATAAATATCAATGATAAGAAGGAAGAGCCGTTCTTTATCACCGTAGTCAGTATAAGACACAGAGGATATGCGATAAGCAGGCAGAAAAGGGTGGCAAAAACGGAAAAGATCACGGAGAGCGCCAGCGCCTTAATGTTCACATAGTAAATAATGGCGGAAACATTGGAAAAGGTAAGCCTTCCGTTGTAGTCCGTAAATGCGTAGTATAAAACCATTATAAGAGGAATGATTATGAACCCTGCACTCCAGACAAGATATGGAGATGCAAGATAACGGTTTCTGCTGCTATTCATCTATCTCCACTGCTTTCTCATCTTCAGATTCAGGCTTATGCATAATCTGTATATCGAAGGGGTGCACACTTATGCTCACTTTGGAATCCACAGGATAATAGTCGGTGGAATGGACAACAAATTCAAAGCCCCGGGACATTACGCACATCTCGTAGTGGACTCCCTTGAAAATGGTGTCAGTAACAACGCCGTCAATGGTGCCCTCTCCCGGTCCTAAAAGATCGATATCTTCAGGCCTTATAACCACATCCACGGGATTATTCTCTCCAAATCCCTTGTCAACGCAGTCAAATTTCGCTCCCAGGATCTCCACCAGCTCGTCCCTTATCATGATGCCTTCAATGATATTGGAATCCCCGATAAAGTCAGCCACAAAGGCGTTCTCCGGCTCGTTGTAGATGTTGACGGGACTGCCGATCTGCTGGATATAACCCTGGTTCATGACAACTATGGTGTCGGACATGGTAAGGGCTTCCTCCTGGTCATGGGTCACATAGATAAAGGTGATACCAAGCTCATTCTTTAAGCGGATAAGCTCGTACTGCATATCCTGCCTGAGCTTTAAGTCCAAAGCTCCCAAAGGCTCGTCCAGCAAAAGGACCTTGGGCTCATTCACTATAGCCCGGGCGATGGCTATACGCTGCTGCTGACCGCCGGAAAGGGAATCGGGCATCCTGTCCTCAAAACCGTCAAGATTCACAAGCTTAAGGGCATACTTTATCTTATCCTTGATATAGGCATTGCTCTTCTTCTTGATCTTAAGACCGAAGGCGATATTATCCGAAATGGTCATATGGGGAAAAAGCGCATATTTCTGGAAAACCGTATTAACTTCCCTTTTATTCGGGGGAAGGGCGGTGATGTCCTTTCCTTCAAAGAGCACATGTCCGGAATCAGGAGTCTCAAAGCCTCCGATTATACGGAGCGTGGTGGTCTTGCCGCAGCCGGAGGGTCCGAGAAGGGTTAAGAACTCATTCTCCCTGATATAGAGACAGAGATCGTCAAGGACCGTATTACCGCTGTAGGACTTTGTAATATGCTGGAGATCGATAAGTTTATTAGACAATTTATTTCTTTCCTTTAGCTTAATCTGTGAATGATGAGGCAGTTGCCGGAATCGTACTTAAGCTCCGGTCCGTTCATTACCATGGTGTGCTTTTTCATATCCAGCGTAAAGAAGGTAATGGTGCTGGATTCGTTGTTGATGGAAATAAGGTATTTGTTGTCATCACTGGTGGTGATGTCCTTGGGGAAGTGCCCCGAAACAGGAAGTACAAAGAGCCGCTCCAAAAGTCCGGTCTTATCGTCCCTTGAGAACACTGCAACGGAATCGTCCCCGGCATTACTGCAGATAAGGTATTTCCCGTCAACTGTTAGCTGTATGGCGTAAGCCGCGCTTATCCCGTTATATCCTTCATCCAAAGTGGAAATGGACTGTATCTTTTCAAAGACAGGCATATCGTCCTTATCCTCATAAGTATATACATCCACTATATTCTTAAGTTCATGGATGATATAGGCAAACCTGCCGTCTAATGAAAACTTTATATGATGGGGCGCAGATTCGATCTCGGAACGGAGAATGTCCACCATGGAGAGCTTTCCTGTACGGTGGTCTATCCTGTAGATCTTGGTCTGGTCCATCCCCACATCCGTGGCGCAGAGATACTTATTGTCCCTGGTCATTTTAGCGCAGTCCACATGGGGCCTGAAATTCCGTTCAGCTATGGTGCCTATGCCCTTCTGGTATATCTCGTCACAGATCTTATTAACCGAACCGTCGGGGTTGGTGGAAAGGACTGTCACCTTTCCGTCATGATATCCCGCCACGAAAATAAACTTATCCTCATAATCCGTTGAGAGGTAGCAGCCTCTCATTCCGTTTATATCGGTCATATTGAGGAAGGTAAGGTCTCCGTTCTTATCAATGGAAAAGGCCGCCACACCGTCATCCGTTATGGAATAGAGATATTTCCCGTTATGGGAAATGGAGATGTAGGAGGCGTTTGTGATATGCACCTTTGAACGCTCCTTCATCCGTCCGGTATCCGGGTCGAAGTCAAAGATGGTGATTCCCTCGTCATGGTTCATGGTATAACCTGCACAGTAGCAGACGAATCTTCCCTTATCCTTCTTCTGTTTCGGGTTCTTAGCTTTCGGTGCAGCAGTACTTTTTACAGCCATGATGCTTACCTCCCCTTTCCGTTCTTTTCAGAGTAAAAATCCAATACTCCGTCTAATCCTGAGGCCATGTTCCTTAGTATCATATCGGCTAAAACCAGAGCCGACATGGCTTCCACCACCACGATGGCTCTCGGCACTATTACCGGGTCATGTCTTCCGCTTATCACGATCTCCCTTTCCTCACCGGCTGCGGTCACTGTCTTCTGCGGCTTGGATATGGAAGGTGTGGGCTTTACTGCAGCCCTGAAGACTAAACTGTCCCCGTCACTGAATCCCCCCAGAGTCCCTCCGGAGTGATTACTTGTTTTAACTATCCTGCCTCTGTCAATGGCGAAAGGATCGTTATTTTCTGATCCTTTACTGCGGGAGGCCTTAAAGCCGTCTCCCATTTCAAATCCCTTCACAGCGCCAATGGACATGATTGCCTTTGAGAGCTCCGCGTCAAGCTTATCAAAAACCGGTTCTCCCAGTCCCACCGGAAGTCCCTCTACACGGCACTCTATCACGCCTCCTAAGGAATCTCCCTCTTCTTTAAGGGAATCTATGTATTCCGCCGCCTGCATGTAGCAGTC
>JAFSKT010000050.1 GCA_017448845.1 Lachnospiraceae bacterium
ATGCTCCCACAGGGAGCGTGCTCCTTTTTGCATCCGCGCCCCCGAAGGGGGCCTCTCATCGGATGCAAATCCCCTTTTCATATGGAGTGTGCTACACCGAACCACCGCAATCCCCGAAGGGGATTTTAAATCGGTGGTTCGTCCTTTTTTAAAGCAGCCGCATCTCCGAAGGAGATCTCTCATCGGCTGCACATCCCCTTACCTTTTTGCATCCGCCCCCCTTCCCCCTATTCCTTGATCCTGCTGCAATACACCTCGCACCAGGCCGGTAAAAACCCGGATCTTATAGCCGTATCCATGGAAAGGGCGTGGCTTTCGCTGGTGCCGTAAAAAGGCACCTTGTTTATGGACAGCACCTTCCTCTTCATCATCTCCGTGAGATAAGTCGCAAGGCCGTGGCCCCTGTATTCAGGCATCACGTCGATCCCTATTTGCCAGAGATTCTTTCCGTCCTCTGAAACCCCTGACATCCCGGCGATCCTGTCCTTATTCCCCTTTTCCGTAAGGAGCAGGGCCATTCTGTCCGGCTGGGTCTTTGAGAACACCAGGGCATGGTTGAAGGGATTATTCTGACCGTACTTTTTCCCCCACTCCATGATCTCCTTATCATAGAGCCAGTAAGCGTCATAGGGCAGCTCTTCATATTCGCTGTCCTCAAATTCCCGGTCCGGCAGCATATACACATGAGTATCGTTGATCTCATATCCGTACTCGTTCAGCTTCCTGTTAAGCTTCCTTAGATTCTCAAATTTGCAGAACCATTCCGGCATACAGTCTTCATACTGTTCCCTGACCCAGTCTATGATGCTTTTATCCGCCATTATATAGGCATCACCCTTATAGATTATCGCCCGGAAAAAGGGGGAAATGGTCTCCACCTTTCTGGCTCCCTCCCTTTCCCTGCTCTCATTTATCATGATGCCCCCCGGCTCTTCTATAAGGCAGTTGCAGTCCAGCCTGAACTGCTCCCTGGCCAATGCATTGATATCCATATTGATCTCCCTGTGGTTTTTGGAGAGCCACGCCATTCCCATGCCGCTTCGTCCCCCACCGGAACAGCGTGGCCTGTGTTCCTTTTATAAAAGAGGCCCCCGGTATCGTGAAACATCGGGGGCCCCGTCAATCCTTATATCCGTATAAACGATACCTGATCCTACTTGAAGAATGACATATCCTCGGCAAGCTGCCTTGCCATATCATTAAGCTGGTCTGCAGAGCCTGCAAGAACATTCACCGTAGCGTTCAGCTCCTGCATGGAAGCGCTGGTCTCTTCCGTGGAAGCTGCATTCTCTTCAGATATGGCGGAAAGGGATTCCATAACATCCACAACCACATTCTTTGCGGACATACAGGTATTCGCGTCTCCCGAAATGGAGCCTACGCCGTTTACCGTAGTCTTTATATTCTCGATAAGGCTCTGGATGCTGTCAACCGTAGCCTGAATAACCTCCCTCTGTTCCACAGCGACCTTCCGGACATCCTCAGCCTTGGCATTAGCCTGCTGCGACTGGGAAAGAAGGCCTTCCATCTCTCTCCGGATCTCTTCCGCAGTCTCATTAGAATTGGTGGCCAAAGCCCCGATCTCTGTAGCAACCACCGCGAATCCACGGCCTGCCTCACCGGCTCTTGCCGCTTCTATGGAAGCATTGAGGGCAAGGAGATTGGTCTGGGATGCGATATTGGTGATCATGTCAACCTTGTCGTTAACCGAGTTGACCGCCGCATTGGTCGCATTAATAGCGGTTGTTATTTCTTCCACGTTCCTGTTCATGGTCTCTGTGCTGGCCATAAGCTTATCCAGATCTGAAGCAGACTCACGGCTCTTATCGTTCATTTCGTTCGCTGTTGTGGAAAGCACTCCCGTATTGTCTGTTACGCTTGATACGGCAACATCGATATCTCCCACGCTTTCGGAAGCATGCTGGATATTGTCGGCCTGCTCGGTAGCACCCTTTGCGATCTCCTGGACAGCGGTTGAAACATCATCCGCGGTATGGGATATCTGATTGGCCGTTTCCGCAAGCTCGTTGGAGGAAGCTCCCAGAGCCCTGGTGGTGGACTTAACGTCATCGATTATCCCCTGCAGCCTGTCAATGAGACCGTTGGTATCGTGGATCATATGTCCCAGCTCATCATCATAATCCAGGTATTTATCCACCTTTACGAATTCACCGTTCGAAAGATGCCTGATGGAATCGGAGATCACTGCCGTACTTCCTAAGAGGTAACGCACTATCGCAAAGCTTAGGAAGAAGATCAGTGCAAGGATAACGATCATTATCCCTACCGTAACCATGATCTTTTTATGGATCTGATCCTGCATCTGTTTGCTCTTGTATTCCGAGTATGCTTCAACTATATCCGTAAGGGAATTGATCTCTCCTCTTGCGGTCGTGAAAGCGGGATACTGCGCTTCCCGGTCTCCGCTGCCGCTTGACGGATTATAGGTGGCTGTCCAGTTATCGATCTCCGTATAGGCTTTTGCCACAATGGACGCGATGGCTTCTGTCTGCTCTGCGCTTGCAGCCCTGTAATCATTATAGAGATAGGGATCCGCCTTCAGCAAAGCCTCGATCTCCTTCAGCCCGTCTATGACCTGCTGCCTGTTTTCCTCATAATCGGCTACGTCATCCCCTGCCTGGTCATTCTTTCCTTCCTGGGCATGCCAGTAGGCCTGGTCGCTGGCATACTGTGCCTGATAGAAGTCCCTGTCCGCGGTAACGATCTTGAACATGAGATTCTCAAGTTCATCATAGTACACCGCCTTCGCCTCATTAAGCGTATTAAGCTCACCTATCCCCGAATAAACCATGAGGAAGATAGAAGTGATAGCCAGCGGAAGCACCAGCACAGCAAGTTTCACAAGAATACTCTGTTTCTTAAACATTTACCTCTCCTCTCATCATCTGCTGATTTCCCTGTAATGCTACAAAAAAGTATTTAAATTATACCCCAATGTCTTCCCTGTGTAAATACGAAACATCCCTGTACCGCCCGGCTTCAGCGGACGGAATCGATGACCGACAGCTCTTCGTCGCTGAAATCAAGTTTATCAAGGGCTTTCACGTTGTCCAGGATCTGTGAGGGTCTGGAGGCACCGATCAGCACACTGGTGACAACACCATCGTGCAATATCCAGGACAGCGCCATTTCAGCGAGGCTCTGGCCTCTTGAAGCAGCCAGATCGTTTAAGGTCCTTATAGCCTTAAGCCTCTCTTCAGTAACAGAGCTCTCCTTCAGGAAACGCCCGTCCCTTCTTATCCTGCTGTCCTCCGGGATGCCGTTTAAGTATCTGTCCGTAAGGAGTCCCTGAGCCAGGGGACTGAAGGCGATTATCCCCTTATCAAGCTCTGACGCCTTGTCCTTAAGGCCGTTCTTTTCAATGGTCCGGTCAAAGATGGAATAGCGGTTCTGGTTTATGATAAAGGGACAGCCCAGCCGGTCAAGTATCCGTGAAGCCTTTTCCATGGTGGGGCCGTCATAGTTCGAAAGCCCGGCATACAGCGCTTTCCCGCTCTTTACTATCTGATCGAGGGCACCCATGGTCTCCTCAAGGGGTGTTTCCGGATCCATCCTGTGGTGGTAAAAGATATCCACGTAATCAAGCCCCATTCTCTTTAAGGACTGATCCAGGCTTGCTATGAGATATTTCCTGCTGCCCCAGTTCCCGTAGGGGCCTGGCCACATGTCATATCCTGCCTTGGTGGTTATAATGAGCTCGTCCCTGTAGGTGCCCAGTTCTTCCTTAAGGATCTTTCCGAAATTCCGCTCCGCATCACCGTATTCGGGACCGTAATTGTTGGCCAGGTCAAAATGGGTGATCCCCGCGTCGAAGGCGGTGAAAAGAAGGGCCTTCATATTCTCGGGGTCCTCCCTGCAGCCGAAATTATGCCAGAGCCCCAGGGAAATGCCGGGGAGCTTAAGACCGCTCCTTCCGCAGTGGAAGTATTTCATTTTTTCATATCTTGAATTATCAGCGTTATACATCATCGATCTCCTTTAACCAGATTTTAGAAACCGCATCACTTGGCATCCTCAAGTCTCCCCTGGGGGATACCGCCACAGTACCCACCTTCGGCCCGTCCGGCAGACAGGAACGCTTGAACTGCTGTGAGAAGAACCTTCTGTAGAAGGTCTTGATCCACTTAAGTATGGTCTCCTCCTCATAGACCCCCTTAAAGCTTAAGTTTGCAAGCCTCAGGATCTTTTTCGGCGGAAAGCCGTACCGGAGCATATAGTAGAGGAAATAGTCGTGGAGCTCGTAAGGCCCCACCAGGTCCTCGGTCTCCTGGGATATCTTCCCGTCCTTAGGCGGAAGGAGCTCCGGGCTCACGGGGGTATCCAGAATATCAAGAAGACTTTCCTTAAGGGCCTTATCATTGGACTTATCCGCATAGAAACGTACAAGATGCCGGACAAGAGTCTTCGGGACCCCGGCGTTTACCGCGTACATGGACATATGGTCCCCGTTATAGGTAGCCCATCCCATGGCCAGCTCGGAAAGGTCCCCGGTGCCGATCACCAGTCCCCCGGTCATATTGGCCACATCCATAAGTATCTGTGTCCTCTCCCTGGCCTGGGCATTTTCATAAGTCACATCATGGTTGTCCTTATCCTGTCCTATATCCTCAAAGTGCTTTAATATGCTGTCCTTTATGTCTATCTCCCTGAAATCGCAGTTCAGGGACTTAATTAACGTTACCGCATTGTTATAGGTTCTGTCCGTGGTGCCGAAACAGGGCATGGTGATACATTTGATGCCCTTCCGGTCAAGCCCCAGATCGTCAAAGGCTCTTACAGTCACAAGAAGGGCCAGGGTGGAATCCAGGCCGCCGGAAATACCGATGACCGCAGTCTTTGCGTTGATATGGGAAAGCCTTTTCCTAAGTCCCCTGGACTGTATCATGAACACTTCATCGCAGTGCTTATCCCTCTTAGCCCCGTCGGAGGGCACAAAGGGAAATCTCTCGGGAACAAAGCTTATTTCCGTCTCAGCCACATCAAAGGAAACAGGAATTATGAGATGCTCCTCCCCGTGAGAGCCCTCAAAGGTATTCATCCTCTTTCTTTCTGCGCGGATCCGCTGTACATCTATCTCCCCGTAGAGTATGCCGTTCTTAAAGAGGGCAGCTTCACTCACTATCTTTCCGTTCTCCGCGATCATGTTGTCGCCGCCGAAGACCAGATCCTGGGTGGACTCTCCTTCTCCCGCGGAGGCATATACATAGCCGGACACCAGCCTTGCGGAAAGGGCGGATATCATCAGCCTTCTGAATTCCTCTTTGGCAACCAGCTCGTCACTGGCGGAAAGATTCACTATAAGCTCCGCTCCGTTTAAGGCATGGCTTACGGAAGGGGGACAGGGAACCCAGCAGTCCTCGCAGATCTCAGCCCCTATGGTGAGCCCGGCAGGTTCCGTGGTATTCTTAAAAAGGATATCCGATCCGAAGGGCAGCTTTTCCCCAAGGAAATCTGCGGTCACAGGCTTTGCAAAGCCCGGGGTAAAGTGCCGGAGCTCATAGAATTCGCTGTAGTTCGGCAGATACCGCTTCGGTATGATGGCAAGCACCTTCCCCCTGTGGATCACCGCCGCTGTATTATAGAGCTTATTCCCGTATTCAAAGGGAAATCCCACAAAAACAAGGGCATCCCCGGTTGAGGCTTCGGCGATCTTTTTAACACCAAGGGCAGCCCCCTTTATAAGGCTCTCCTGGAGAAAAAGATCCCCGCAGGTATATCCTGTGACAGAGAGCTCCGGAAATACTATGACCTTCGCTCCTTTGCTCTCCGCTTCCTTTATGCATTCAATTATCCTGTCGCTGTTAAATTCGGTATCCGCCACCCTTAGGTCATTGGTAACAGATGCTATTTTTACAAACCCGTCCTTCATACTAAGTTGAAACCGCTCCTTTCTCTACATAAATCCTTACGCAAATATCCGGCATAAACAACCTTCCGGACAATTATTTCCCTTCGCTCTTTGAAAGGCTCTGACTTAAGATCTCCTCCATCTCCGGCACCGTAAAGTTGTATGCCGTGTTGCAGAACTGGCACTTTATCTCTGTGTCCTTCCCCTCGGCGATAAGGCTTTTAAGCTCCTTTTCCCCAAGGCTCAGAAGTACCTTGGATACCCTGTCCCGATCACAGCC
>JAFSKT010000051.1 GCA_017448845.1 Lachnospiraceae bacterium
ACTATGACGTAGTAAAGATAGGCGTAAGCCGCGGCGATGAAATGACAGCTGAGAATGAAGTATTTATCTATTCATTTATGATACCGGGTTCTGACTCCGGCATTACGATATGAGGATTTTTGTCACAGGGCAGTAAAGGACCGGTGAAACTGATGGCAGATGGCAGAGTGATGATAGCTGCAACAGGGAGCGGCAGCGGCAAGACCGTGATCACTTGCGGGCTTATGCGCATATTAAAAGAAGAGGGATCAAAGGTGGTGCCGTATAAGTGCGGCCCCGATTATATCGACCCCATGTATCACAGGATCGCATTGGGAATGGATGTGCAGGCCTTAAGCCCCGAGGGGGAAGTGGCTGCCGGGGGGAACCTTGATACCTTTTTTAACGATAAGGAAATTATCTTAAGCCTCATGAATGAAGGGGGCTTTGCCTCGTCGGATTACGCCGTGATAGAGGGAGTTATGGGTTTGTATGACGGACTTGGTGGAACAGGCATAACAGGTTCGTCCTATGAACTGGCCCGGGTGACGGAAACCCCCATTATTCTTGTGGTGGACGCCAAAGGCATGGGAAGATCCATACTCGCTCTGATAAAGGGTTTCTTAAGCTATGATGAGCATAAGCTGATCCGGGGGGTGATACTGAACCGGGTAAGCGGGATGTATTATGAGAAGCTAAAATCCCTTATAGAATCCGAGCTTTTAGTATCCGTTGCAGGTTATGTTCCGGAGGATGAGAGGCTACATGTGGACAGCAGACATTTGGGGCTTTTTACTCCTTCAGCCGGAGTGTCTTTCAGGGAGCGGATATCGGAACTGATCGGGACAGCGGCGGTGATATTAAGGGAAACACTAGATATGGCTAAGATCCGCGCCATTATGAGCAGCGCGAAAAAAATACAGATGCCTGCTGATACGGGGCCTTTACCGGGACTTCCCTTCTTAAAAGATAAAAAGATCGGAAAAATGGCAGTGGCTGTGGATGAAGCCTTCTGTTTTTATTATCGGGAGAATCTTCGTTACTTAAAGTCCCTTGGAATGGAGCTGATCCCCTTCAGTCCTCTCCATGATGACAGGCTTCCGGAGGGAACGGATGGGATCCTTTTAGGCGGCGGCTACCCGGAGGAATACTTAAAAGAGCTTTCGGAAAATTCTCCGATGAAGAACGCTATAAAAAGAGCTGCTGACACAGGCGTTTATATCATTGCAGAGTGCGGAGGATTCATGTATCTGCAGGAAGTTATAGAAGATAAGGAAGGGACAGCTTACAGGATGACAGGTGTCCTTCCCGGAACCTGCAGTTGGAAGGGGAAACTCACTCGTTTCGGATACGTGGAGATTCCGGTGGGTAACAGAATTATCAGGGGTCACGAGTTCCACTATTACGACAGCGACCGAAATGGGGAAGATATAATGGTTATAAAGGCATCTACAGGAAAGGGATACCCTGCCATGTATCATAGAGAAAATATGCTGGCAGGTTTTCCCCATCTCTATTATCCTTCAGCCGGTAAAATGGTCCTGTAACCCCGTCCCCCCGGTCCAGCTGAATTTGAATTCCATGTGCCCTTCTGCATTTAGGAGATATTCCGGCAGTACCCGGGCGCCCCAGGAATCGTCTCCGCCTATTCCCATCTGAGCCATGCTTACCCTGACTACAGTGTGGCAGATGGGAGGCAGTTCGTAGGAATGAGTGGCGTTTTCCAGCTCGTGGGGGGTATAGGGCAGGGCACTGAAACACATGGGTGCTCCCATGGTCTCAAATCTTAATCCGCGGCCTTCATCATCGAAGACTTCTCCCCAGCGTACGTCTTCCTTGTTGCCGCACTCCTGGGGAACCAGATAGGAAGCCATGTTGTCCGTTACATTATTTTCCCAGATGCCGATCTTTCCGCCGCCTTTGCGGTCTGCATATGTTTCTTCCGGCCCTCTTCCGTACCATCTGACGTGACTTAAGGAAGGGTTAAGGATAAACATCATTCCGAATTCCGGCATACTTCCAAGTCCTTCCACAGGGTCGTAGGAAAGGGTAGTTTCAACCCTGCCGTCACTTCTCACTTCATATTTCACCTTAACGAAAGCCTCCGGGTTTGTGGGAAGCTTAACGGTATAGGTTGTTTCAAGGGAATCCGCCTTTGCTTTGATGTCCGGGGCCATGATATCAAAGGTGGCAGTCTTTTTTACGGTGAGATACATGGAGGCGATCTTCCACTGGGCATATCTCTGGGGTCCCAGGTTTCCCTGATCATTATCCACAGGAGCCCGCCAGAAATTGGGTACGGGAACCCTGTTTCCCATTATGTATTCCCTTCCGCCGTAAACATAGGAGGTGACGCCACCCTGTCCGGGAGAGAACATGACGGAAAAGTTATTGCTCCTTGCGCCGTAGTTCTGGGTTCCTCTTATTATCTCAAATCCACTGCCGGCCGCATTTATCTCGGAGGTGTATATATTTCCGTGGCGGAAGCTGTATTGATCGAAAGCCACCTCATGTCCTGCGGAGGCGTAATTATTTTTCTGCTTTAACCTGAACGAAACTATATAAGTATATTCCCCTTCTTCCGAAGGCCCGGAATAGGGGAGATCTATGGTCTGTTCCCCTAAGGGTTCAACATCGGTATCAAAGGGGAGCTC
>JAFSKT010000052.1 GCA_017448845.1 Lachnospiraceae bacterium
AAATCAATACATTCTGATATTATGATTGAAACGCCGATAGTATTGACACTACAGAGCGGCATCTATTATACAGCGAAGGGATGATCAGTATAAATGAATAATTCAGGTTTTAATAATGTTTTTGACATAATAGAGATACTGGCAGGTATCTATGTCATATATTCAGGCATGAAAATGAAGACCACCGGATCTCTTTCAAGCCAGCTTGTAGGCAAGGACATAGATCTTATCTCCCCCAGGGATCCTCAGGGTTTCATAAAGACCATGTTCCCCATTGACATTATCTGCGGATGCATATTCTTAGTTCTTGGGATAGTTTCCCTGATAATCGATAATTTCTTTGATATTCCCCTTTGGGCAAGCCTGACCATCACAGGGATACTGCTGGTAACCTGTATAGTATTCGCTTCCATGACAAGGGTATCCCAGGACAAATACCTGAAGTAAACAGCAAAATACGGCTAAAGAAAACCGGAGCCCCAAAAGCTCCGGTTTTTTAATGCCGATCGATCATTTTATCTGTCACCTAAAGGAACATAAGTGCTTATAGGCGAAACCGGCTTATAAGCAGGTCTTATGATCTTACCGTTATTACTCAGCTCTTCTATTCTGTGGGCGCCCCAGCCTGCAATCCTTGCACAGGCAAAGATAGGTGTGAACAGCTCCTCGGGAAGCCCCAGCATCTTATAAACAAAGCCGGAATAAAAGTCCACGTTACAGCAGACACCCTTGTACATCTGCCTTTCTTTTGCTATGATCTCCGGTCCTAAACGCTCTATCATGGCATAGAGATTGAATTCCTGGGAATAACCCTTCTCATCAGCCAAAAGCTCCACAAATGAACGGAAGATCTTTTCTCTGGGATCGGAAATGGAATAAACCGCATGTCCCATACCGTATATTAGACCTTTTCTGTCAAAGGCCTCTTTATTTAAGAGTTTGCCGAGATAATCTCTTACCGCATCTTCATCGGTGATGTCGGACACATTTTTCTTTAAGTCCTCCATCATCTGAATCACCTTGATATTGGCACCGCCGTGTCTCGGTCCCTTAAGGGAACCAAGGGACGCAGCCACTACGGAATAGGTATCCGTTCCCGTGGAAGAAACAACGTGGGTGGTAAAGGTGGAGTTATTGCCTCCGCCGTGATCCATGTGAAGAACCAGCGCCACATCTAAGATCCTGGCTTCCAGCTCGGTATATTCCGAATCGGGCCTTAAGATCCTGAGCAGGTTTTCAGCCGTTGACAGCTCCTTATCCGGCTGGTGGATAATAAGGCTGGCACCGTCATGATAATGGGTATAAGCGTGAAAACCATATACCGACAGCATGGGAAACAGCGCTATAAGCTGTAAACACTGCCTCAGTACATTGGGGATACTGATGTCATCTGCAGCGTCATCATAGGTATAGAGGGTAAGGACGCTACGCGCCAGACTGTTCATCATATCATGGCTCGGCGCCTTCATTATGATATCCCTGACAAAGCTGGTGGGAAGGGACCTGTAGGAGCCCAGAAGATTACTAAAGCTCTCAAGTTCAGCCTTATCCGGCAGATGCCCGAAAAGCAGCAAATAGGTGATCTCCTCAAAGCCAAAGCGCTTTTCTCCGGTAAATCCTCTAACCAGATCTTCTATCTCATATCCCCTGTAATAAAGATGTCCGTCAATGGGAATATCCTTTCCGTCCACCACTTTCTTTGCCTGGATATCGGAAATATGAGTGAGACCCGCCAGCACACCCTTACCGTTAAGGTCACGAAGCCCTCTTTTTACGTCATATTTTAAGTAAAGTTCCGAATCTATTACTGTAGATCTGGCAGCTTCATCCGCCAGTGCTCTTATTTCGGGAGTAATTTCGGAATAGTTGATCTCGTTTTCTGCCATGCAGATTCCTCCGTTCTGATACTGAAAGTCACATTATTCAGCGACACATCTATATTTCATAAAGGCGTTTTCTGTTACGGCCTAATATTCATGCTTTTATTATCATTGTAAATACAATTCTTTTGATATATAATGAAGAATATATATGCTTGGTACAAGTATAATTATGAAGGAGGCTCTAAATAATAATCATGGAAATATCAGATCTCAAGGTATTGATTTGCGATGATTCACTCCTGGCCAGGAAAAATCTAAGGGACGGTCTGAAGGGACTTGGAGTCAAAAATATAAAGGAAGTCTTC
Source organism: Lachnospiraceae bacterium (assembly GCA_017448845.1). Classification (GTDB taxonomy): domain Bacteria; phylum Bacillota; class Clostridia; order Lachnospirales; family Lachnospiraceae; genus NK4A144. Next base: position 2,189 of record JAFSKT010000052.1, read on the forward strand.
GACGGACAGGCTGCAATTGATTCTTACATCAACGAGCGGCCCGATGTTGTATTCCTCGACATAGTTATGCCTGTAAAGGACGGTATCACAGCCGCCAAAGAAATCTGTGAAGCTGATCCGGATGCATATATAATTATGGTCTCTTCCGTGGGAACACAGGTTCATCTGAGGGAAGCCATCAAGGCAGGCGCAAAGGATTTCCTGCAAAAGCCCACCACACCGGAACAGATTAAAAATGCCCTTGAACACATTTCCGGAGGTGAAGAATAAATGACCAGAAAATCTATTTATCTGGCTGAACTCATCTTTAATCTGAACCGCTTTGTGGATGAGAACATCACTTCCAGACCCACTGAGATCGTTCAGGGTATTCCCGAAGGCTGTCATATAGCTCAGGGTATAACCGGCGATTACAACGCACTCTCCGCCCTTTATGCAGAGCCGGAAGTGCTTACGATCTTTGCGGCTAAATATTCAAAGATAGAGCTGGATCATTACGATGAGATAATAAACGAACTGGCCGCTGATTTCCTGAACCTTCATAACGGCCTTTTTCTCGTTAATCTCTCTGAAACCGAAAACATAGAATCAACTCTGACACCACCGGTATCTGCTTCCAACGGCGAACCGTTGAAAGCATACTCCGATACTTATGTGATGCCTGTTGATTTCAATTTCGGAACAGTCAATTTCGTCCTCTCGGAAAAATAATCTCCCGATCTTTTCTTTACTCTATGGTTAGGATATCGGCAAATCCCGTCACATCAAAGATCTCGTTTACTTCATCCCTGACATTTCTGACAACCATACTGCCCTGCTTATTCATGGTCTTCTGTGCAGAAAGCAGAACCCTGAGTCCGGCACTGGAGATGTACTCAAGCTTTGAAAGATCCATTACCAGGCTGTTGATATCCGTGATGGATTCCTTTATGTCTCCCTCAAGCTGGGGAGCGGTAGTGGTATCAAGCCTTCCCTCCAGATAATAAACACAGGATTTTCCATTAACCTCTTTGTTGATGTTGAGCATTTTGTTTTCCTCCTACTTATTTTTTATGCTCTGTTTCCAGAAAAACTTCGGGTTTCGTATATCGATCAATCAAGATATTTTTTCAGGTTAAATATGTTTTTTCCGTTTTCATGCTTATAATCAACTTCATCCATGGACTGCTTTACCATGTAGATCCCAAGTCCGCCTATCTGCCTTTCTTCCGCAGTAAGGGTGATATCCGGATCTTCCTTCTTCAAAGGATCATAGGGCATACCTGAATCAATGAAGGTAATTGAAAAACACTTAGGGTTATCCCCGCTGACTTCTGCCTGGATCTCCGCTATACCCACGTTCGGTGTATAGGCATAGTGGGCAATATTAACAAATATCTCCTCCACTGCCACATCGATCTGAATCTGAGTCTTCATCGGGCAATCATACACGGAAAGGATCTCGTCAACGAAGGCCAGCACTTCTTCAAGATTTTCAACTTTTGCTTCTAATGTGATCTCTTTCATACTCCGGTTCATGACAGGAATTTTTCTACCTGTTCCATCATCTGATCTTTTTCACACTCTGTTTTATGGATTATCTCCGCATCCCTTATCTCGCTTACAGCCTTTGGAACGGGTATTCCGGAAAGCTTTGAAAGCTCATCTATAAGTGAGAAATCTTCCTTTGACGCATAGGAAGGGTCTATGGCGGTCATAACGCTCTTTGCAAACTTATAGGGGCTTGCTGTGGAAGCTATGACTGTAACCGTCTTGTCCCCTGTATCCTTAACATAGCTGTCATAGGCGCTGCCTGCAACGGCTGTGTGGGTATCGATAATATAGCCCGATTCCCCGTAAAGATCCTTTATCTTATCCGCAGTATCTTTTTCCGATGCATAATATGCCCTGAAGGCCGAAAGCTTATCCCTCATCTCCGGAGATATCTCATATCTTCCGCTGTTCTTCAGATCTTCCATGAATTGTGCGTTCCTGTCAGCATCATCACCTGTAATGTGATAGATAAGCCTCTCAAGATTGCTGGATATAAGTATATCCATGGAAGGAGAACTGGTCAGGATAAACTCCCTGTTCCTATCATACTTCCCCGTATTAAAGAAGTCAAAGAGCACCTTGTTCTCATTCGAAGCACAGATAAGAGTGCTAATGGGGAGTCCCATTTGCCTTGCGTAATACGCTGCCAGGATATTTCCGAAGTTCCCGGTGGGCACCACCACATTCATCTTATCCCCGGCTTTTAACGCTCCTTCTCTTAAAAGGGAGCCGTAAGCATATACATAATAAACTATCTGGGGAACAAGACGGCCAATGTTAATGGAATTGGCACTGGAAAACTGATATCCCCTCGCATTAAGCCTTTCTTTAAGTTCCTTATTGGAAAACATCTGCTTAACAGCGGACTGGCAGTCATCAAAATTACCGTTGACACCGATCACAAGGGTATTTTTCCCTTTTTCAGTGACCATCTGCCTCTTCTGCACCGGACTTACGCCGTCCTTCGGGAAGAACACGATTATCCTTGTTCCGGGTACATCAGCAAAGCCTGCAAGAGCAGCCTTTCCCGTATCTCCGCTGGTGGCTGTAAGGATAACTATCTCATTTTCGATCCCCTTCTTCCTTGCGGAAGTGATCATAAGATGGGGAAGGATCGAAAGAGCCATATCCTTAAACGCTATGGTCTTTCCATGAAAGAGTTCCAGATAATATGCGTTTCCGGCCTTCTTTAAGGGAGCCACCGCAGGACAGTCAAACTTTTCATCATAAGCGCTGTTAATGCAGTTCCTAAGCTCATCATCCGTGAAGTCCGTAAGAAACTTTTTCAGTATCCGGAATGCTGTCTCCCTGTAATCCATCCCTGAAAGCTCTTCAAGGGGGATATCCAGACCGGGAATGCTTTCCGGAACAAAGAGCCCGCCTTCATCGCTTAACCCCTTTAATATGGCTTCCGAAGCGCTGACTCTGATACTGTTGTCTCTGGTACTCCTGTAAAAAATGTCCATAACATGTAGAGTATAACACAAAAGGAGCCTGTCCGCAAACAGACAGGTTCCTTTCGCTGAAAACTTTTTATGAAGAAGTTAACGATATTTTCTTTTACTTATGCAAAGAACCCGTGGGCACCTGCCATTGTGATAAATGTCCTGTTACCGAAGCTTGTTCCCCTGTGGAAATAAAGGGCATTTCCTACTGTATTTTCGCCTGCTACAGCCTTCTTAACTGCGCTTATGGTGCTGGCGTTGGGAACTGCTGCAGCAAATTTCCCGCTGGAAACCGGACCGAACTGACCGGGAGCTGTAAGCACGCCCATAATAGTATTGGGATACTGGGGACTGCGCACCCTGTTTAAGATGACATTTACAATACCGATCTTTCCTTCGATTGTATCATGGCCGTCTTCAGCCTGTACGATCTTGCAGAGCGCATTGAAATCTTCTTCGGACATTCCGGATGCGGAAAGGGATTCTTCAAACCTTCTCTGCTCCTCTTCAGCCTGTTTCCTGGCTTCTTCCTCAGCCTTCTTCCTTGCGATCTCTTCTTCTCTGGCCTTATTCTCGGCTTCTATTCTCTTCTGCTCTGCTTCAATGGCCTTCTTCTGCTCTTCGATCTCTTTCTCAGCTTTAAGCTTAGCTTCTTCTGCTGCCTTCTGCTGTTCAGCGATCTGAGCTTCCGCCTGGAGCTTTGCTTCCTCAGAAGCCTTCTGCTGTGCGGCGATCTCGGCCTCAACGGAATCTGCTATGCCGTCATTATCGGCATCCCCTGCAACTGCCGGTGCAGCTGCTACTTCGTCGGCATAAACCCTGTTTACGCTCAATACCATTACTGACATGAGTGCTGCCGCAAATATAGCCAGCAGGACTATGATATTCCTATTTAATGCTTTCGTATTCATTATCTGCTCCTATCCTCATCACGGTACCTCCCCCGTACCGTTCTGCACTCCTTTGAAATTGCTAACTTAAACGTATACTCTTCAGATTGACTATAGAGATTATATCATCTTGATTTCAATTTGTTAAGGATTTGTTACAGAATTGGTATTTTTTGTAATTTTCATGCAATTATTCCAAGGCCTGTATTCGATTATTTGTATTAAATTACCTGTTATGATATTATTTTGTATACGCATTTGTATAGTAATTATAATGAAAATTGTTAGATATTTTACGCTTATGTTAACTATTTATTTTGTAACCTCAAGTATTCCCTGTAAAATCAAAGATTTCCCCTTTAGGAGATTTAAACAATGAGCATGCCCACAGGCGTTTACCGGGCCGTAAAGAAAAACGGAAGTGAATATTACAGGATCTCCATAACCTATAAAGGCCGGCATATCAGTCTCGGCAGCTGTGATGACCTTGATACCGCAGCCAGGACTTACGAAGAGGCCTCCGCTCTCCTCAAGGGA
>JAFSKT010000053.1 GCA_017448845.1 Lachnospiraceae bacterium
CGTTCTTTTCGGTAAGAGTGGTCCTCTTTTTATTATTTGAGGTGTCGAACATGTTCCGGAAATAGCCGTTATAAGGGCAGTCATTTCCGTGGCTTACGTTTAAGTTTACCCCGTTTATCACAAGGTGATTGCTGATAATGATATCGTTATCAAGATTAGTATCCCTGTACATGGGAAGCCTCTTGTCTTCTGCGATAAAGACTCTTCCGTAGGGACGTAGGGCCATGAGCTGCCCGTTGGCATTTGTTATCCTTTCCCAGCCTAAAAGCTCATTTGAAGATATGGCAGCTTCAACGCTTTCATAATCCCCCACCATATACTTTGCATAATCGGAATAGGTGGATCTGAAGGCACCGGTCTTACTTTCAATAAGGCTCTTCAGTGCGTCTGTTGCTGCTTTCACTTTATCTGTATTATTCGTTTCGTTTGCCTGTACTACAACCGGACCCACGTAATACACACTTGCGGGAACCCTGTCATTGTCGGTTGTTCCCAGATTATAACGGGCTATCTGGAATTTGAACTGCTCCGCAGCCAGAGCCTTATTGGCAGCTCCGAGAAGCTGTTTTACTTCCATAGGGGCATCCTTGGCAACTCCCACTTTAATGGTGAAGTAAGGCTGTGAATCTCCCTTGAGGAAGATATTTTCCGTGGGGCTTAACAGAGGCTGGCTCTTGAAACCGGTATAGGTGTGGTTTCCGCCATCTTTCTTGTTTCTGGTCCATCCCAGATCGTTTGTGTCATAATCATCGTTGTTCGGGCCGTTAGCAACGACCAGATTGTCGGAAGAAAGGGTGGCATAGATATTATTAACCGCTTTAACGGACTTTATGGGAAGCCATGAAACAAAGTCTGTCTTGTTCCCCGTATGCTGCACAAGGACGGCATCCACGAAGATAGCCTGATCCTCATTGGGCTTTGCGGATTTTCCCTTCATCATGTCAACCCATACTTTTTTCCTGTTGGTGTATTGAACTATGGGCTGCAGCTCTCCGTTTACGGAATAGTAATTGGAACATCTCTGCTCCACAGTGGCTTTTCCTGTCTGACGGAAGGTGAAATCAAAGTATTCGGCTTTTCCGTCATGGGGTCTTATGCTTATGGCGCTTCCGTCCAGCACATTATAACGGACCAGTACAAAGTATCCGCCTCCCACATCTACTGCACGGTAAAAATAGTCCGCCGCTTCCTTATGCCTGACCTTCGGATCCGATAAAATGACCTTTCCGTCAATGATGTCAATTACTTCTCCGGGAGATTCCTCGGTAAAGAAATATGAGAAAGGCGAAAATACAGTTAATCCCCTATCGGGATCTTTAACCGCCGGCCTGACGATCGTTTCGGTATCCGGACGGTTTACGCTGATCATCCACCTGGAAGTATTCCAGATCGCGGGAGAAGAATTGATATCCCAGTCTGCGGGAACTCCGTTCCAGTTATCACCATCTTCAATGTTTTCAACTGAAGAATAAATATCTTCTTCAGCTGTATCGAAGACCGGAAGGACCATATCCTCCTCAACAGGCAGTTCATCAGCAAAAGCAGCTGAAGTCGAAGTGATCACCAAGGTTGCGCTCAATAACAGAGCAAGAATCCGTTTAATCCTGTCCACACTATGCATAGGCTTACCCCCTCCGGACTAAAAAGAAAAACAATATGAAACTATCAGAAACGCAAAAACAAATACTTTTATATCATAACATAAAAGCACATATAATAGTACCGAAAAAGCCCGATTTTGTTCGTTTTTTTATACATTTTTCCGAACCGGAAGAAAGCTATGGGATCAGCCTGAATTCAGATATCAAGGGCAGCATCTAAGGCATGGGAATAGATGAATTCCTTCCTGGGCTGGACGTCATTTCCCATAAGAAGTTCCGTCACCGAAGATGCCATTCGTGCGTCATCGATATTCACCTGCTTTAAGAGCCTTCTCTCAGGATCCAATGTGGTCTCCCAGAGCTGTGACGCATCCATTTCTCCTAAACCCTTGTAGCGCTGCAGGGTAAAGCCCTTGTGGGTCTTCCTGTAAGCTGCCAAAGCCCTGTCGTCATAGAGGTATTCTTCCTTACCCCTTGCAGGCTGGGCCTTATAGAGAGGCGGCATAGCTATATAGACATGCCCTTCATAGATAAGAGAGGGCATGAAACGGTAAAACAGAGTAAGTAAGAGCGTTGCTATATGGGCTCCGTCCACGTCCGCATCCGCCATGATTATTATCTTATCGTATCTTAATTTCGTAATGTCAAAATCCTGTCCGTAGCCTTCCGAGAAACCGCAGCCAAAGGCATTGATCATGGTCTTTATCTCCGCATTGGCAAGGATCTTGTCAATTGAGGCCTTTTCCACATTAAGGATCTTTCCCCTTATGGGAAGGATGGCCTGGAACATACGGTTTCTCGCGGTCTTTGCGCTGCCTCCCGCGGAATCTCCCTCTACTATGAAGATCTCGCACTTTGACGCATCCTTTGAAACACAGTTCGCAAGCTTTCCGTTACTGTCAAAGGAATACTTCTGCTTCTGCAGAAGATTGGTCTTGGCCTTTTCCTCGCTCTTCCTGATCTTTGCGGCTTTTTCCGCGCATTCCAGAATGGATTTCAGCACATCGAGGTTTCTGTCAAAATAGAGCTGGATCTCATCTCCCGTAACCTTTCCCACTGCCCTTGCGGCATCCTGGTTATCGAGCTTGGTCTTGGTCTGCCCTTCGAACCTGGGATCCGGGTGCTTTATGCTGATGACTCCGGTCATGCCGTTCCGGATATCGGCACCGTTAAAGTTCTGGTCCTTTTCCTTAAGCACTCCGGTCTGACGGGCATAGCTGTTCATCACCGTAGTAAAGGTGGACTTAAAGCCTGTAAGGTGTGAACCTCCCTCGGAATTAAAGATATTGTTGCAGAATCCCAGCACTTCCTCGTGGAACTCATTTATATACTGGAAAGCGCACTCTATCTGCACATTCTCAGACTCACCGCTGAAATAGATGACAGGAGTGATGACTTCCCTTGACTTATTCATATCCCGGACAAAGCCCCTTATTCCGTCAGGCTCATGAAAAGTCACTTCTTCCGTGGGGCTTATCCTCTTATCCTTGAAATGTATGGTGAGCTCAGGGTTCAGATAGGCAGTCTCATGGAGCCTTGACTTGATCTCCTCCGACTTGAACCTTACGGTATCAAAGATTTCCGGATCAGGCTTAAAGCTGATCTTTGTCCCTGTCTTCCTGGTGGTGCCGAGAGACGGCAGCAGACCGTTAATAAGCTCCACGGTGGGCTTTCCCCTCTCGTATCTGTCATGATTTATTAACCCGTCCCTGAATACAGTGATATCCAGCCACTCCGACAGGGCGTTCACCACTGAAGAACCAACGCCGTGAAGTCCGCCGCTGGTCTTATAAACTGTATCATCGAACTTTCCGCCCGCATGAAGGGTAGTCAGAACCACACGTTCCGCGGAAACCCCCTTTTCATGCATTCCCACAGGGATACCTCTTCCGTTATCCTCAACTGTGGCGGAACCGTCCTCATTCAAAGTCACCTTTATCTCGCTGCAGTTCCCGGACAGATGCTCATCCACGGAATTGTCAACGATCTCATATACCAAATGATTAAGCCCCCTGCTTCCGGTACTTCCGATATACATTCCGGGCCTTAATCTTACGGGTTCCAGCCCCTCCAATACCTGTATGGAACCCTCGTTATAATTCTGGTTATCAGTCATCTTCTCTCCTATAATCTGTGTATAAATAAAGCTTCAGCACAATATCTTGTGCACATCAAGTGATTCTACCATATTTTTTCCCTGTGTTCAACGTGGCCCCCAGTGGTCGGTGTTTGTGGTCTCTTGGGGACGGGGTTCGTGGTCCATCCGGCGATTTACTTTTCCTGTTCTCCAATGTGTGGTAAGATACGAAACATGAAGATAGTACTGTTTAAGAATATAGTGGAGAGTCAGGAATTCTTTTCCTTCGAACTGGCAAAGCATTTTCATGCTATGGGGCATGAGATCTTTTTCTATGACTGCAGTGATCCCATAACAGCAAAGAAAAAGCTGGACAGCTTTGTGGAAATAGGAAATACGGTGTTTTTCTCCTTTAATTTCAATGGGATGATAAACGATCCCCTGCTCTGTGAAAAGAACGGGAAGGATCCGGTGTATTTAAAAAACACAGGTATTCCCTTTGTTAATTACGTAGTGGACCACCCCTATTACTATCATAAGGAATTTCAGAATATCCCGCCTAAGTATATCCAGATCTCAATCGATGAGAATCACGCGGCCTATATGGAGCGTTTTTTCCCGGAAATAGACGCGTCCACCGTGATATACCTGGGCGGAACGCAGCTGATCCCCTATCAGTCCGGGATCTTTGAGCCTGATATGCCCATAAAAAAGGGAACTAAAGAAGATCTTATCCCCTTTGAGAAAAGAAGGGATGATATTGTATTCTGCGGCAACTATATGGAGCCGGCGTTCTTCGATAAATACCTTAAGGGCTGTGAGGAACCGGTGAGGGAATTCTATGACGAGCTCTTTGAAGAACTAAAGGAAAATCCCTATGAGCCTTTGGAAAAGCTGGCAGAGAAAAAGATAGTGGGTGTCTTCGGCGAAAGAGCTACGGATACCTATCTCCGGGACTGCTTTGAAAACATGATAGTCCTTGACCTTAAGATAAGGCATTTCTTCAGGGGAAAGATGGTTAAGGCCATTGCGGACAGCGGTCATAAGATCACTGTTTACGGGGAAGGCTATGACAAGCTCCCCTTAAAACATCCGGAAAACATTGTAAATATGGGAAATGTGGACTCCCTGAAATGCCTGAAAGCCATCGCAAACGCCAGAGTATCCTTAAATATCATGCCCTGGTTTAAGAAAGGCGGCCACGACAGGGTTTATAACAGCTGCTTAAACGGCGCCCTCTGTCTTTCGGACAGGTCCGAAGCCCTTCAAAGACAGTTCAGCGACATGGAGAGCATTGCGTTTTTTGACCTTAAACATACAGAGGATATTGCGGAAAAATACAGCCGTCTCCTTGATGATCCCGGAAAGATGAAGGATATTGCGGAAGCGGGATATGAAATTTCATTGAGGGATCACAGCTGGGAAGTAAGGGCAAAGGAAATAGAAAAGGTCTTAAAAAGGGCCCTTACCTGAAGTCAAATGTCATGGGGATCCTGAAACGCATGCTGTCCTTGAAAAAGATTATGCGCACGATCACATGTTTCACAGAACAGAATTTCAGCACATTCATGAACTTTTCTTCCGAGGCGAAGGTCTCCTTAAAGCGTCTTACTTCATCCCCGGTCTCATCAACTATCAGTGCTATCATCTTGGTGCCGTAGGGCAGCCTTGTACGGATATTGGACTGGACTATCTTTAAGAACATATGGAGAAAGCCGGTCTCATTGACATGCTCGGCGAGATGCTGTACCACAGCGTTGGTGTCGGGATACTTGCCGCACTTTTCCCAGAGCATCTTCGGACATACGGAACCGGTGTACCATCTTCCGCGGAATTCGGCCCGCTTATCGAAATATATGATATTGTCTATCCTGTCGCTTAATTTCATATATTTTCCCGTACCATCAGTCCATTAAGGACATATCATGTGATTTATAAAAACCCGGCAAAAACCGGGTTGATAACTATTATAACTGATCCATCATCTTATTGATCATGGCTTCAAAGTTTTCCGCCTGGGGCATCTTGCCTATCTTATAGTTCTTTGAAGCGTGGACCGTGACCTTATTATGCTTTCCGACTTCCACGGAACGTACTTCCGCTATGGGAATCTGATGCTTTATCTCGTTGCCGTGCTTAACAACGATATAATGCCTTGTAACCACAACCCCCGTGACGAAAAACTGTGCCTTAAGCCAGATAAAAACTGAAACAAAAAACCAGAGAAGACCAAAACCGATCTCCGCGGGAATGACTTCTGCCGCTCTGCATGTGAAAAACATGATACAGAGGAAACATTCCACCACGATCATGGTTATTATAGGCATATCCTCTACTGCAAAATTACCCCTGACCTTAACGGTAGGCATAGCTTACCTCAATTGCCCATGGATGCGATAAGAGCATCTATTTCAGCCTGACTTAATACCCTGTTACTGTCACCGCCGGCCGGTGCTGCAGCGGGAGCTGCAGGTGTCGGAGCAGCAGGAGCAACAGGTGCAGCAGCAGGCATAGCCGGGATCACCGGAGACTGTGCCTTGGCCTGTGATGAATTTCCCATTATGCTGGCAAATAATGCCTGTTGTTCAGGGCTGAGCCCGCCTAAATTATCCATAATCTACCAATAAATGTATACAGTCAATAAGAAACACAACTTTAATAATGCCATTAATCCGTCTTTTTGTCAAATTTCAGGTCCTCTGATAAGCGTGGATCATAAACCAAAGGACTCAGGAAGAAGCTCTCTCAAGGTGTGTATGACCGTCTCTCCTTCCCTGTTCCGGGTTATTATCCGGAAACTGTCCGGATCACAGAACTCTGCCATCACCTGACGGCATACCCCACAGGGGAAACAGAGATCGCCTATCTCCTTTTTCTTTCCTCCAACGATGGCTATAGCCCTGAAATCCCTTTTTCCTTCCGATACCGCCTTGAATATGGCGGTCCGCTCGGCGCAGATCGTGGGGGAAAAGGCGGCATTTTCAATATTGCATCCGCCGTAGATCTCATTATCCACCGTAAGGAGAGCTGCCCCAACATTAAAGCCGGAATAAGGCGCATAGGACATCTCCTGCATTTCATGAGCCTTAAGGATCAGTTTTTCTATGGTATCCGGGCTGAGATCAGTCATCCTTCTTCTTTTTCTCCGTTCTGAGATAATTATCGGTCTTCAGAGTAAGATTGATCTCTTTATCCATGTAATCATTAGCGTTTGAAGCCTCGCCCACCGGCTTCATGCTGCTGTAACAAAAGAACGCCACAAGAGCTGTAACTATGATTGCTAAAACAAATGCCATATCTGTATTCTCCTTTGATCAAACTGTTTGAAATATCCGCCTGACGGATCATCCGATTATCATCGATCCGATTATAAATGTGGCAATAAAGGTAACAGCGGAAAGCAGACCAAGTTTTAATCCGCTTACCGGCAGGTCTCCTGTAAATTTACCGGTCTGTCCGTTCATGGCAAAGGTCCAGCTCTTACCGTTCCAGTTGGTTGTCAGCATCCATACCGGAAGGAGTGCATAACGGGTCTCGTTGAAATGGATATCCACCTTCTCGTCTTTTACATCAAAACCGGTGTGGTCCAAGGTATCATGGAGCTTTTCCTTAACGGTCTCCTCTATCCTCTTTTCCGCTCTTGACCTGTCGTCGTCTTCCTTCACGTCAAATTTCTCCGCAAGGAAACCCGGCAGATATGCAGTGGTAAAGGTTTCGAGAGCATCAAAATTATAGGGCTCTATGGAATCCATAAGAGAATCCTGCATCCGGACTGAAGCATCCGCAGGCACATTGGTGAAGCCCATCTTTCCTGCTCTTTCGGAATCATAATAATCTCTGATTACGTAATCACCATCGGTCTTGCTGTCATAGGCCTCATATTTACCTTCGGCATCTACGGTACCGTTAAAGAGCCAGAAGGGAACATATACGCCCTGTATCTCTTCTATCTTGCTGGATACGGTGAAATCCTTGGGCAGAAGGAATCTCTTATTATAGTATTCCTTATACTTTTCAATAGCCGCCTTCTTGTCAAAGGCAAAAGGCACCACATAATCCGGCTTCAAAGCTCCGGTAAACTGTGTAGGTGCTATGGTCTGATTACCGCAGTAAGGACATCTGATAACAGCAGTATTCTGATCTGCGATGAGCTCAGCTCCGCAGGAAGAACAGTTGTAGCCCTTCATGCTGCTTTCCTCTTCACCCCAATCCTTGCCTGCATCCCTGTCAGCCATTTTCTGCTCTTTTTCAGCGAAGTACTTTTCCACTTCTTCCCTGGTAAAGAGTGAATCGCAGTATTCACACTGCATCTTCCCCTTATTGGGGTTAAATACCATCGATCCGCCGCATTCCGGACAGTTGTACGCCAATACTGATTGTTCCGCCATATCTCATCCTCTCCTTATGTTTGTTATGGGATAACTGAAACTGATTATATCACATTTTAGCTGATTTGACTAAATTCATGAAATGTTCTATTATACTTCAGAAGTTAATATATATTTTCACGAGCAGGGTTAGTACATTGGTAGTATATCAGCTTCCCAAGCTGAGGAGGCGGGTTCGATTCCCGTACCCTGCTTATTCTATTGTTCTCACATTCAGGAAAGGACATTACTGTGGAAACCAAAGAAAAGCTTATCTTCACTTCAGATTATACCGAAGGCGCACATCCTGCAATAATGCAGAGACTTAATGATACTAATTTCGAAAAAACCGCCGGATACGGCAATGATGAATACTCTGAATCTGCCAGGGAAAAGATCAGGGCTGCCTGCAATGCACCTGAAGCCGATATCTTCTTTCTTGCGGGAGGCACCCAGGCAAATGCGGTAATGATAAGTTCCATACTCCGTCCCTATCAGGGAGTGATCGCTGCGGACAGCGGGCATATCAGTGTCCACGAGGCCGGAGCCATCGAGTTTGGCGGGCACAAGGTCCTTACCCTTCCGGAAAAGGACGGGAAGATAAATGCTGATCAGATAGCAGAGCTGGTCAAAAAATATGAACTGGATGAGAGCCGGGACCATATGGTCATGCCCGGTATGGTCTATATTTCCCAGCCCACGGAATTCGGTACACTGTACAGTCTTTCGGAATTAAAGGATATCAGTGAGACCTGCAGAAAAAACTGCATAACACTTTATCTTGACGGCGCAAGGCTTGCCTATGCCCTTGCCTGTCCCGAAAACGACGTGACCCTTCCCGATATAGCCGCTCTCTGTGATGCTTTTTATATTGGCGGGACAAAATGCGGAACCCTTTTCGGGGAGGCAGTCGTAATACCAAAGCACGATATGATCCCCCATCTCTTTACCATGATCAAGCAGAACGGCGCTCTTCTCGCAAAGGGCAGGATCACCGGGATACAGTTTGAAACTCTTTTCACCGACGATCTATATCTGAATATAGGACGTCCTGCGATAGAGGCTGCTGCGCGTATCCGTTCTGCTTTGCTTGAAAAAGGCTATACTCTTGCCTTCCCGTCACCTACGAACCAGATCTTTATCCTCTTTGAAAAGGATCAGGCTGACAAGCTGTCGGAAAAGATAGAAATGGGTTTCTGGGAAAACCGTGGAGAAGACCGGGTCATCATGCGGATTGCAACCAGCTGGGCCACTAAAGACTCAGATGTGGACCGATTGATAGAAATGCTATAAACATTCTGAAATATCAAATAAAACGGGGCTCTCCGTCTGTATCCAGTATGCCGATACGCTCTCCCCCCTGACCGTTTCTCCCGTCCCGAAAAAAAAAGAAACGATCAAGGTTGCGGCCAGAAGCATTGACAGAACATCTTTTATCCTTTTCTTTTTCATGATGTTTCTTCTCCCGAAACAACAATTTCACCAGGTTCCCGGTTCACGACCGACTTTGATAGGATCATTATATCAGATTATCCTATATTTCCGGGACAAAATCAAAACAAAGGAATATAGAGATAAGATATGTTGAATTGTCTGTACAGTTTTGGTAAACTTGTATTGCCTTTTTTCGGGTTTTTCTGCCGGAAAAGGTATGGGTAGGTACAGGAAACGAAGGTAAGTTTCTTAAGAACAGGAGGGGTCATGTTCGGAATAAGAAAAAAAGAAAGTAATGACGTAAAAGCGCAGGATAACGGGAAGTATTTTTCCTTCTACAAAGTTATCGGCAATATGATCGAGGTCATCGGTTTTGATACCAGGAACCTTCTCTGGATCGCTAAGAAGAATGAGGAGGCCTTTGAAAAGCTGGTATCCAAGAACCAGAAGGTGGCGGATGCCTCGGAAAGAAATCTCCGGTTTGTGGAAAAGGCGGAGGAAGCTGTCAGCATGGTAAGTGACAGCAGCGAGCAGATCAATTCCAGGATCTCCATGGTTGAAAGCGAAGCCAACCATACCCTGGAACAGGTTACAGAGGGGCAGAGCACCGTTAAAGAGACCTATGATCTTCTTAAAAATGTGGAGACCACCTTTAAGAACACAAGAAGCATCAATGAAGAGCTGTTCACTTCTTCCAAAGAGATACAGAAGAATATACAGTATATTCAGAACATTTCTTCCCAGATAAATCTCCTGGCGCTGAACGCCAGCATTGAAGCCGCCAGAGCAGGTGAGCATGGGCGCGGCTTCGCGGTTGTTGCCGAGGAAGTTGGAAAGCTTGCAAGCGAAACCGCTGTCTTTGTTGACGATATTGCAAAGATCATCAAGGTTCTTGAGAGCACCACGACCCAGGCAAACGCTTCCATCGAGGAATCTGCCACTTCCATCGAAGAGCTCCATAAAATGATGAAGAATACTGTTCAGGTTCTGGACGGTTCCCAGAATTCCATGAGTGTCATAAAGGACAACATCAATGAGCTGACTCACCTCACCGAAGAAAGCGTTTCCGCTGCGGGAATGATGAAGAGCACATTGGATGAGCTTATAAGCGGGATCGAGGACGGCAATAACGAGGCTCAGGAGTCCATCACCCTTATAGAGCAGCATAAAGAAAAGACAACGGATCTTATCGATTACTGCGATAACCTGAATGACACATGCGACAGCATGCAGCTTGAGATGTCAAAGGCCAAAGCTGATGATGAGATCATAATCGGCATCAACCCCTTCACTTCTCCTGCCGATATCAAGAATATGTACGCTCCCATCCTTGAAAGGATCTTTGCGTCCATAGGAATGAGGACAAGGATCGTCATTTCCAAGGATTACAATTCTCTCGGAAACAGCATTAAAGACGAGGTTCTGGACGGAGGCTGGTTCTCTCCCATGGCCTACACTGATGCCTGCAAGGTCACTGCTCTTGAACCCGTTGCAACTCCCAAGGTCAACGGTAAGGACTTCTATAACGGCTACATCATCACAAGGGTTGATTCAGGGATCAACGATATCTCAGACCTCAGGGGCAGGGATTTCGGTTATGTGGACAAGGCCTCTGCTTCCGGTTATCTCTACGCTGACTACAGCATAAGACAGGCAGGCTTGAATCCTGACAGGGATCTGGGAAACATCACATTTGCGGGAAGCCATGACAATGTAATAAAGGGTGTTCTCTCCGGTGATTTTGCCGCCGGCGCCACCTATAACGAAGCCTTTGAAAAGGCCCAGAAGAACGGCGTTGATACTTCAAGGCTTAAGATAATATCCAAAACCGGAAATATCCAGAAGGATGCCATCGCTTTCAGTAAAAGGCTTTCGCCGGAGCTTCTTGAAAAGATCAGGAACGCCTTCGTTTCCTTTAATAATTTCACCGGCTTAAATACTCCGGTTACCGGCTTTGTAGAGGGTAAAGATTCCAATTACGATCTTATAAGAGACGTTCAGAACAGTAAAAAGTAAAACGTCCAGTGGACGTTTTACGGGCACGTTTTGACGCACCGAGAGCGTCAGTGCCCTTACAAAAATAGATTCTAAATAGCGTATAAGGGCTATCCACATATAGGACAGCCCTTTTTAATCCTGATAATTTACAAAATCCTTTACAACAGTGCGTCAGCCAGCTCTTCCACAGCCTTTCTGCTGTCATCATTCAAAGCGGACTTTATGCTGACAACCGGATCCACAAAGCTTATTTCCCTGCTCTTCTCAAACATTCCCTTAATTACCTTTGCAGCCATGGGAGCCCAGGTACCGTTCTCGATTATGCCGATCTTCCTCTTCTGATAATTCCTTTCAAGAAGGGCATCAATAAAGGTCCTCATGAAGGGGAATACATCTCCGTTGTAGGTGGGAGTTGCAAGTACCAGCCTGTCATATCTGAAAGCATCTTCCACAGCTTCTGCCATGTCATCCCTTGCAAGATCGGTAATGGAAACCTTGGGAGCGCCCTTCTTTTGAAGGGTCTCCTTTAACAGCTCTGCCGCCTCCTTTGTGTGTCCGTAAACGGAAGCGTATGCAATTATGATACCTTCGTTCTCAGGCGTATATGAAGACCATTTGTCATAGAGATCGAGATAATACGAAAGATTCTCGGTAAGTATGGGGCCGTGCAGCGGGCAGATCACATCGATCTTCAGGCCGGCAGCGGCTTTTAACAGATTCTGTGCCTGTGCGCCGTACTTTCCGACAATACCGAAGTAATAACGTCTTGCCTCACAAGCCCAGTCTTCTTCTACATCCAGCGCTCCGAACTTACCGAAAGCGTCTGCGGAAAACAGCACGTTCTCCGGTGTCATATATTCAACCATTACCTCAGGCCAGTGAACCATGGGTGCAAACACAAAGGTCAGGGTATTCTTTCCAACCTCAAGGGTATCCCCGTTCTTCACAACAAGCTTCTTCATGTTTTCAGGAAGCTTGAAGAACTGTCCCATCATATTAAAGGTCTGGGCGTTTCCAACAACCGTTGTTCCAGGATACTTATCAAGGAAATTCACGATATTTGCGGAATGATCCGGCTCCATATGGGAAACCACAAGATAATCCGGAGTCTTTCCTTCCAGCACCTCTTCTATATTTTTAAGCCACTGATCCTTGAAATTGATATCAACCGTGTCCATTACCACGGTCTTCTCATCCATTATCACATAGGAATTGTAGGCCATGCCGTTGGGCACATCATACTGTCCCTCAAAGAGATCAACCTCATGATCATTAACACCAACATACTTTACAGAATCTGAAATCTTCATGTCGTTACTTCCTTTCTTTATTTTAAGCGCTTTCTGTCACGCTTGATTTTTATTGTACCATATAGTAAACTAATTTAGTCGTGCCGCTATGGCTCAGTCGGTAGAGCGACGCATTCGTAATGCGTAGGTCGACAGTTCGAGTCTGTCTAGCGGCTTATAACCCGAATCGCTTGCGATTCGGGTTTCGACGAAAAACATCACCGATGTTTTTCGTCGATTTTTTTATTTGCAGACAAAACAAATTATCCCGGTGTTTTTCGTCGATTTTTTTATATCGCCAAGTCTCCGATCAAACAACAATCACCACGCACTCAAATCTCATACCGTTAACCACCGCATATATCTTCGCAGTACCCTTGGATACAGCCGTGATCTCGCCGGTAGCATTTCCAACGACAGCTACCGCCTCGTCCGAGGAAATAAATACAGCTTTTTCCTTTGTGTTCTTAAGCTTAAGCTTAAAGCTCTCGCCGGTCTTTAAATAAACTTTGGTCTTATTGAGCTTCGGTATCTCCGCCTTTATCTTATAGCTGATCTTTGCCGCGTTTTTGCCGCTGCCGTACATAGCTGTGATCTTTGCAGTGCCGCGGCCCTTGATCACTATCTTTCCGGAAACCGGATCGATATCAGCCACCTCACTGTCAGAACTCAAAAAGGCATCCGGAGCATATTCGGTACCCTGAAT
This sequence comes from Lachnospiraceae bacterium, assembly GCA_017448845.1. Lineage (GTDB taxonomy): Bacteria > Bacillota > Clostridia > Lachnospirales > Lachnospiraceae > NK4A144. The sequence goes on from JAFSKT010000053.1 coordinate 13,473, forward strand.
GTTATCAAAGGCAAATAACACTTCACCCAGGGAAACGCTCTTTATCTTCTTTTCCCTGCATTCGGCCTTCTCGATGGTGACGGGATATGTAACGCTCTTCCCGCCTTCGGTTAAAGCCGTAACAACGACCTTTCCGGGTTTTTTCCCCTTAAGGACGCCCTTTCTGTCAATGTACGCAAATTCCTTTGCGGAAAGCTCGTATTTCTTTATCTTATCATTTCCCGCAAGCTTGGTAAGAATAAGTGAAAGATCGGCCTTTTCCTTTACCATTACAACCTGATCACCGGCTGCTCCCGATACTTCCGGCCTTCTTTTCAGTGCCGCATAGGTATAGGGAATGCCGTATAATTCACAGAATTCCACAAACTTAGAACCGGGATCGCATACTATGGTCAGTGTACCGTTCTGAAGAGCGACATTGAAAGCATTGCTGTCAAAGGGATCAAGCACCGTATTTCCCCTGAAATCCAAAAGTGGAATGGCATTAAAGGTGCAGGCGAATGCCGTGAGCTTTTTATTATTTGAAATATCAAGGGAAGTAAGCTTATTACTCATGACATTTAATCCCGTAAGTTCCGTACATGCCGAAATATCAAGAGAACTAAGCTTATTGTATGAGCAGTTCAGACCTGTAAGCTTCGTGCAGGCAGAAACATTAAGGGATGTAAGCTTATTGTGTGAACAGTCCAGAGCCACAAGCTCCTTATTAGCGGAAAAATCAACTGTGGTAAGCTCATTGCCCGATACGGAAATCTGCTGTAACGAGGTGAAATACTCTATCCCCGTAAGATCCTTAATTCCTCTGTTATCCGGTGACAGAGCGGTAACCGCCGGTATGCCGATGGTTGAGTAATACCAGATACCGTTCAGGGAAACCATGGGATTTACGCCGTATGCAGCTTCCACGCCGGCGCCGTATTTAATAAGGGCAGCGGTCATATACAGCCTGAAACTGTCGTCCGGAAAGTTTTCGCTTGTAACAGGCAACAACTCTCCAACGCCGGGTATTTCGATCAATCCGGCAGTCTCAACCGCATCAGTTACCTCATTATCTTCATAAGCACTGCTCTCAACACTGTCGGCAAAGACCGGAACAGCCGTTAAAACTACAAGAACAACAGCAGTCAGGACTGCTATCCTTTTCTTAAATTCAATCATCATCTTAATCCCCTCTATCTATTTTTAATAGCCACGTCCCTTAAGAACGTGTATCATAAATTATCTCTATAGCGTCAACTATCTTCAGGACTTCATCCTCTTCAAGTTTATCCGCAGCATTTGTAAGTTCCTTTAATTCTTCATCCAGCTCGGGAGTAAGCTTATATTCCCTTAAAAGCCTTATATTGTCAGTAACGCCGTCAAAATCAAAGAGCGCTACAGATTCCCGGACGCTATTCAGGAACTGCTTTAAGGTCTCACGGCTTACTGCCTCCTTAAAGTAATTCTCGGATTCGGCGTTGTCTTCAGATATGTTATTTAAGTAATCATTATAGATAGACTGGAGGGAATCCCTTACCTTCAGATATTCATCGATCATATCTTCGGTCTTATCGTTTATCTCCTCCAGATTCCTCTCATTTCCGCATCTCTCAAGGTACTCTGCCTTTATGGAAAGATCCACAGCCCCGATTATCCTTGCAGAGCTCTTTAATGCATGGACCTTAACGGTATAGTTCTCAAAGTCATCCTTGGCTAAGAATCTCCTTATATCTTCAATGGAATCATCTATGCCGTTATAGAAGGTTACGGCGGTATCCTTTAAGAGCTCCGGATCGCCGCAGCCTGCTATTGCCACATTATAACTTAAGCCCTCAGCCTTCTTGTAACTCTCTATGAATGCTGTATCCGCCTGATCCTCGGTGATCTCCTCATGAGTATCATCCGGATCTATCATCTCTATCTTATCGGAGGGCAGATATCTGACGATAAGCTGTTCCAGCTCCGATGACGAAACAGGCTTTGAGATATAGTCGGTAAAACCATAGGCTCTGTACTGTTCATTCGAGCCGGAGCCGGCATTTGCAGTAAATGCTATGCAGGGAACGCCCACATTTAAGTTGTCATCCATCTCATTTAAGGCCCTCAGGGTTTCAATACCGTCCATTACAGGCATCCTGTGGTCTATGAAGATCATATCGTATTTCTGTTTCCGGGCCATCTTCAGGGTTTCATTACCGCTTATGGCTGTATCGATCATTATCCTGGTCTTCTTTAAGAGCCCCTTGAATACTGTTAAGTTCATTTCCGTATCATCTACAACCAGTATCCTTGCCTCCGGTGCCCTGAAACGTTCCGTATATTTATTCTGTGAAAGAATGGACTTCTTGTAGGCTTCCGCAAAGTCGCCCATTTCCCTCCAGTCCCTTACCTCCTGGATAAGATCAAAGGAGAAGGTGGAACCCTTTCCGTATTCGCTTTCAAGCTCCAGCTTTGAATTCATAAGGGCTAAAAGGTTCCGTACTATGCTGAGGCCAAGTCCCGTTCCCTCGATATTTCTGTTCTTCTTTTCATCAACCCTTTCAAAGGGCGAGAAGAGCCTTATCTGATCCTCTCTCTTAATGCCGATACCCGTATCCGTAACGCTAACGTGCAGTAAAATAGCCTTTTCGGAAATCTTGTCAAAATTCACATCAAAGGTAACACTGCCCTTTTCCGTATATTTCACGGCGTTTGTAAGAATGTTTATAACGCACTGTTTTACCCTTTCCTCATCACCATACAGAATGGAAGGCAGACCAGGATCCGCATTCACCTTAAATTCCAGTCCCTTGGTATGGGCCCGGACAGCAGTCATGCTGACCAGATCGGAAATCAGGAAGCTGGTCTTATATTCTTCCGGCATGATCTCCATCTTGCCGGCTTCGATCTTTGAGAAATCGAGAATATCATTGATAAGGGTAAGCAAGGACTTTCCGGCGTTATTGATATTGCTGGCATATTCCAGGATGTGCTCGTTATCGCTCTCCCTGATTATCATTTCGTCCATGCCAAGGACCGCATTGATGGGAGTCCTGATCTCATGGGACATGCTTGCAAGGAAATCGCTCTTAGCCCTGTTGGCATCTTCAGCGATAAGCTTGGCTTTTCTCAGCTCGTCACTCTCTCCTGCTTTTTCCGCAGCTATCATGAGATAAAGGGTTCCTACGGCATAAAGCACCAGAAGAAATACAAAGACAAGAATGATAATTGAGATCGCATCCACAAGACCTGCACCTGCTGTCATGACAGCAGATTCCATATAACCCCTCAAACGGAAAGAGGTATGGGGAATATCGGAAACAAAGAAGAAGTACTTATCGTCACTCATATTCCTGTATTCGGCGTATGAGGAATCCATTTCCATTTTTTTATTCAGGTCGGCAAAGATCGCGTTAAAATCAGCGCCTTCCATCCTTCTCCGGTCAGCTTCATCCACGTTTTCAAAGGGCATGACCGTTTCCCCTTCGGGAGTGCAGATCAATATCTTCCTGCTGTCCGTAGAGGGAAGAGAAAACTGTTCTTTCATGGCGTATTCGTCTAAAAGCTCATACACCGCATATTTCACATTGGATCCGCTGAAAACGGGATAGGCAAAAAGCATACCCTCACCGGTGATATAGTCCGTTGCGGCATTGCCCCTGAATGCGTCCTGTATTCCGGGATAATCCGAAGCGGGAAGGGCGGTTCCGGAAAGGGTGGTGCCGTCCAATGTCTGTATGCCCATTTTAATATGGGGATCTCCGAAATTAACCGCATCAAAAATACCTGCATCAGTATTACCGGTCTTTTCTACTATCCGGGATACTGTTTTAAGTTTGTCGATCTCCCTCAAAAGCTCATTTGACACAGTTTCAGCGGTATAATCAGTCTGAACCGCCACCTGGTTACTGAGATAGTCATACACCATGGCGGTAAGTCCGTTATTTATCAGCATACCGGTGATAATGAAAACTATTATGAAGAGGCTCCAGACCACCCCTATCCTTACTTTTTCATTTACCCGGTTCATTTGCTATTCTGCTCCTGCTTGAATTCATAAAACTCCACCCCTGAGACAAACCAGTTCAGGTTATTGAACAGCTCAATATCCGGAATTGATTCATTCTCCGCGGCCCTCAAAACACCTTCCGAATCATAGACCGGGCCGTAAAACACATCAAACTCCCTGTTTTTCAGCCTTTCCCGCTCTTTGTTAACAACCTCAGCTATTCCGGGTTTCACATTTTCAGTCAACGGTGAAATATCCACAAAGGAACTGTCTATTCCCATCTTTATGTTTTCACCGGTAAAGCGGCCTTCGCGGCAGCTCATGATCTCTTTATCATAAAAATCATCAAGATTCCAAATTATTGATGTGAGATAGGATTTCGGATAGATGTCGGAATGATCCATATGACAACCTATACTCCATATCCCTCTTTTTTCCGCATAGCGGAGAGCCGTATCGGTATATGTATTGTTCATTATAACATCAATGCCGTAGCTCTCCACAAGGCGGGATATCAGCAAAACCCCGTCGGCGGATTCCGTATATCCCACATAAACGGAGGCCTCGGGATTTACCTTTCTGACTCCGAGAGTAAAGGCATTTATATCGCAGATCAGTTCCGTTGCCGGGCTGGCGGCCAAATAACCTATACGGTTATTCTCAGTCTGCATCCCTGCCACCATACCGCAGAGGTAATTGGGCTGATACATCCTTCCCGAAAAGGAAAGGTAATTCTCAGAAAATCCGCTGCCGTATGAATTGATGAAACCTGTTTCCGGATGGGCTTCGGAAGCCGGTATGGAATATTCTTCATAATATCTGGAATCCAGAATTATCACCTGGCAGCCGTCATATATCAGCTCTTCTATCTTTTCACGGCATCTCTCGTCGTAGGGCACGTTTTCAAAAAACTCAAGGACCAGGCCCCTTTCCTTTGCCACACGTAAAACCGATTTATAATGAGCCTCTGACAGTCCACCGTTCTCATGGCTTCCGCAGAGTATCATCCCGATCTTAAACTTCTTCGGGAACAGGGAAGCATTCAGTTTATGGTTCCTTGAAATAATAATGACACCCACAAGGAACAAAATGAAAATGCCTGATATAACAATAGCTACTTTTTTCATGGACAATCAGCCGATTCTTTGTGTATAATCAACGTTAAGCATAGTGTATATTATACGATACTTCAGGGGATTTGAAAATGGATTTTATCACAAAGCGCTCGGCTTTTATCTTTTTATCGGCACTGCTTTCCTTTGCTTTCTGCGGCTGTCAGAAAGTTCCTCAGGAAACCCTTCTTTCTGACGAAGTCCCCTTTACCCTTACGGTCTACGACGCCGGCAAAGGCGACGCTTTTCTCATATCCTCCCCTGAATTCAATATGATGCTTGACTGCGGCTATAAGGACGACGCTGATGAGATAATAGCCGATATGATGAACAGAAATATCAGTTCTTTAGATCTCCTTATAATCTCCCACTTTGATAAGGACCATGTGGGAGGAGCTTCAAAGATCGTAAAGAATTTCAATATCCGCCGTATCATCACTTCCCCTGTCACCAATGACGACAAACGGACCCTCAAATTTCTTGAAGCTCTTTCCGAAAAAGGGCTAAAAAATGAGATACCATCTTCCGATATAGAAATTGACGAACCGGGTTTCAGGATAAGGATAAATCCTCCTGCAAGGAGCGACTATCCGGACAGTGATGACAATAATTCCTCTCTTCTTGTAAAAGTGGAAAGCAGCTGCGGTTCCGTTCTTTTTACCGGAGATGCGGAAAGCGTAAGGCTTGAAGAGATGCTTTCAAAGGACTGGCTGGACTCGGATGTGCTTAAATTCCCCCATCACGGGAAAGAAGCCTATAAAACCGAAGAACTGCTGAAAAAGACCTCACCCCTTATCACCATCCTCACCTCTTCCGATGAAGAGCCTGCAGATGACCGGGTCACCAATATCCTTGATATGAACGGGGCAAAATA
>JAFSKT010000054.1 GCA_017448845.1 Lachnospiraceae bacterium
GACGCAGTGCGCTATTTCGTGCTCCATGAGATGCCCTTTGAGACAGACGGTGTGATTTCCTGGGATCTGATCGTTGAGAGGTTTAATTCCGACCTGGCAAACACCTTAGGAAACCTGGTAAAGCGTACCATTTCCATGAGCAACCAGTATCTCTCCGGAGTACTGGAGGATAAGGGGGTTAAGGAGGCCGTGGATGACGACCTCTATGCAACCGTGCTTTCGGCTAAGGCTCAGGTTGAAAAGGATATGGAGAGCTTAAAGGTGGCAGACGCCCTCACCCATATCTTCAATATCTTTAAGAGAAGCAATAAGTATATAGACGAGACCATGCCCTGGATACTTGGAAAGGACGAGGACAAGAAGGACCGCTTAAGCACGGTGCTCTATAACCTGTCGGATTCCATAGTAACAGGTGCGGCCCTCTTACATCCCTTCCTGCCTGAGACGGCGGAGAAGATCCTGGCCCAGCTTAATACTGCAATGCCCGACATGGATGATCTGGACAAAAGAGGTAATTTTGCATCGGGAACTAAGGTTACGGAGGATCCGGAGACCCTGTTCCAGAGGGTAAAGGCCGAGGATGTGGCAAAGACTGTGGAGGCCCTTTATCCCGCAAAGAAGGAAGAGGGCGCCAAAGCTGAAAAGCCGAAGAAAGAAGAGGCAGCCCCCGACTTAAAGAAGGCCCAGAACAAAGAGACCGTCACATATGATGACTTTGTAAAGAGTGAATTCAGGGTGGGAGAGATCATTGAAGCCTCCGTAGTTGAAAAGTCGGAGAAGCTCCTCCGCTTCAAAGTCCGTATAGGAGAAGAGGAGAGGCAGATCTTATCCGGCATAAGGAAGTACTATCCCGAGCCTGAAAAGCTCATAGGAAAGAAGGTCATGGCCATAACCAACTTAGCTCCCAGGAAGATGGCGGGCTACGAGTCCCAGGGAATGCTCCTCTGCGCAGAGGATGCGGAGGGTAAGCTTGCCCTTATGACCACTGATGAAAATATCATAGCAGGCGCGGAGATCTCATAAATGAAGCCTGAAATCGTTACCTATCTCTCAAGGGATGAGGAAACAACCATATATGCCGAAAAGTATGTCCCCACAAAGGAAGTGCGGGGGATACTTATCGTCGCCCACGGGATGAACGAGTATTTCGGCAGATATTCCGAAATGTGTGAAGTCCTGGCAAACGAGGGCTTTTTAGTGGCGGGCCCGGATCATCTGGGACACGGCCATACCGCAAGGGATTACCAGATGGAATTCGGTTACTTTGCGGAAAATGACGGCGCCACCGTAGTGGTACGGGATGTCCACAGATTAAAGAAGATGATAGAGGAGGAATATCCCGGGAAACCCATATTTCTCCTGGGCCACAGCATGGGATCCTTTATCGCCAGAAACTATATCCAAATGTACGGCAGCGGGATAAAGGGCGTGATCCTCATGGGTTCCGGCCGTTTCAATGACTTAAAGGTAAAAGCCGGCATGGCCTATATCCGTTTAAGCGCCATGATCCACGGCTGGCATTACAGGGACAGTATCTGCACGAAGGTGTCCATCGGCCCCTTTGCAACCATGTTTCCCGAAGGGCCCTTAGGCTGGGTCTGCGCCAGAAGTGAAGCCTGGCAGGAGAGCCTTACCGATCCGCTTATGGGAAAGGAATTCGAGCTTAACGGCTATTACAACCTTTCCGAGATCATCTTAAGAATGCAGGATAAAAAGCGGATGGAGTCCATACCGAAAAACCTGCCGATGCTCATAATGTCGGGCGAGGATGATCCGGTAGGCGATATGGGTAAAGGGATAAAGGCCGTGGCCGACAGTTATAAAGCTATTGGGATCCGGGATGTGACCTTAAAGCTCTACCCCGGGGACAGGCACGAATTATACCACGAGGCAGACAGATACCAGGTATTCTTTGATGTTATGGGATTTATGAGGGAGCATGGGGCAGATGGTGATTAGACCGGTCCGTGACGAAGAGTATGCCGGCGCCATGGAACTGGTGTGGTCGGTATTTCTCGACTGCAACGCTTCCGGTTATTCCAATGAAGGGGTTTTTAATTTCAGGAAGTTCCTTACAGATGAGACCTTGTATCTTCGTTATCGCGAAGGGGAATACCCGATGTTCGGGTTCTTTGATGACAAGGATGAACCGAAGGGGGTCATATCTTTAAGGAACGGGAACCACATTTCCCTTCTCTTTGTGGACAGGGAATACAGGAACCGGGGGATCGGAAAAAGGCTACTTGATTATCTCTGCGTCTATTGCAGGGAATATCAGGAGCAGGTGCTGATCACAGTGAACTCTTCTCCCTACGCCGTGGACTTTTACAGAAAGTACGGTTTTGTGGATACGGACAGCGAGCAGGAGAGCGACGGGATAACCTATACGCCCATGGAATATGTGCTGCTTTGACCGGTGTAAGAAAAAATGAGTGGAACTCAAGGAGGTGCTCAATTGAATATACTCGTATGTGACGATGACAGGGAAATAGTGGAAGCCGTTGATATATACCTGACACAGGAAGGTTTCAACGTACTCAAGGCCTATGACGGAGCCGAGGCTCTGGAGATCATAAAGAAAGAGGACGTGAAGCTCCTGATCATTGATGTGATGATGCCGAAGATGGACGGTATCCATGCGGTGCTGGAGCTTCGGAAAGAGAGTTCCATACCGGTCATCATGCTGTCCGCAAAGACCGAGGATACGGATAAGATACTGGGACTCAATGTGGGAGCGGACGATTACCTTCCGAAGCCCTTTAACCCCTTAGAGCTGGTGGCAAGGGTAAAGAGCCAGCTCAGGAGATATACAAGGCTCGGCACCATAGCCGAGGACGATACGGATGTGTATTCGGTAGGGGGCTTAAGCATCAATGACAGCGATAAGACCGTTACCGTTGACGGTGAGAATGTAAAGCTCACCCCCATAGAATACAATATCCTGCTGCTTTTGGTGCGCAATGCGGGAAAGGTCTTTTCAATAGACCAGATCTACGAGAGTATCTGGAATGAGGAGGCCATAGGGGCGGACAATACCGTGGCCGTCCACATCAGGCATATCAGGGAAAAGATAGAGATAAACCCCAAGGATCCCAAGTATCTTAAAGTGGTATGGGGCGTAGGTTATAAGGTGGAAAAACAGTAAGCATGGGAAAGAAGATCTCCACAAAAGCCCAAAAGGCCATCCTTGTGCTCTGTGAAGAGATACTGGTGGTGTTGGCGGTAGTATGCCTTACCACAATGGCGGTATCTGTTACCAGAATGGATCAGAACGCTACGATCATCAGCCGTGCGCCGGTATTTGAGCGCTCCGACCTTTTTTCCACAATGGTCCGTGACAGTCTGGACGGGATCGTGGAGAGCTCGGCGTTAAAGAGTAATTTTGAGCGCCAGGGGGAATTCTACGGCAGGAAGATCGTGGATCTGGCGGAATATGTGGAAGATGGCAGGATGTCCGGCCAGCAGACAAGGAGCGTGGGATATAAGCTCTCCGACCTTATACACTGGAGCCGGAAAGGCCTGAAATACAAGTATGTGACCAGCAGGGACTTTGTGGCTGCGGATACGGGCATGCCCTCTACTTACGAAGAAGGCAGCTTAAGTGATTCCGAGGGCGTACGGATTGAGCTGGAGGAGTTATATTTCCCGGTACACGGCAGGACTTTATTTGACTACGCCAATGATAAATACGGGGAAGAAGAGCTCATAAAGCTTTTGGAGCAGGCCCTTATAAAGATACAGGAAGATTATCAGGATTATAAGGAACTGGGGGTGGAGCTCAGGAGCGACAATACCAACGTCCGCTTTTTTGTCACCGACTACGCCAATTCCAATACCTGTTCCAATATCGACACCTCCGCCTTTAAGGAGGACGATACCATAAAGACCTACGGCCAGTATCTGATCCTGGATTCCAGGAGTCTGGAGTATGAGAGCAATATGCATGTCACGGACTCATATCTCTTTAACATCCTTACGGAGTACAGGAGCCGTTTTGACGGGAGCTATTATCTGGAGTTTGCAATAGACACGGGATATCCGGTAATGGATTCCATAAGCGCCGCGAGAAATGAGTATTACCGTTACAGGCCGGTGGTCCGGACAGCACAGACCGGAGCCGCGATCTTCTTTATCGCAGCTTTCTTCTGCCTGGCGGCACTAACCTTGACTGAGGGTGCAGATAAAAAGCTCCTTGGGATAGACAGGATAAAGACGGAGATCGCCTTCGTTTTCTATGCGGGAGTACTGATCACGGGACTGCTCTTTGTGGCAGCAAAAACCTATGAACTGAGAAATGTCCGTATAGAAGCCCTTATAATGGCGGGTTCCGGGGCAGCGGTACTTAATACAGTCTTTTTAGCCGGTTATTTAAGCCTTGTACGCCGCATAAAGGCAGGGACACTATATAAGGACAGCCTTACTAATTACATACTTGAAAAGTGCGGATATATCTCGGCGGGACTGGACCGGGCTCCCACGGGGATAGCCCTGGTGCTGAAAGAGCTGTTCTGCTTCGGCCTTATCGTGGTATTGAATATTGTTTTATTCTACTTAGGCTACGACAATATGGAGAACGGATACTATTTCCTTCTCGGGGCCATAGACCTGGTGATCTTTATAATCATCCTGAATACCGCCTTCCAGAGGAGGCGGATACTGGATTTCGTTAAGGACATCAAAGAAGGGGATGTATCGGCCACTGCGGACACAAAGGGTATGAACGGCGAGAACGCTGAGCTGATGGAAGCCATTGACTCCATGAAGGAAGGGATGTCAAAGGCCATGCAGACCTCCATAAGGACGGAAAAGCTGAAAGCCGACCTTATCACCAACGTGTCCCACGATATAAAGACACCCCTGACATCAATTATCAATTATGTGGGACTCCTTAAGAGATGCGACATAGAGGATGAGCAGGCCAGGAATTATATAGATATACTGGATAATAAGTCCGCCAGATTAAAGACCCTTACAGAGGATCTGGTGGAAGCTTCAAAGATAACTTCCGGGAATATCTCCATTGAGCCGGTGAAGCTCGATATGTCCATGATGATATCCCAGATGGAGGGAGAATTTGCAGAGAGATTTGAAGAGTCTGACTTAACTCTCGTAACGGAGCTGCCTGAGGAGAGTGCCTTTATCTATGCAGACGGGCGGAGGCTCTTCCGGGTGCTTGACAATATATACGGAAACGTGGCGAAATACGCCATGCCGGGTACAAGGGTCTATGCCCTGCTGTCCGTAACCGAGGACAGGGTTATATTCTCCTTAAAGAATATTTCAAAACAGGCCCTTAATATTGACGCTTCCGAGCTTACGGAAAGGTTCATAAGAGGCGATGTGAGCCGCTCAACAGAGGGCTCCGGCCTGGGACTTTCCATAGCGGAAAGCCTGACAGAGCTGCAAAAGGGAGAATTCAAGGTGGATCTGGACGGAGACCTCTTTAAGGTCACTCTTGGATTTGAGAGGATGAGATGAAAGAAAAAGACAACATTTCAAGCAGGGACATATGCAAGATCATACTCGAAGCCCTGAGGCTTATCGATCAGAGGCTCGTAGCCCACGGCGAAAGGGTGGCTTATATCATCTGGAAGCTTATGGAGATAAAGGGCGGCTACGAGGAATATGAACTTGCGGAATATGCTTTTATCGCGGCACTTCACGACATAGGAGCCTTCAAGGTGGAAATGGGCAGGGATGTGCTGGACTTTGACGTGGCCCATCCCATGAAGCATTCGATCTACGGCTATCTTTTCATGAAATACGCGTCTCCCATAGGGGACAGGTCAAAGATACTGATGTACAGCCATATCGATACGACCCAGTTAAGTGATGTGGATTTCGAGGGGAAGGAGATATCGGAGTTCATCCATATGTCGGGGCGCTACGATCTTTTCCACAATTCCCTTGGAGACCGCTTCGGGATCCAGAATCTGTGGGCCTATAAGGACAGGAAATTCTCAAAGAGGAACCTGGACCTTTTAGAGCAGGCCCTGGTAAGATATGACATAGACCCTAAGTTCAGGGACGGCTCCTATAAGACGGAGCTGGCAGAGCTCTGGAAGGGGCTCCTTTTCTCCGAGGAGGAGAAGATCCAGTATATAAACATGCTGATCTTCATATCCGGTTTCAAGGATGAATACAATGTCATCAACACCATGACCACCACCATGGTGGCTATGGAGATCGCCGCCAGGATGGATGTATTTTCCGAAGGGGACATGAAGGAATTGCAGCTTGGCAGCGCCCTTCACGATGTGGGAATGCTGTCGGTACCGGACGAGATCATCAACGCCCCCAGAAAGCTTACGGAAGAGGAAATGGCCAAGGTCAGGAACCATGTAAGCTCCATGGAGCTTATATTAAAGGACAGGGTGAGCGACAATATCCTAAAGATCGCCATGGGACACCATGAAAGGCTGGACGGCAGCGGCTATCCCCACGGTTGGACCGCGGATGAGATGAACCGGTCCCAGAAGGTGCTGCAGGTAGCGGACACCATAACAGCCCTTACCTGTGAAAGAGCCTACCATCAGTCGAAGAACAAGGAAGCGGTCATCCGCATACTGAACGACGAGGTAAATCATAATAAATTCGACAGGGAGGTTGTCATGACCTTCATAAATGATTATGATGATATAATAAGGATTGCAAAAGAGAAATCTCAGGATATGCTGAAAATGTTCAATGAACTTAAAGTCAGATATGAAAAAGTCAAAAATACTTTGATGAAATGAAAGGAGTAACAGCGGAAATGGAAGCGATCACAAAGGAAACAACCATAGGAGACATCCTTAATATCAAGCCTGAGGCTATACCGGTCTTAATGGAGATCGGAATGCACTGCATAGGCTGCCCTGCATCCCAGGGAGAGACCGTTGCGGAAGCAGCTGCAGTCCACGGCGTAGACGCAGACGAGCTGGTAAAGCGCATGAACGAGGCAAGTTGAGATTACAGTAAATCAAGGCATAAAAAAGACAGGAGACATCTCCTGTCTTTTTACTGTCTTAAATAAGCTGTAAGCCGTCAGATCTCCGATAATTGCTCTAAAGCATTGTCGGCTATTATCACTTCGCCGTGTTCATCAAACCAGGCCTGTACGGAGGGAGAATAGTTCTCCACAAAGGCATATTCCGTAATAATGTTGCAGACCTTGTTAAACACCTCAGGAGAGAGGGAGGACTTGCGGATTATGAGATAGAGCTTGTCATCCGAAGGATCCCTGTAGAGGGTGTTGTTGCCGGTGTAAATGCCCTTCAGGACATGTGCCATATCTATAAGCACATTCATGTCCTTAAAGGAATAGAGCTTAATTATGTCAACCGGAACGGTTATCTGGATATTCTTTTCTTCTGTGCCGGGTAATACCGGTACTTCTTCAGATGCTGAATTGGAAGCGATCTCGCCCTTTAAGGCCTTGTTGGCGGTCTGTATGGTGTCGTGGAGCCTCTTCACCAGGTCGATGACGTCATCCGCGCCGTAATTTGAGAGCCCGGAGCCGTTGTTATCCTGGGAGAATTCCCCGTATTCCTTTAAGTCGGGGGCGAAACGGGAGAACCTGGTATCAAGCTCGTCCGGATCTTCCACCTTTGTGATCACCAGTACTATAGCCTCTCCCGAAAGGGGGATGGCCTCTATCATAAGCGGGATGTCTTCAGCCTCAAAGCCGAACTGGTAGCTGGCCTGCTGTATCATATCCTTGAAAAAGCCCCTGGCCTTTTCCGTTCCGTAAGCCAGCTCACTCAGCTTGAGCTTCCGCTCGTTGAGATCGCTCTTTGTCAGTGTGCATCTGATTGTTCTGTCATTAACTTTTTCAATTTTCATAGTTGACGCACCCTTCCTTTTATTGCTTTGATATGTTTTATAATATATTTACGTTCTAGTCAAGAAAAATGAGACAAAATAATTTTTTTTTAATAAATAACTTGAAATTTTAATGTGATGTTGTATAATCTTCCTCACGGGACGGCCGGCAAATCTCTCAAAGATGCGGAGAGGAGGCCTTGAGTATCCCCGGCTTATATACACATCATTCCGGTTTCCGGACATTTTCCAGGACACAAAATGACGAGTTGCTCTATCTACTATTATTTATCGGCATTTCAACGGAAAATCATTAGAGATATGTCTATCTTAAAAGTATAAGCTTGGGGCAGCATCATGCCGGACTATCCTGTAGGATAAACGTGGTAAGCACAGTCCGGGATATATCACAGGCGGTACTGCCGCAATTCTTCCAGCGCTTATCACAGGTGTAATAATCTCATATAAAGGGGAGAAAAAAATGAGCAGTTTAAATGATAAGCTGAACTTTCTTTCCACACTGTCATTTTACGCGAACAATGGCATCAGGCTATACGTACAGGATAAGCCTGTTTCGCCGGAGCAGACCGTGATGAAGGTGATGGAGGAGGGTTCCGATTACATGGCTGATTACGTGGACGATGAGAACGGAGACCTGTCGGAGATACGTTTTGACAGGATACAGACCACGTAGTTTAAGCTGAAAGGCATCATCATATCGAAAAAGCGGACACAGCCCTGATGTATTAAGTGTTCCACAGGCGCCCCAAATGCTAAAGGCACGTATACACAGGGCTGTTCCAAGTGTGGTATAATAAAAGATACGTCAAAGAAACAGACCTGGAGGAACAGGGAGCGGATGAGATTAGACGACAGGGATTTTAAGGATCTGGATGTTGAAGATCTGGAAACTGTTAGAAAAAGAGTCGAGAGAAAGAAAAAGAGAAAGAAGAGGAAGGGTTCCGGGATAGCCCCCTGGACTATTCCCGTGATCTTTGTACTTTTACTGCTGTTAGCCATTTTCTTTGTAAGCTATGGCGGAGGCGCTGTGGAAGCCCTGACCGGATTCAAGGTGAATTCGGATCTTTCCGCCTGTTTCGGTGAAATAGAAAGTAATGAGGCCGGGATCATACTGAATAAGGGATATGAGACGGAGATCAGGGCCTTTCTTGAAGACGGCCGGATCTACCTGCCCTATGACTATGTAAAGACGAACCTGAATGACTGGTTTTATCACGATGAAAACGAGGGGCTGATACTCTATACCACCCCCGAAGGAACGGACAGGCTGGATATAGGCGATGACGCCAGGGAGATCGGCGGAGGGCTCTGCCTTTCCACTGACCTCGTAATGAAATATACAGACCTGGAATTTGAAGATCATACCGGGGAAGATGTGCCCTATATATTCATAAGGAACGCCTGGGGAGAGTATTCTGCGGCAACCGTTAAGAAGAAGACGGCCTTCAGGAGTTTCGGGGATAAGAAGAGCGATGTAATGGCTGCGCTGGAAGAAGGAGAGAAGGTAAGGGTTTTGGATCCCGGCACGGAATGGAGCGAAGTGCAGCGGGAGAACGGGTCCTCCGGCTTTGTGGCAAGCAGCGACCTGGACGAATATAAGGATGAGAGCGATTCGGCACCGGGGAATGTGCCTGACATGGAATTCCCCGTCACCGGTTTCAATAATAAGATAAGCCTTGGCTGGCATCAGGTCATGAGCACCGTGGCAAATGACACGGTTTACGACATACTTAAGAACGATACCGCGGTAAACGTGCTGGGACCCACCTGGTATTCCCTTACGGACACGGAAGGGAACTTTAAGGACATTTCCTCGGCGGCCTATGTGGAAGCCGCCCACGAGGCAGGAAAGAAGGTCTGGTCGGTGGTCGACAATTTCAACGTGGAAGGCTTTGTTCCGGACGCCGGTACCCATGAGGTGCTTTCCTATACTTCAAAACGTAAAAAGCTTATAGACGCCCTGGTGGAAAGCGTTAAGGCAAGCGGCGCAGACGGCATAAACGTGGACTTTGAGCAGCTGTCGGCAGACAGCGGGCAGCATTTCGCCCAGTTCATAAAGGAGCTCTCTGTAGCCTGCCATGATAATTCCCTTATCCTGTCGGTGGATAATTACGTTCCGAAGGCCTATTCCCTTCACTATCACAGGGAAGTTCAGGGAAAGGTCTGTGATTTCTGCGTGATAATGGGATATGACGAATACACATCGGGATCTGCGGATGCGGGACCGGTGGCGTCTCTTGATTTTGTGGAACATGGCATAGACAACACCCTGGTGGATGTGGATGCTTCAAGGGTTATAAACGGCGTTCCCTTCTATACAAGGCTTTGGGAGACGAGTAACGGCGTCGTAAAGAACAGCCAGGCCCTGGGGATGAAAGAAGCAGCGGATACCTTTAAGACCCACGGCGTCACCCCGTCCTGGGACGACGGCGCAGGCTGCAACTACGGTGAATATGAAGCAGACGGCTCCCTCTACAGGATGTGGCTTGAGGATGAGGAATCCCTCAATGCAAAGCTCAGCGTAATGAAGAGCAGGGATTTAGCCGGAGTGGCGTTCTGGAAGCTGGGATTTGAGTCAAAGGAAATCTGGGATGAGGTAGAGGCCTATTTAGCGGGCTAAGAATAAGATGGAAACAAGGATAGTAAAGGCATATGGGGATGAGTCGAAGGACCGGGAGATAATGGAAGAGGCCGGAAGGCTCATAAGGTCCGGAGCTTTAGTGGGTATGCCGACAGAGACTGTATACGGCCTTGCGGGAGATGCCCTTAACCCCCGGTCCTCAAGGAAGATATATGAAGCGAAGGGCAGGCCTTCAGACAATCCCCTTATCGTTCATATAGCGGAGAAAGAGGCGATAAAAAGGATAACGGAGGAACTTCCCGAAAAGGCAGAGATATTGATGGAAGCCTTCTGGCCCGGGCCCCTTACCATGGTACTTCGGAAAAGCGCGGCAGTGCCTGAGGAAACCACCGGGGGACTTGATACGGTGGCAGTCAGGATGCCGGTAAATAAGATAGCGTTAGAGCTCATAAAGGCGGGGGGAGGCTATATAGCGGCGCCCAGCGCCAACAGCTCCGGGAGACCCAGCTGCACCACCGCAGCCCATGTATATGAGGACTTAAAGGGCAGGATACCCCTTATAATAGACGGGGGTAAAGTGGGCATAGGGCTGGAATCCACCATAGTTGATCTTACGGGGGAAAATCCATGCCTGCTGAGACCCGGATATATAAGCAGGGAGATGCTGGAGGAAAAGATCGGGGAAATAGACGTTGATCCCTCCATAGAAGGGGTAATGGATGAAAAAGAGCATCCGAAGGCCCCGGGAATGAAGTATAAACACTACTCTCCAAAGGGAGAGCTTTACATTGTCAAAGGAAAGTCGGATAATGTCATAGGCAGTATCAACCGATGGGCGGCAGAGAACAGAGAAAAAGGCTTAAAAACCGGGGTTCTCACCGTTTCTGAAAGAGAGGATCGATACAAAGCTGATATAATAAGGGCTTTGGGGGCAGAGAATGACGGAGAGAGCATAGCGGCCAATCTCTTCTTAGCCTTAAGGGAAATGGATGACTGCCGGGCGGACATGATATATTCAGAGGAATTTCAGGTCCCGGGCATAGGAGATGCGATAATGAACAGGCTCGTAAGGGCCGCAGGACACAAGATACTGGAAGTTTAAGCGATTATAGCATTTAAGAAAGACAAGAGGTGCAGGAGATGAAGATAGCGATTGGCGGAGATCACGGCGGATTTGACTTAAAGGAGCATATAATAGCCCACTTAAAGGAAGAGGGATATGAGGTCATGGACCTTGGCACCTACAGCAAGGATTCCTGTGACTATCCCGTTTTCGGGCATGCGGTTGCAAAGGCAGTTGCTGCAAAGGAAGCGGATTACGGCATAGTCATCTGTACTACGGGCATAGGCATTTCCATAGCGGCCAATAAGGTTCCCGGTATCAGGGCAGCGCTCTGCACCAACGAGCTCATGGCAAAGATGACAAGGCTCCATAACGATGCCAATGTGCTGGCATTGGGAGCGAATATTGTGGGTCCCGGACTTGCAATAGCAATTACGGACACCTTCTTAAAGGGTGAATTCTCCGGCGGAGAACGGCACCAGCGCAGGGTGGACCTGTTAGAGAAATATTGATAAAGAGGTCAGAGAAACTTGAAGATCCTCAGGTACCTTAAAAAAGCAGTGGTATTCTTCCTGGTACTCTCTTTGGGCATCACCTGTGAAAGCCCCGGGAGAGTTATTGTGCATGCCGAAAAAAGCACCTCGGAGAAGCTGGAAGAAGCCAAAAAGACGGAAGAAGATACTGAGGACAAGTTAGACGAGACCAGCGACAGGATCGAGGACTTAAAGGATAGCCAGAGCGAGCTTAAAAGCAACCTCGACGACCTGAATACCAAGCTTGAAGGGGTATCTGACAAGCTTGCCGGTATAGAAGAGGATATAAGCCGCAAGGAAGAGGAGATAAAGAATACGGAGGCCGAGCTCAAGGAAGCGGAAAAGACGGCGGCGGACCAGTATAAATATATAAAGGCCAGGATCCGCACCCAGTATGAAAAGGGAACCGAGAGCTATTTAGATCTCTTCTTAAACACCAAGAGTTTCAGCGATTTCCTGAACCGGGCGGAATATATCTCCCGGGTTAACCAGTATGACCAGGAAATGCTTCAACGCTACAAAGAGAACATAGCGGATATCAAGGAAAAGAACAAGGTTCTTGTTTCCGAGAAAGAGAACTTAGAAACCCTGAAGGAAGACGCAGCCGCAGAGCAGAACAAGGTGCAGGAGATGGTAAACAATACCAAGAATTCCATCACCGCCTACGCCGGGGAGATCTCTGTAGCAGAGGCTGAAGCCCTGGCATACGAAGCAAAGCTCATAGCTGCCAGGAATACGGTCAGCGCTTTAAAACAGCAGCTGAAAAAAGAAGAAGAGCTGGCCAGGCTGTCACAGCAGATGGCTAAGCGCTCCTTAAGCGAAGTCAGCATCGGTAAAGGAGAAGAAGACATGCTGGCAGCCCTTATACAGTGCGAGGCTGGGGGAGAGCCCTGGGCCGGCAAGGTAGCTGTGGGCGCAGTTGTCATGAACCGTGTAATGAGCGGAGCCTTCCCCAACACCATCACCGGCGTAATCTATCAGTCCGGACAGTTCGAACCC
>JAFSKT010000055.1 GCA_017448845.1 Lachnospiraceae bacterium
CTTACGCTTGAACATCTTCTCTTAGCTCCCTCGCATTATCTTTTTGCGACTTTATCCCCAAAGTCGCACTATCTTCCTACCCAATATACCCCGAAATCGCATTTCTAGCAAGTGCCTTTAATCGAAGAATGAAAAGAGAAGTGTAACCCTGATTCATTTTAAGGCATTTCTGAGCTGCAAAGACTTAATAAGGATGCTCGCTCACTGTAAAACGCTTCACAAATCTTTCACCATTTCATCACAAGACCCACTTATTCAGTTTGTAGAATCCGTATTATATAATGTATCAATCATATGGAGGACTGTTATATGAAGACAAAATCAATATCCGGAGCTTTGATTGCTGCGATCATGTCAGCTTCGATAATGCTTGTGGGATGTGCAGGAGATGACATCGGAGGTGGACCGGCTGAAAAAGCAAATGCAATACAGGAAGCCGAACAGTCACAGGATGGCGGTAAGGCGACTGCGGAAACAATTGCTGAAAACGTATCCGGAGAAACCTTTGACAACAGTGAAGATGGTGGTCATGCCATTGAGGTAGACGGGCAGGAAAGGAGTTACAGCAATGCCACCGTTACCAAGACGGGAGAGGCCGACGGAGATGAAGCTGATTTTTACGGGGAAAACTCAGCTGTATTTGCGACAAATGGAGCGAAGCTCACACTGTCAAACATGAACATCACAACGAACGGAACCCATGCCAATGCGGTCTTCTCTTATGGAGAGGGCACGGTAATTGATATATCAAATTCTACCATAGATACATCGGGTAACTGTTCGGGCGGTATAATGACGACCGGCGGCGGTACGACGAACGCATCAAATCTTACGATTCACACGAGCGGAAATTCATCGGCCGCAATAAGATCTGACCGTGGTGGCGGAGTGGTCACTGTAAATGGCGGTAATTATACGACAGAAGGGAAGGGATCTCCAGCTATATATTCGACTGCAGATATAACTGTGAGCGATGCCGCACTTGCATCGACATCATCTCAGGGCGTTGTAGTCGAGGGAAAGAACTCCGTAACGCTTAACAATGTCGTGTTAAATGCAAGCAACACTTCAAAAAACAGTGATAAATCCGAATACTATCAGGCGGTCATGATCTACCAATCGATGTCCGGGGATGCAGATACGGGACTTGCAAGGTTTACAGCCAACGGCGGAAACATTTCCAATACGAACGGAGATATCTTCTTTGTAAACAATACGGCAACGGATATAACGCTCTCGGGCGTGGATATCGTTAACAATGGTGGTGGGGTATTCCTTCGAGCAGCAGCTGCCGGTTGGGGAAGAGAAGGCGAGAATGGCGGAAAAGTTAATCTTACAGCATCTGCTCAGAAGATAGACGGAGATATGCTCGTTGATGACATTTCTATACTCAACCTTTATCTGAAAGATGGCAGTATGTTTACGGGAGCGATCAACCCGGACGGTGCTTCAGGCGATGTTTATGTAGAACTGACTGACGGATCCAAGTGGACACTTACAGCGGATTCCAATATAAAATCACTTACCTGTGATGCGGATTCCATAGATCTTAACGGACATACATTAACAGTTGACGGAAAAACGTATGCAACCGGATCAAAGTCAACAGGAGACGCAATCGAGATAAAGATAAGCGAAGGCGGAGGCGCTGATATGGCACCACCGGAAAAGCCCGATGGTATGGGAGCACCTCCGGATGGAAATCCCCCTGCAAAGCCAGACTGATTTTGATTTTCCGGTCCATTAACAGAAAATATATATTTACAAGAGAAATGCCGTAAAATGTCGATTTTGCGGCATTCTTTCGTAATCCTGCCATCAAGATCATATTTCGGGTTTGTGAGATGCTGTTAGAGATTTATTCATATTTATGAAACCAGAGTAGAAATACTTATCTCCGAATATTCTCTCTCGCTGCCGTTTGAGAGGCGGAGCTCATATTCCCCGTCCCGGAATACTGCCCATGTGACAGCTCCGCCATTTGCCTCAACATAGGGCTCTTCGCCTTCAGAGACCGGATCGCCGAAGAGCTTTTGAAGCTCCTCGTAACACCCCTCAAAGCCTGTTTCCTTTATATGTATCCATAGGGAATCCACAGGCCCGGGGTTCCCATCGTCCTTCTTTTCAAAATATATGATCCCGTAATCTGTCCCATCGAATATCTTTCCGTCGGCGTATGTCTGGAAAGCACCCTGATACTTTTCTTTTATCACGGATTCCGGTATCCCGGCTTCCTCGGCGGTCTTCCCTATCATATGCCTGCATTCCAGGATATCGTCGATCTGTATTCCGTCCCCGGTTTCGTTTACAGGGAGCATTCCCTCTCCCGAAGGCACCTGCCCCTTTGTTTCAGCACTATCCTGCTTCTGTCCGGATCCGCAGGCACAGCAGAGAAAACAGATGCAGAAACCGAGGATCATATTCCGTCTTACGCTCTTCCTCATTTTCTATTATTTACCCGCTACTGAAGAGAAGGGGGTAAAATCAAACCTCTGATAATCGGAGAAATTGGACTTGTAGTCCTCGAATTCTTCCTCAGTCCGGCTCTCCCAGGTTGCTCCGTTGTCATAGGAAACAAACCAGGGCTTTACCTCATCTTCGTATCTGTCTATCTTAAGCTTAACCTGATCCAGCAGATTTGCGGTGTTTGGCTCTATATCGTAAACATCCCAACCTTCCGCATTTGCTCCGTCGGAATGCTCATTTACCAGCAGTCCGGATTGCAGTACATAATACCTGTTCCTTGCGGTTCCGCTTACAACATGTTCCGGCTTGCGGTCCACCATGGTATAGATATCATAGCAAACGCCCTTGTTATCGCCTTCTTCGATCACTCCTATGAACAGCTCGTCAACGCCGTCATGATTCTCATCGAAATATGCGTATCCTGCCTTTTCAAGCACATTTTCTCCGGCTGCGGAAAGCGAATAATACTCAGGGCTTAACCCCTCTTCTTCCAGACGGTTTGCATCCCACTTTTCATTGATGGCATTGACGATCTTTTTCAGCACATCACCATAGAGGTCCTCTCCCTTTGTTCCGGCGCCCCAGATGAATTCACCTTTTCCATCCGCGCCTTTTAAGGTCTTTACGATATCCTCCGTGCCTTTGTAGAGCAGCGCATAGCTTTCAGGCATATCCTCCGTATATTTTGTATAGTCGTACTGCACATCGGAGGGATAGGTCACCACTATGTCATAACGGGTACCGTCTGCTGCCGTGAACTCTCCTACCTTGGAATCCATTCCCCCCGCGTATTCCGAGGGCTCCTTATACGCTGCCACGCCAAATGCAAATCCGCCGAAATCAGCCTCTTTTGCTTCCTTATCGTATATGGAAATGCTGTTGTCAGTTGTTTCCGAAACAAAGGCCCCCGCTGCCTTCTCCGGAAGTGTGATGGAAAACAGCTTATTCGATGCTTCTAACTTCCCCTTATTCCCCGAGCATGCTGTTAATGCTGCCAATACCATGATCACTGATAACACTGTCAAAATCTTCTTCATAAATAATTATTCCTCCCTGTAATCTTTCTTTTATTTCTTTTCTATTATTTCCTTTATAGACCCTTATGTCAAATTATCAATATACCCGGCTTATCAGTTCGTCGCAGTACTCCCTGCTGAATGAACTGTCCTGCTTTCTTATCTCATTCTGTGAGGCCAGTTCTTCGCTGTACTCCTCCAGCGGATATACTGTAACGTTCCTGTCTCCGGATCTGACATGGCACACAAAACTGTGTACCGAATGATCATCTATCGATACCTCGCCGTTTTCCTTCCGGCTGATACTGATATCGGCCATACCTCCCACCATCCGGTTGGCAACCCCTTTCCCCGTACCCGAAGTCCAGTTTACAAAGTTGCCGAGGGAATAGAAAACCGGCATATCCCCACCGCCGTGATTATTTGTGATATTATCGGCATCCTCATCTTCATAAAACACCACCGGCTCTATCACGTGGGGATGGGTTCCGATCACAGCATCCGCTCCGTGTTCCCGGAAGATCTCAGTCCACTTCTTCTGATAGCTGCTTATTCCCAGGTTGTACTCTGTCCCCCAATGGGGGCATACGATGGTGAAGTCGGCTTCTTTTTCGGCAATATCAAGCTGGGCAACAACCCTTTCTTTATCAAGCATGCTCACGGCATAGGGCATATCTGCGGGAGCCGGGATCCCGTTTGTACCATAGGTATAGTTAAGTACCGCTACCCGGATCCCGTTCCTCTCAATTATCGGAACCCTTTCCGCCGAAGCATCCTGTTCATTGTCGTAAATCCCCAGAACCAGCATATCCGGATATGACTTTCTCCAATTATCCAGACAGTTAACGATGCCTTTGCTTCCCCTGTCCAGAGCATGATTTGTCCCATGACAGATCACATCGAACCCGGCATTATACAGTGCATCACTGACTTCATACGGGGCATTGAAAGCGGGATACCCGGATACTCCCAGTTCTTCACCGCCGATGATAACCTCCTGGTTCGCTATGGCGATGTCCGCTTCACTTATGATATCCCTGCTGTGATCAAAGATGAAATCAAAGACATACTCCCCGGTCTCATCGTTCTTTGCGGCTTTTTCAACGGGGGTATGTAAAAGGATATCTCCCACCATGATGATGCGCACGGATTGAACCACCGGTTCTTCCTCTTCCTGCACCGGAGCCTCTGATGGTTCTTCCCTTTCCTGCTCTGTTTCCTGCACCGGACCTTCCTCCGAAACCGTCTTCGCCGGTGCTCCGGGACCCTCCTCAAAAGCCGGGACTTTCCTTCCGCAGCCTGCCATGAACAATGCGCAAAGTATGATCACAATATAACAACCCCACTTCATATAAAGTGGGGTCTGTTTTTTTAATGATAATGTGGGTAAAAAGATCACGGCTCAGCTCCGGTATCTATTAAGCATCATGTCTTTCATATCCTCTAACTCACCCTCCGGGTCAAAGTCCTTCTTCGGGATATAGACCAGGCCCACCGCATACCTTGTCACGGCTGCCAGCATCAGATGAAGAGTCTTTGAAAACATCTTTTCCTCAGTCTCATCTGTCCTGATAGTCTTATCCTCTTTACCTTTCAAGTACATATCATGGAACACTTCCCTGAGCTTTCCGATAACATCCTGGTATGGCTGCAGTATTTCACCGTCCATATGCTCCGACTGCACATATACATTAAAGAACTGATTGAACCGCAGAAGATCCTTCCGTTTCCTGTAAAGTTCAAGGAACGAATCTATGTAAAATTCAAAGATATCAGCAGCTGTCATGCCGTCAAAATCCTTACTGGGCCTGCGCTGTATGTTTTCCTCCCTGAACTTTTCCCAGCTTTTAACTGCCACTTCCACGACAAAGGACTGTTTTGTTCCGAAATAACGGTATAATGTAGCCACGCCATATCCGCTTGCATCAGCGACTTCCTGCATGGAAACCGCTTCGATGGATTTCTCGACATACAGTTTATATCCTGCTTCGATAAAGTTCTTCCTCTTAATGGCCATCTGGGCCTCATCCTGCGACTTATCTCTCATATCAGCCTTTTCCTTTCGCATGCTATGATACCGGGTATTAGCCCGGTATCATACAAATATGATAGCAACATTATCATAGATAGCGAGGATTGTCCAGTCTATCGGTAAGTCCGTAGCGCATATCGTAGCGTCCCCGTTCGGAGACTCTCTTTTCCCTGAGGTCGTTTATGGCACTCTTCACATCGCTGTCCATGATGGTATTTAAGACCTTATCCGTCACCTTTTCGGGCTCCATCCCGGCCACACGTCCTGCCACATGGCGCTCACACTGCTCTAAAAGCATCCTGGCCTCACGGCCGTTTCCGAAGTCACTGTTCCTTCTTCTCTTCTCAAAGAACTCCGCTATCTCCTTATCCATGGTTTCAGGGAGCACCAGGGAGGACAGGGATGCCAGCTTGTGGACTATATCCACCATCTCTTTTCCGCTGTATGAATCGAAGTAAATGGTGGAGTTGATACGGCTGCTGATCCCCGGGTTCGCCTCCATGAATTTATACATCAGATTACCCTTCTTTGAGATCTCTCTGCCGCCGTAGCCTGCGAATATCACCAGCCTGTCGGTTGCATGATCTTCCAGCTCTATTGCCAGCTGGGCCAGCGCCTCCTGAGAGTATGAGTCTATGCCGCCCTCGCTTTCGGAACCGCTGGTAAGGGAGTATGCCTCGTCAATGAATATGGCGTCATACTGCTCGAAGAGCGCATGTACCTTGGGGGCAGTCTGGCCCACGTATGCACCTTTAAGCTGCGCGCCGGACAGTGACACAAACCTGTTGCCCCTGAGAAGCCCTTCCTCCTGCATCTTCTTAGCTAAGAGCTTTGCCACTGTGCTCTTAGCCGTGCCCGGGGCCCCAACGAAGAGATGGACGTTATGATATCCGGAGTTCTTTATATCCCTGGCGGAACGCATCTTCACATACCTCTGCATATCGAGGATATTCTTAACCTGCCTCTTAACCTCGTCCATGCCTGTAAGCTCGGTCTCCATATTCCCGATGCTGTTGTCCGTATCCGCTTCAAGGATCTTCTTAAGCCCCATGCTCTCAAAGGCGTCTGCCTTCAGTGTATGGGGAGCCTGCACATGGAGAAGGTACTTCATCACCTTTTCGAACCTGGAGCAGGGATTGCTCTTATCCATCCTGCTTAACTTATCCGCCAGCAGGGGTAAGTCAAGGGTCTTTGAAAACCTGAACCCATACTCCCCGGCCACATAGAGAAGCAGCTCCTTATAATAGCTCTTTATAGCTTCTCTGCTGGTATCAATACGGAAGCAGTTAGCGGTATAGTCGAGGATAGCTGTGTTTATGGAGTAGTCATCCTCCTTCAGGTCTTCCGATACAACAAGGAGATACACATTCTCATTTTCATCGAATCTCCTTAAACAGCTGATCTCCGAAGGGGAGAGGACCTCCTCTACCATGAAGAAACAGTCGTCAGTATGATTTTTCACTATGCATACAGGATCCTCCGTGCAATCATCCCACCAGGGCCTTGGAGTTTTATTATTATTCTGCATCTCCATACCAAAGGTACCGAAACCGATATGATTATTGTTTCTCATCTCCTGACTCATAACCTCATCGATGGGTATTATCGGGATACGTTTCCATCCTTCCGTAAAGAGCTGCTCCTCCGGATCTTCTTCAATAAAGCATTCCGGATCGGATTCTCCCCACTCATTTTCCCCAAAGTAAACCTCGTCATCTAAGCACACTTCCTCTGAATAGCTTTCGTCGCCATAAGGATCACAGTCGTCTAACATATTGTAACCCTTTCTGCTTGCATTGATCGATGCAAGATACTGTACAGCCCTTAAGCCGTCCTCCTCTGTGGATGCTGTAATGATGTTCACCCTGGAGGGAGTATGCTTAAGCTCCTCAAGAAAGGGTTTATAGATAACTGCCCCTGCGTTTATATCCCTCTCAAGATCCTTTTCATCGCAGCCGTCATGCAGCTGTATGTATCTTGCCCTCTGTTTTACGTTCTTTCCAAGATAAATGGTGTGTACGTCAGGTGTTGCGATATTGAAAGATTTCTTTTTCATTTTCTTCCTCCTTATAAATACCCGTCTGTTCTGCTTATTGTTTTATTACGGCGATCATTTTCCGGATCTTCTCATCACTCCGTCAGCAATCCCGAATTCCAGAGCCTCCGCTGCCCTCATCCAGTGATCACGCTCCGTCGCTTCTTCAATCTTTGCACGGTCTGTGTGGCAGTTCTCGCTCAGGATCCCGTTCAGGACAGCCCTGACGCTTTCGATATGTGTCGCCGTGATAAGGATATCCGTAGCCTGCCCGTCAACTCCGCCGGAAGGCTGATGGATCATAACCTCGCTGTGGGGAAGAAGCCATCTTTTTCCGGTACCTCCGGAGAGGATCACCGCTGCCATGCTGGCTGCTTTTCCAATACATATGGTGTTCACCTCGGCATTCAGGTTATGGATCACGTCGTAGATGGCAAGTCCTGCGCTTACTGATCCTCCCGGGCTGTTGATATAGAGGTCTATGGGGTCGGTCCCGGTATTATCGAGATAGATAAGCTGTGATATCACGGATGCTGCCATCTCGTCTTCGATCTCCCCGGTTAAAAGAACTATCCTGTTCTCAAGATTAAGGGAAAAAATATCTGATCTGCCGTTTTCACTGTTTACTATGGGATTAAGTATCATATGATCCTCCTTCTTTTATTAAGCAAAGGGAGATGTTTTTGACTCCCTTTTTAATTATCAGGTCGGAAATAGAATACCACCCTCCCGGAATTTAAACGGACAAATTTGGCGATAATTGCTTTTCTTGTAAAGAAAGCTGCAAAATGTTACGATTAGGTCCGAAAATAAAGCTCCGCGTTAAATTTCAGGCAAAAGGAAATTAGCTGAATGATAAGAATCGAGCATCTGGGAAAGAAATATCAGGACGTTACGCCCCTTAAGGATGTAAGTACCGAGATCCATGACGGTGATGTCATATCCATCATAGGGCCCTCCGGTACGGGAAAGAGCACCCTGCTCCGGTGTATCAACCAGCTGGAAAAGCCCACTTCGGGCCGTATCTGGATGGACGATCTGGAGATAACAGATCCTTCCTGTGACATAAATAAGGTAAGACAGAAGATGGGAATGGTCTTCCAGAGTTTCAATCTCTTCGGACATCTGACCGTTATCGAAAATATTATGGCCGCTCCCGTAGATCTTCTGGGGAAAAGCAGACAGGAAGCCTATGACAAAGCCATGGAGCTTTTACGTATGGTAGGTCTTTCCGATAAGGCGCTGAACTATCCCGAAGAGCTGTCCGGCGGACAGAAGCAGCGTGTCGCCATTGCCCGCGCTCTTGCCATGGATCCCGAAGTGATCCTTTTAGATGAGCCCACCAGCGCCCTTGACCCCACCATGGTGGGAGAAGTACAGACGGTCATCCGTGAGCTTGCAAAAACAGGAAAGACCATGCTGATAGTGACCCACGAAATGAATTTTGCCAGGTCCATTGCCAACCGGGTCTTTTTCATGGATGAGGGAGGTATCTATGAAAAAGGTACTCCCGATGAGATCTTTGATGATCCGAAGCGTGAGAAAACAAGGCGTTTTATCCGCAGGCTCAAGGTTTTAGAGATAAATGTCAGCGGCCGCGATTTCGATTATCCCGGTATCGTAAGCGAATTGGATTATTACTGTGTTAAGAATCAGATCTCCGGCAGATCTTCCCGAAGACTCCTCTTAACCCTTGAAGAAATGCTGCAGCAGCTCCTTATCCCGAAATTAAGCGATCCCGAGATTAAAGTAGATGTTGAATATGCTGAAGGGGAAGAGATACCCATGATCAGTTTCCGCTATAACGGACCTGAAAATGATGTGGTAAAAGAAGGGGATCCCCTTTCCGTCGATATCTTAAAGAGCGCGGTCTCCCGGACGGAATTCAGCTTCAATCCCGCCGAGCCACTTGGGAACCGGGTGGTCATGCATATAAAGAATGATTAAAGCTTCCCGGGTCACAAAAAGGTAAAGTGCATTTCACAACAAAAAATGTGCGTTTCACAACAATTCCATTTTCATGCATAAATATATAGCCGACATATAGATTGAGAATAATACCGGCTATGGAAGGCGTCTATTTCAACGGACTGAAGGTTGAAACAGGCGCCTTTTTAGTGCAGTAAATGAAAGGAGAGAGTTATGAAGATAGCAGAAAGCACGGTATCCATGACATCATCAAGGAGTTACTTTCAGATCGGCAGCAGGGCAAAAGGGGGAAACGATAAAAGCTTTTTTGACACCGCAAACAGTATGATCGGCTCCGAAGAGCAGAACAGCAGCTTTGACAGCTTTGAGAGAGGCAGGAAGGAAGAAACAGTTGACGGGGAATTCTATCCGGTCACATACAGTAATATTTCTAACAGGAGGAAAAACCTGCTGCGGAGCGCCAACGCCTTCCAGTATGATCTCTTCCGCATGATCATGAACCGAATCCGGGGAGGCATGTCAGGCGGAAACACCATGCATCTCATGACCTATCAGGAATATGAAGAAACAGAGTTTCACGCAAAAGGACAGGCAAAGACAGAGGACGGCAGGACCATAGATTTCAATGTGGATATTTTGATGAGCCGGAGCTACATGGAATATATGGATGTCAGAACACCTCTTATACAGAATGCTCTCCGGGATCCGCTTGTGATCAATACAAGGGCTGAAAGCGGAAATATAAGTGACCAGAAATTCATGTTTGATATAGACTGCGACGGTACGGAAGACCGGATATCCATGCCCGGCAGAGGTTCCGGTTTCCTGGCTCTTGATAAGAACGGAGACGGCATCATTAATGACGGAAATGAGCTTTTCGGCGCAAAGAGCGGTGACGGCTTTGCAGATTTAAGAAAATATGATTCGGACGGCAACGGCTGGATAGACGAAAATGATGCGGTCTTCAATAAACTCAAGGTTTGGTGCAAGGGGATCGGAGGCGAGGATATCCTCATGGACTTAAAGGAAGCTGATGTGGGTGCCATCTTCCTCGGATCCGTAGCCACGGAATTTACCCTTGGGGGAAGAGACGGCATAAGGGACGGGGTCATCAGGTCCACCGGATTCTTCCTTAAGGAGAGCGGCGGCATTGGCACGGTCCAGCATGTGGATCTTGCTGTCGAAAAGAATGATAGTGAAACGTTAAATAATGATGGCCTGGTACAGGGTGAGGATGTGGTACAGACCCTTACGGTTGACAGAGGAAACAATGACAGGGCTGCAAGACGGCAGCAGGAGGACTCTCAGAAACTCAGAAGGGAAAAGGCCATAGCCAGGAAACGTGAAGAAGAAAGGATCATAAAGAGGCGGTTTGAACGCAGAAAGGAGCTGAAGGAAATGAGGGACAGGGAATATCTTGCCCGCCTTGCCCATCATTTATAAATCATTTATAATCTGAAAGTGCAGGTGCAAAATGGCACAGGCAGATACAGTACAGTTAAAGATAACGGAGGATACATTTCGTGAATAAACTGACACTTTCACTGCACAGACAGAAAAATATAGCACTTATCGCTCATGACGGAAAAAAGCAGGAGCTGATAGCCTGGTGCAGAGAGCATGCGGAAACCCTTAATCATCATTTTCTCTGTGGAACAGGCACAACCGCGCGTATGATCACAGAAGCTTAAGGCACTCATGAGGATAGCCCAGGTATATGATATTCCTTTTGCGCTTAACAGGGCATCCGCGGATTTCCTTATTTCCTCACCTCTGATGGATGAGGAGTATGAACATGATGTCATTAATTTCAAGAGAAGCGTAGAGGAGCGGGCCGAGGAACTTAAGGAATGATTTTTGCTGCCGGGTATCTAAATATCTGATCCCTTTTGTCCGATATAATTATAAAGTCCCGGTGTGACATTAAACAGCATGCTATGGAAAGCGTTTTGATTCAATGGATTGAGCATTGGATCCGGGACGCTTTTTTTGCTGAAAGGACAAAAGGGTTATGCATGATACGGAAAGAGAAATAAAACACAGGTTTTTTAACATCAGATCGTTCGGTGAGATTAGAACTGTGGCGCTTTCGGATGTATCATATGCGGAAGTGTTCGACCGGAAGATAATTCTCCATATGACAGGCGGCGAAGAAATAGAATACTATGGCAGGATGCGGGATCTTGAAGCAATTGCCGGAAGTGATTTTTTCAGGGTACACAGGGCATACCTTGTCAATTTAAAAAGCATCAGCTCCTATGCTTCAAAACATGTGAAGCTTAAGGTAGCTGATATTCCGGTTGCCAGAGGAAAGTACAGGGACTTAGCAAAGGCTTATATGTCCTTTCAGATGAAAGGGGAAGCGTGATCAGAGGCTTTCTGTTTCCGCTTCCTCCTGTCTTTTCTCTGCTTCCTCTTTTATTGATTCCTTAATGCCGTCGATCTCACGGTCTATTACCTTCATATACTTATCCCAGTCTTTTTCGGACATGGTCCGCCAGTCCTTGGAATCATTTCTGCTTTCCCTTTCGCGCTCCGCTTTCTCGAGAAATTCAACGAAAGGTTCCTTGTTTGAGGCGGAAGGATCTGTTTTTCCCTTAGTATTGTAGTCACCGGTTCCATTGTATGTTGTGTTTATCTGCATTTTTCTTCCTTTCCGTAAATCACCCTGAAGGTCTTACTTCGCGGACAATACTCCATAATCTATATCGGCTCAGCCTCCCGTGAATATTAGGCCTCTGAATCCGTCAGCCATTTCAGTGGTGGGGAAGCTTATATCTATCCGGTTTGAGGCATGTCGTACGGTTTTGTCATGCTGGTATATGAAATCCTGGCTGAAATCATAGGACCATACCATAGGTCTTCTAAGGGATTCCCTGCCGTCGGTATGTATAACGATCTCTCCGTTGGAAGGACTGAAAAGATGATAAAGGCCTATTATGCCCCGTACCTCTTTATCCAGGAACAGTGTCCAGGTAAGTCCGTCTGTTCTGACAAATTTCTCTGCCGGGAAATAGGAGAAGGTATCGAATTCCGAAACCTTTGGGTCCAGAGGAATCCTCTCTATGACTTCCACTCCGGTATCATTTTTTACTTCCGCATCGATGATCTTTTTGACTTCATTAAAATACAGCTTATAACCCTCATCGTTTGGATGCTTTACATCAACAGTCAGTTCTTCGTATTCCCTGCCGCTGTCATTGAAAGCCGCGATGGTATCTGCAACTGGTATATCATAGTATTCCGCAAGCTCTTCTATGATCTCGATCTTTTTGGTGTATTCCCTCTGGGAGCTTTCCAGGATGGAGATGAAAT
Organism: Lachnospiraceae bacterium; assembly: GCA_017448845.1. GTDB lineage: Bacteria > Bacillota > Clostridia > Lachnospirales > Lachnospiraceae > NK4A144. Next base: position 12,794 of record JAFSKT010000055.1, read on the forward strand.
TACAGGAGGGATACTTTCTCTCTGCACCTCTTATCATAGCCTCATATTCAAGGGCAAGATTTTTCCTGTCATCGTTTTCGCCATAACAGATTATCATAAGGTCATAATCAACGCCGTCATCAAGCTTACTTTCCATGACATAGCCTGCATAGCTGCCGTTGCCGCCGAGGGAGATGTTAGTCATGTTACAGCTCACCTGATACTCCGATTCAATATAATTTTTAAGAAGATCCGTCCAGGAATTCCCGTCTGTGGAACCGCCCCCGGCACCGATGGAATCTCCGTTGATAAGAATGCTGACATCCTTGCCTTTATTAAGCTTTCGGTAGATGCCGTCATACTCCGCAAATACTTCTTCGTGGCCTTTCCAATTTTTTTCGCGTTTCTTTTCCGGAGGATCGCTTTCTTCCTGTTTTTCGGTCTCCGGCTCCTCCGCTGCTGGATTTTTTTCCGAACGGTCTTTTTTCTTTTTATCTTTATTTTTACGGTCCGTTTTTTTACCTGTATCCTTATCCGTTTCCGTTTCTGATTCAGCGGCTTCAGTCACGCCGTCAGTACTCTTATCTATGCGATTATCCTGCCCGGTGTTTCCGCAGCCGTTCATTATGATAAGACCCACGGTTACCGCAGCAATTATTCTTATTATTCTGTATTTCATGATCTTTTATCGTTTTCCTGTTTATCAGGAATTATTCCGGTTATGGCAGATCATATACCATTTACATTAAGATGTACAGACAATATAAAAGACGATCAGCTTTTTCAGCTTAAAAGAATACGGTCCGTGTCAAGGGCCTTTCCGGAAATATCCTTAAAGCGGTCAAGAAGATCCTGCACCGTCATCCTTTCCCGCTCTTTCCCTGAAACGTCGAGGATTATCCTGCCCCCGTCCATCATAAGGGTTCTGTTTCCCAGTTCCAGCGCGGATTGCATGTTATGGGTTATCATGAGGCAGGTGAGCTTTTCCCTCTCCACAGTCTCTTCTGTGATGGTGAGCACTTTTTCCGCCGCCGCCGGATCCAGGGCGGCAGTATGCTCGTCAAGTAACAGGAGTTTAGGGGGATTTATGGTGGCCATTAAAAGAGTCAGGGCCTGTCTCTGCCCGCCGGACAACAGCCCCACCGGCTGCTTCATCCTGTCCTCAAGTCCCATTCCGAGCCTTGATAAGGTCTCGGAAAAGCTCTTACGCTGCTCCTTATCGGATAGAGAAAGCCATCCTCCTTTTCCCGCGGCCAAAGTAAGATTCTCCTCAATGGTCATTCCCGCGGCAGTCCCCCTTAAGGGATCCTGAAAGAGCCTGCCTATATCCTTTGCCCTTTTATGCTCCGGTAAAAGGGTTATATCCCTGCCGTCAAGGATTATCTGCCCGCTGTCCGTATAGAAGCTTCCCGCTATGGCATTGAAAAGGGTGGATTTACCGGCACCGTTTGCGCCTATAATGGTAATGAATTCCCCGTCCTCAACATTCAGGTTAAGGTCATCCAGCACCTTTTTTTCATTTACCGTTCCCCGGTCAAAGGTCTTATTGATATGGGATAATTTAAGCATTGTCCCTCCTATTAAGCTCTGCTCTCCTCTTCATTAGCGGGATACGGCTCCTGAAATAAGGACCGCTTATGGCTATCACCACTATCAGGGAAGACACCAGCTTCAGCATGTAGGCCGGCATCTGGAACCTTAAAGCCAGAGTATAGACCAGCCTGAAGATCACGGAACCGACTATGGCACCCACAGCTTTAAGGGTAATGCCCCCTTTGGTAAAGAGAACCTGTCCTATGAGGAGGGATGCCAGGGCAATGGTCACCATTCCGGAACCGATATCGATATTCACCGACTTCTGGGACTGGGCCAGAAGACAGCCGCTTAAAGCCGTAAAGGAATTGGATACGCAAAGGCCCACTGTTGTGGTAAAGGCGGGATCCACGGAGGAAGAGCGAACCATAGCCGGGTTGTTCCCCGTAGCCCTTATGGCAAGCCCCAGTCTCGTCCTTAAGAAGGAAGACAGAAAAAGGATAACGGCAGTCACCGCAGC
>JAFSKT010000056.1 GCA_017448845.1 Lachnospiraceae bacterium
CCTGGCGGCATTTCTGGCCGGAAGATTCGGTCTTGCCGGGGTATGGTTTGCCATGGCTCTGGAGCTTTGTGTCCGGGGCCTTTTGTTCCTGCTGCGACTCCTGCGGGATCGCTGGATCCGGAACTTTCAGGAAAAGTCTCTCGCTGCGAAGCCGGATCAAGAGAACCAGAATACGGTAAATCACCGGGAAAATGAACCGGATGGAACGGTTTAGCAGGTTTTCTCAAAAGTCCATATGATGCGAGGGCTTGCTGATTCCGGGGTGTCATATAAGGTGTTGTATAAAGTGTGACATAAAAAAAGACTGGCAACCCATATGATGCAAGGGCTGATGATTCCGGGGGGTCATATAAGGTGTCGTATAAAGTGTGACATAAAAAGGCTGAAAATCCCTTATGACGTGAGGTTTGATTATTTCGGAAGAGGAGTTCCTAAAATTACTGATGCATACGGGGAAAAGGCTTTTGAAATCAGGGATAACTCTATAGCTGTGATTTTGCCGTTTTCTTTTGTTACGGATGTCGCGGAAACAGCCAATGGCCGTGGTCGTACTATGGGTAAAACGGCTGAAATGGTATATCTCGCAATCAGAGATAATCCGAACATTACCCCTTAATTTATTGAGGTGTTACACCCTAGCAGTATTTTATCATGGTTCAGTCAGTAAGATTTTCGATAACGGCGTCTATGTCTTCAAGAGTCACACCAGTCAGATTAAGGATTCTTTTCTGCAATTTGGTTGGCAAATATCGACGGGCATACGTTCCTGTTAACAAATCCTTATCGGCTCTGATCTCTTCCAGCAAATCCACGACAGCCGGAATGCTGTTCCTTTTCTTTTCCCGCAGGCGTGCTGTTTCCGTTTTTGTAAAGAGCTGCGTCCTTATGACGGAAGCAACAAACCAAATCAGATTTTTCGCATGCATTGAATTTTCGGAGTGAACCCCGATTTTATCCATGCCAAGCCAGCTTTTTAATGCTCTGAAAGTCTTCTCAACACCGTCTCTTCTGACAAGAGTTTCGATCGTCTCCGCAGCCGTCATTTCCTGATCGGAAACGTACACAATATAACCGCAGCATTTGTGAGCTTTATCGATAGCCGCCGAATTCCTTTCGAATGAATCAATCACATATGCCGGCACGCTGGCAGTCTTTCCTGATCCTCTTCCGCGCTGATTAACTTTTAGTGTGCCATCCTCATGACAGGAGATGTTAAAGTATTTGCGATACCCCTTAAGATTTTCACCTGTCATGCGGGTTCCCTTTTCCATATTTTTCTTCAGGTTATTCGCCTTTCCAATCAGATCGTTTTCCAAAGCGTATCGGTGGCTTGTTTCCAGTTCAGAATCCCACACAATATGGAACCAGCTTTCCTTTTCGTCATCCGGGAAGATTTTCTTCTTTACAGTCAGTGCGAACTTCCCGTTTTTCAACATGAAATTGGCAGATTTTTTGACTTCGTCGATATGATTATCGAGAACCTCATTGGTGATATCCATGTTCTTTTTCAGCAAAAAGATAAATCCTATTCCCTTGTCCCTGAGGTCTTTGATATTGTCATATGAGACATACCCACGGTCAGCTATGACCGCAATGCTGATGTTATCTGCAGTGGTTTTGTTTCGTTCCTGATGCCTTTGTTTCGACTTTTTTAACTCGCTGAGACAGTCAAACATATTTGCCGCCTCACTGATGTCATTGATTGAGCCGGGATACACGTTAAAAGTTATTGGAAGCCCGTCTTTTTGGCGAATCACATATTCCGTATTCACCTGATCTTCTTCAGGATCATCTTTTGCGTGTCCCTTCTGAACAAGAAACACTCCCTTCGCCCGGGAGTTTGTATTTGTGGAGTCATAACACACAAAAACACGGCCATCTCCAAGAGCCACAGGAGCCCAGGAATTTTTGAATTTATTGATGAGAGACAGCGATATCTCCTTTTCAAAAGCGCTGATAAAGCTGTCGCTCCGGATGCTATCTGAGAAAATAGCATGGCTGGCGGCCCAATGCGGAAAATGCTGCATCACTGCCGTTTCACCGGAAATCATGTACATCGCCAAATCCATGATTAACTGGGTGTTTTCTGTTCCGAATACATCCAGAAGGACATCATACAATCCGGACTCTTCCGCCAGTTTGTCTGCCACTGCATACAGCCCCACTGAAATGCAGTCAAACCTTTGCGGGTATTCCTTGCGCGCAGTGGCAGCTTTGTCGGCCTGAGTATTTTGCGAAGAACCTTTATTTGAAGGAAAGATCTGGTAGTAAGTCGGGTTTGCGTACATGCGCCGATCCTTTTTCCAGTCACTGCCCGGACATAAAATCACACCAATGCATTCCTTTTTATGGTCTGCTCTTTTTCCGGTTCCGTTGGCCTTATCTACCCAGGTAGTAGTGGCGTTCCAGTAAACATACCCCTTCGCCGTCACAGAAACGCTCTTTGGAATGCTCACAATATTGTCTTCAGTCTTCGCAATTCTGCCCATAAATCAGCCTCCTTTGCTAGGGTATATTTTACACCCTAGCAAAGGAGGCGGCAACAACTTTTAAGCAATTTTTTTCATACTATGGGAAACCGCATGACACAGCCATTTTGGTGTGTCAGGTGTATTTGAAAAATTGGGAAAACTAGGGGATAACTCTCAATAAATTAAGGATTACCCGTAAGCAAATGGAAGCAAAGATTGGTGTGGGCAGCACCAC
>JAFSKT010000057.1 GCA_017448845.1 Lachnospiraceae bacterium
GAAGTTTAAGGAGCTTATAGATTTTTACAGAAAACCCAAATAAATTAAGTAAGGAGCCTGAAATGGTCAGACGTATTTATGTGGAAAAGAAAAAGGCCTACGCGGTCCACGCATCGGAGCTCATGCATGAGATACATGAGTTTCTGGGACTTAAGAAAGCAGGTCTTCGCTATCTGATAAGATATGATGTTGAAAATATAAGCGATCCGGTATTCAAAGCTGCATGCCGGAGCGTTTTTTCTGAGCCCCCGGTGGATATCATCTATAATGAAAAGCTTGAGATAGCCAAAGATGAAAAGGTCTTTGCGGTGGAAGCCCTTCCCGGACAGTTTGACCAGAGGGCGGATTCCGCGGAGCAGTGCATACGGTTCTTAAAGGGGAGCGAAGAGCCCATTGTCCGCACAGCGGAAGTTTATGTGCTCTCCGGGATCAAGGATGACGCTGAATTAAAGAAGATACAGGACTACGTGATGAACCCCGTGGATTCAAGGGTGGCTAAGGATGAAAAGCCTTCAACCCTCAAGCAGGATTATCCGGAGCCCGCAGACATAAAGGTTTTTGAAGGCTTCAGAAAAATGGATGAGGCCTCTTTTAAGAAACTATACGATTCCCTGAATCTGGCCATGACCTATAAGGACTTTGAGTTCATCAGGGATTACTTCAAGGATGAGGAGAAGAGGGACCCCACCGTGACCGAGATCAGGGTGCTTGACACCTACTGGTCCGATCACTGCCGTCACACCACCTTCTTAACGGAGTTGAAGGATGTAGAGATAGACGGGGGCTACTACGCCGCTCCCATAAAGAAGGCCTGGGAGAAGTACCTTAAGACTGCTGAAGAAGTGGGGCGGAAGGGCTACATCTGCCTTATGGACATAGCAACCATGGGGGCCAGGGCCTTAAAGAAGCAGGGAAAGCTTAATGACGAAGAGAAGTCAAACGAGATAAACGCCTGTTCCATAGTGGTACCGGTGGAATATAAGAATGAAAAGGGTAAGACCGTAAAAGAGAACTGGCTCGTGATGTTCAAGAACGAGACCCATAATCATCCCACGGAGATAGAGCCCTTCGGTGGAGCTGCCACCTGTCTCGGCGGCGCCATAAGGGATCCCCTTTCAGGACGTTCCTATGTTTATCAGGCGATGAGAGTCACAGGCGCAGCGGATCCGGGAGTTCCGGTGTCCGAGACCCTGAAGGGAAAGCTTCCCCAGAAGAAGCTTACCAGGGAAGCTGCAGCGGGCTATTCATCATACGGAAACCAGATAGGACTTGCAACCGGTCTTGTGGACGAGATCTACCACCCCGGCTATGTTGCAAAGCGTATGGAGATCGGAGCCGTTATGGCTGCGGTTCCCGAGAAGGACGTATTAAGGGCTGACGCCGAGAGCGGGGATGTAGTTATCCTCCTCGGCGGAAGGACAGGCCGTGACGGTATCGGCGGCGCTACAGGTTCTTCCAAGGTCCACACTGAGAAGTCGATCGATACCTGCGGCGCTGAGGTGCAGAAGGGTAATGCGCCTACGGAAAGAAAGCTCCAGAGGCTTTTCCGCCGTCCCGAGGTATCAAAGCTCATAAAGGTCTGTAACGATTTCGGTGCGGGCGGAGTTTCGGTAGCCATAGGAGAGTTAGCACCGGGCTTGGACATTGACTTAAATAAGGTTCCGAAAAAGTACGCGGGACTTGACGGCACGGAGCTTGCCATCTCCGAATCCCAGGAGAGAATGGCTGTTGTGGTTGATGAAAAGGATAAGAACAAGTTTTTGTCCTATGCTGCGGAAGAGAACTTAGAGGCAACTCCCGTGGCGGTAGTTACAAAGGAACCGAGACTGGTGCTCCGCTGGAGAGGAAAGAAGATCGTTGATATCTCCAGAGAATTCTTAAATACAAACGGTGCCCATCAGGAGGCTGCTGCAGAGATAAAGGCTCCCTCTTTTGAAAAGAGCTATATGAGGGAGGAAGTTACCGTTAAGAATGAGAAGAAGGCCTGGCTTGACTGCCTTTCTTCCTTAAACGAGTGCTCAAGGCAGGGACTTTCCGAGAGGTTCGATGCTTCGATCGGAGCGGCTACAGTTACCATGCCCTTCGGCGGAAAGTATCAGAAGACGCCAATTCAGACCATGACGGCACTGCTTCCCGTCCTCAAGGGTTCCACAGAGACCGTGACCATGATGAGTTACGGTTTTGATCCCTATCTTTCATCCTGGAGCCCCTTCCACGGCGCGGTCTATGCAGTTACTTCTTCCATAGCAAAGATCGTTGCTACAGGCGGAGATATGCATAAGATAAGGTTTACTTTCCAGGAGTACTTCCAGAGGATGACCGGGGAAAGCCGCCGCTACAGCGAGCCTCTTTCTGCATTGCTGGGTGCCTTTGACGCCCAGATGGGTTATTCGCTTCCCAGTATCGGCGGAAAGGATTCCATGTCCGGAACCTTCGAGAATATCGATGTTCCTCCCACGCTGGTGTCCTTCGCGGTGGATACGGGAAATGTGCATGAGGTCATAACTCCCGAACTTAAGAAGGCGGGAGACCATATAGTGAAATTTGAGATCCCCGTTGATGAGTACGAGCTTCCCGTATATGAGGAAGTTATAAAGCTCTACGATGGCATAAGGAAGGCGGAGAAGGCCGGCATAGTTAAGGCAGCCTACGCCCTTGACGAATACGGTATTGCTCCCGCCCTTTCAAAGATGGCCTTCGGAAACAGGCTGGGAGTAAAGATAGAGAACAGTATTTCAAAGGAAGCACTGTTCCTTGCGGAGAGCGGAAACATCATCGCAGAGATAAGCGATATGAAGAAGCTTGATTCCCTTAAGGTTCCCTACACCCTTATCGGACAGGTTACGGAAGAAGAGACCATTGTGCACGGTAAGACCGTGATAAGCCTCGCCGAGGCCCTTGAAGCCTATGAGAAGACCCTTAAGGAAGTATTCCCCTTAAAGAGCAGTACGGAAGATGAAGCGGTTCCTTCTCCTGTCTTTAAGACAAAGAATGTCTATATCCCGAGATACAGGAACGCGAGACCTAAGGTATTTATCCCTGTATTCCCCGGGACTAACTGTGAATACGACAGCGCCAGGGCTTTTGAAAGAGCAGGGGCGGAAACAGAGATTAAGATATTTAAGAACCTGTCGGAATCCGATATCCTGGAGTCCGTGGCTGTATTTGAAAAGGCCATAGGGGATTCCCAGATAATCATGTTCCCCGGCGGCTTTTCTGCCGGCGACGAGCCTGACGGATCCGCAAAGTTCTTCGCAACCGCTTTCAGAAATGACAGGATAAGGAAGGCTGTGGATGACCTCCTTAAGAGGGACGGCCTGATCCTCGGTATCTGCAACGGTTTCCAGGCCCTTATAAAGCTTGGTCTGGTGCCCTACGGAAAGATCACCGACGCCCAGGAGGACGATTCCCCCACCCTTACCTTCAATACCATAAACCGTCATATCAGCAAGATGGCCTATACAAAGGTGGTTTCAAATAAGTCACCCTGGCTGGCCCTGACAAAGCCCGGCAATACCTATGTGAGCCCCGCTTCCCACGGAGAGGGCAGGTTTGTGGCAGATGAGAAGTGGCTGGATAAGCTCTTTAAGGAAGGGCAGGTGGCAACCCAGTATTCAGACCCGGAGGGTAATGTGTCCATGGATGAGACCTGGAATATCAACGGTTCCTTCAGGGCCATTGAGGGTATCACGGATCCCACCGGCCGGATCTTCGGCAAGATGTGCCATGTGGAGAGAAGAGGAGAGGGCGTAAATATCAATATTTACGGCGAACAGGATATGAAGATATTTGAAGCCGGAGTGCGGTATTTCAAGTAATCCGGTTCTTGTACAGAAAAAAGTACAATTGTTATTTTAGGGAGGTTAGACACAATATATAGTGGTCAGCCTCCCTTTTTGCGTCTATATATGGACGAAGAGACGAAAAAACGCCCTTGTGGGGCGCTTTTTTTATGCAATTAACCTAAATAGGGTGTTGCATGAAGCCCATATTTGCATTAAAATATGGGACGTAGTGGTGAAAAGTGGCATTAAGTGGTAGAGAGTGGTAGAAGTTTTATGTTTATGGGGGCGTACAGCCATACAATCGATGCCAAGGGGAGACTTATCATCCCTGCGAAGTTCCGTGAGGGACTGGGTGAGCGCTTTGTGGTATCAAAGGGCTTTGACGGCTGTTTACAGGCTTACGACCCGGAATCATGGAAGGACATAGAAGAGAAATTAAAGGAGCTGCCCCAGTTCAAGAAGGAAGCCAGAGACATTGCCAGATTCTTTCTCGGGGGAGCTGTAGAAGCAGAAATAGATAAGCAGGGAAGGATACTGATCCCTGCAACCTTAAGGCAATATGCCGGACTTGAAAAAGATGTAACCCTTGTGGGCAGCGGTTCCAAAGTGGAGATCTGGGACAGCGCTAAGTGGAATAAAGCAGAGCCTGAGAGCATTGAAGATCTTGCTGAGAACTTAAGTGCACTGGGCTTCAGCCTCTAAGGAATGCAATGGACGGATTCAGGCATATTCCGGTCCTCCTTAATGAGACCATTGAACTCCTGAACATTAAGGAAGACGGTATATACATAGACGGTACTATAGGAGGAGGCGGGCACTCCTTTGAAATTGCTAAACTCCTCAGACCTGAAAAAGGCGGCCGGCTTATCGGCCTTGACCAGGACGATGCAGCCATAAAAGCTGCCGAAAGCAAACTTACTCCTTTCTCCTGCCTCCTCACCGTCGTAAGAAGTAATTTCGTGAATATGAAGGCTGTCGCCGACAGCCTCGGCATTAATAAAGTAGACGGTATCCTCCTTGATCTGGGGGTTTCATCCTATCAACTGGACAGCAGGGAAAGAGGATTTTCCTATATGGATGACGCCCCCCTCGACATGAGGATGGACAGGCGGGAAAGCTTAAGCGCGTATGAGGTGGTGAACAATTACCCGGAAAGCGAACTCACACGGATCTTAAGGGAATACGGGGAAGAGAGATACGCGCGGAACATCGCCTGTAACATCATTAAGATAAGAGAAGAAAAGGGCGAGATCAAAAGCACCTTCGAGCTTCGGGACATAGTGGAGGCTTCGATCCCCATGAAGGTGAAAAAGGCCGGAGGACATCCGGCAAAAAGAACATTCCAGGCTATAAGGATAGAGGTAAACAGGGAATTAAAGGTACTTTCCGACAGCCTGGACACCATGACAGATCTTTTGTCTCCGGGAGGGAGACTTGCGATAATAACCTTCCATTCTTTGGAAGACAGGATAGTAAAGCAGGCCTTTAAGAGATATGAAAAACCCTGTATCTGTCCTCCGGATTTTCCGGTCTGCGTATGCGGCAGGATCTCAAAGGGTAGGGTGATAACCAGAAAACCGGTACTTCCTTCAGAGGAGGAAATGAGGGAAAATTCCCGGTCAAAAAGTGCAAAACTCCGTGTTTTTGAAGCAAAGGGAGAATGAAATACGGAGGGCAGAAATATAGAGAGTAGAAGTTGTTAACAGTGGATGTGATCCACAGGGGGGACAGCAATTGGCAGTAAGGAGATCAAGGCGCAGAGCCACAGTTTACGGAAGATCAAATAACAGCATCTATATCGATGGCAATACCGTAAGGCGCATCGAGCCAAGATTCGGCGAAAGAAAACCGGCTAAAGTCAGGGAAAGATCAGGGCACAGGTCTGAACTTCTTCAGATCCCCCAGGTCTCTTTCGGATACTATTTCTTTTTCCTTGTAGCCCTTGCTGTTACTGCCTTTGTTTGCCTCTGGTATGTAAGGATCCATTCCGATATAATCGCCAGCCAGAAGAGGGTGGTGGCGCTGGAGAGCGCTTTGAGCAGTTTAAGGCAGGCGAATGACGAGGAATATGAGAGGATCGCCGGCTCTGTAGATATGGAAGAGATAAAGAAGATCGCCATGACGGATCTTCAGATGAAATATCCTGACGAAGATCAGGTTGTACATATAACGGTGGAAGAAGACGATTACGTTCGTCAATACGGAAAGATACCGGAAAAAAACGATTGATCAGTGAACGATGTCTGTGAAAAAGAGAAGACCGGTTAAAAACGAATCCTATACCGGATTTAACGGAAAGATGCAAAAAAAGCTGGTGGTACTGTTCTTATTGGTACTGCTGGCTTTTGTCTGTCTCTCATACCGTCTTTTAAAGCTTAACAGGGAAAAGGGAGCCGACTATAAAAGGCAGGTAATGAGGCAGCAGATGAGCTCCTCACGGGTGCTTCCCTTCAGGCGGGGAGACATCTTAGACAGGCGCGGGTCCAAGCTGGCCTATTCCGAAAAAGTCTATAACTTAGTGGTGGATGCGAAGATGGTCTTAAGCGACGAGGGAGAGCATCTGGAACCCACCATGGAAGCCATTTCAAAGTGTTTCCCGGAAGTAAATACCATAGAGATCAGGGATTATATCAATAAGAACCCCGACAGCAGATACAAGGTTTTCGCAAAGCACTTAAGCTTTGATGAGATCGACCCTTTCAAGGAATTGCAGAAGACGGGAGTTAGCAAGGGAAAGCCCACCGTTTCCGGCGATGAAGAGGAAAAGGATATGCTGGACGGCGTCTGGTTTGAAGAGGATTATGAGAGAAAGTATCCCGGAAATACCCTGGCCTGTGACCTTATAGGCTTTGTACAGGGTGATAATACAGGCTTTTTCGGCCTGGAGGAATTCTATAACGATACGTTGAACGGCACCGACGGCCGTGAGTACGGCTTTATGAACGAGGACCAGGTGATGGAGGAATCCATCAAGCCTGCGGTTGACGGATATACCATTGTTTCAACAATAGACACGAATATCCAGTCCATAACTGAAAAGCATATAGCCAAGTTCATGGCAAATTATAAGGATAATTACCGCATGGGTGCTGCGGCGGACAATATCGGCGTTATCGTCATGAAC
>JAFSKT010000058.1 GCA_017448845.1 Lachnospiraceae bacterium
CATCCGTTCCTTCTCAGCAAAAAGGAATTTGTGCATTTTGCAAAGGATGGCAACGAAGTATGTCCCACCATCAGCTACATGGGTTCGGGATACTCCGGAAATGAAGGTTTCTATTTCACCACCAGCGTTATATGGGATCATCTCTTCAATGAATTTATGAAGAAGGAAAAGAAGAGTGATTCTTCCGGTATATTAACTACTGACGAGGAAGAAGGTCTTGAGCCTTACTATGATGACGAGGTACGTTTCGGTGAGTCCAGGCTTGTAGAAGTAGCCGGCGAGATGAAGTATACCGAAAAGTCTGATACAGCAACTGTAAGCGGTTGCGAAGTGGATCCCATGTTCTCATATAAGGGCGATCTGGAATACATAGATTATCTGGATCTTGGAGATGATGGCGATGAAAAGGACATTCCGAATAAGAACAGGTTCGTCTTTGCAGCCCTTGATGGAGATGGAAAGGTTATAACCTCTCCTGTGGATGGAAATAAGTCCATAGTAGAGTTTACTGCCAGCAATATTAATACAGCAGTCAACGTCAGCGGTAATGAAGCAAATGATAAGAGAATCCAGGATTTCTGCGAATTTGAGTTTGAAGCCGAGTATCCTGAAGGCACCAAAGCCTTTGCCATCATGAATGCGGATGATTATGATGAAAACACCTCATACAAGGCTGATGATAAGAAGGTTAAATGGTTCAAGGAAGTTCCTCCTCAGGAAATAGACGGACGGATCACTGCTGTAACCAACACCAAAGAAGAGATGAAGGTTCAGTGGGAATGCGCTGCATTTGATAAGGACGACAAGGCTACAACCGATAATCTCTATACCATGGTTTACTATGCTCCCAAGGGAGATGAAGGCGAAGTTTACTTCATGGAGGACGGTTTCTATGAGGCAAAGGACAACGAGCCCGGAATGTTTGATTTCAAGGTTTCGGAAAACGGCATTGCCACATACTCATTCAAGCCTACCGACTATTTTAAGGAAGACGAGATCACTGATAAGGCCTATGTATGGGTAAAGATCTCTGACGGAGTTAACGGACTGGATCTCTATTCCGATGAAGACTACAGGACAGATTCGGAGAAGATGGATGATATAGTTATCAAAGAGAAAGATTCTGATGAGAAGACTCAGGTTCTGGGTGACACCCTTAAGCTTAAGAAGGACGGAAAGAAATTCGTTATAAGCGGTCTTAAGGATGCTACAGGTACCCAGAAGCTCACTGTTAACGCAGGTGCCAAGATCTATGCGGAAGAGCTTAAGGGTCTGGATGTGAGCAAGGTTACCATATCCTTTAACGGCACAGCAGGAACAGCGAAGGATGTTAAGAAGCACTTCAAGCTCAATAAGAAGGGTCAGATGACACTCAAGGTTTATAAGAACGATCCTTCATACACCCTTACAATACCTGTAACCGACAAATGCACTCTTGTTCTTACAGTTACAAACGTAGGTTTCGACAAGGCGTTAAAGAAGAAGAGCATCTCCACAAAGACCGGAGAGGGCTCAACCATATCCGTAAACCTCATTGAGTTAAAGAATAAAGAGGCAACGGAGAATCCTTCAAAGTTCCTGTCAGCAGACTGGACTGTAGATAAGAAGGAGATCAAGGCAGGAGGAAGCGACACTTCCAAGAGCAAGCTTGCGATCGAGCTTTCCAAGGACAACAGGACTCTTACCATTAAGAATCCCGGAGATGTGACAAAGGGCAAAGTAAAGATCGAAGCGGTTATCAACGGAAAGAAGTATAAGACTGCCATCAAGGTAAAGGTAAAATAATCAGACGACCGACAGGTTTCTGAAGTAAAGAGAGGCGGCTCCCTAAGCGGGGGCCGCCTTTTTATCCTGCAGACCGATCCCCTATCGTCATAATGACACTGCCGTAACATCGTGGTACAATTATTAAAGGATTTTTTCAGAACCATCACCCGGATCGGAGATCGTGTATTTATGAGTAACAGGCTTAAAACTCTTATTATTTCAGCTCTTACCATCATTTTCATTATTCTCCTTACCCTTACAGCCTTTTCTCTTTCAGGAAAAGTGAAGGATGCAGAACGTAAAGCCTCTGATGCAGACAGCGCTGCGGCGGCCTATGCATCTGCCCTGGCAGAAAGCAACGAAAAGATAGACAGCGTGAACAAAGCGCTTCAGGAAAGCCGGGAAAAGGAAAAAGAAAAGGAGAAAGAGCAGAGCGAGGCAGCCACGTCCGATCACGAAAGCGAAGCGGCTCTTTATGCGGCTTTTACGGCAGGAGACAGCGAAATAAGGTCTGCTCTCAATGCCCTGAATCAGGACGAGCCTGAACTTGTAAAGAATTTCCGTATAAGGGTAGCCCTTGACAAAATGGAGGATATAAGCCTTCCGGGAGGTGAAGGAAAGCGGGTACGTTTCACAGGGAGTTTCAATCCCATGCCAAAGAGAAATAACGCCGTGATCCGGATCTCTTCCATAGGCGGCTCCTTTAAGGGAAAGATCTATATTTCAAATCTTCAGTTTAATGACGGTGATACTGTGGATTTCTCGGGGCTTTCCGGGGAGGATATCGCTACAAGCCATGGTTCTGCCCTGATCTCGGCTGAGATTGCCTCCGTTAACGGCAGCGGGTGCGTCTGTCTCGACACCGACTTCCCGGAAGCAGCTGAAAATGCAGGAGTTTCCGCGGTGATCCCCCTTAATGGTCTTGATTCTTCTGAGTTTAATAAGGTCTATTATGACCTCTATTTTGAAGGAGACCCTTCTTCCTTCAGTTTTACCACAGGCTGTGACTTTACGGGAAAAGAAGACAGTGCCGCCCTTTTAGACGAGGTAAACAAAGCATTCTTTATTTACAGGGGAAAGGTAACGGCAGGACAGGACGCTGAAACTTCCGGAAGCGACATATCTTCCGCGGTTCTTAATATGAAAGCGGCTCTTGGCGCATATCCGGAAACAGATCCTCTTGTGATAAAAATCAATACGCTGCTGGACGAAAAGCTTGCCGCGGTGGGGGAAGGAAACGGCAGCAACGCTGAAACCCCGGCTTCAGGCTCTGACGCAGCATCCATTCCGTCGGAAATCCCGGAGGGAAGCCCTGTCAGCTCCTATTCACCGATTGCTTCCGCTGAAGGGAACAGTAGTCTTTTCATCCTCTTTTCCCTTCTCTTTGCGCTTATCGCCATAATCGGAGTAGTATTCCTTGCCCTCGGCAAAGCTACATCCCAAGAAAACACAGATGAAGCTTACCCTGTTTCAGGGGGATCCTCTGCAGCTCCCATAACCGAACCCGGACCGAGGGATACTTTCAGACCTGCCGGATCATCGGAGATTGCCGTGAATTCCGCCCTGATAAAGGAAAAGCTGGATCTTTTGGAGTCCGCCCTGATGTCTTCAGGATATATTGATAATTCCGGCTTATACAGTCTCATCGAAAAGGCCGAGTACAGTATAAATGAGCTGGAGTCCCTTCTTTCTTCCGCAGAACAGGTCCGGCTTGAAAAGGATATGGAAAGGAAAGGCTCGATGCAGGCTCTGCGTGAGATCACCGGGGAATTAAGCGGTCTTTCCCACTCCAATGACGCCCTGTCCCGGGATATTGCCGGAGCAAATTCCCAGCTTGAGGAAACCTATACATCCGTAAAAGATATTAACCAGGCGGCCACCATCATTGCCGATGTGGCAAGTGAGACAAACCTGTTATCCCTGAACGCTTCCATTGAAGCAGCCAGGGCCGGGGAGGCCGGGAGAGGCTTTGCGGTTGTTGCGGGAGAGATCCAGAAGCTGGCGGACCAGACGGAAAAGTCCGTATCGGAGATCTCCGCTACAGTGGAAAAGCTTAACTCCGACTTCCGAAAGACTCACGATCTCATGGAGAAGATCAGCTCCGACACCGCTTCCCGGAATGAGAGACTGTCTGATGCCATAGAAAGATTCTCCGAAGCCGGGAGAACCCTGGAGAACACTGCAGTTATCCCCGCGGATAATGCAGAACTGAATGATTGCATTAAATATACAGAGGAACTCTCGTCCCTGATAAGCAGATTAAAGAGTGAAGTCCAAAGCATTGACTCTTTAAGAACCCTTTCCGAAAAAGATCTGGATCTGATGGAAGATATACAGAATTCCCTGGCTTCGGCAAAAGGATAAAAATGATCAAGATAATCAGGCTATCAGATTAAAATTGACATGAAAAAATGTCAAAATACTGTTATAATAGGAAACGGTGATTTATAATCAATCATATTACTTTATGCAGAGGGATATTATGAATAAGATTAATATGGAACACGGACAGATCAGAAGAAGGAAGAAGCGCTTCTGGGCGTTTTTATTAGCGGTGCTGGTATTGACCACCAGTATGTCCCCGGCGTTAGTCATGGCGGCGGATGGGACAATATATCATGATAAGGTTGCTGATGATAATCTTAATGGTTATGTGGGGGATAGCTTTGTTAATGTTTTGAATGGCAACCACCTTGTTGCCGGGGATAAAATTACCCTTGGTAATTTTGGTGTTTACGACAAAATGAAAGTTCAGTATTTTGATTTTGGTACAGAAATCAATTATGCTCTGTTAAATGATGATGGTTCCTTAAAATCGGGTGATTACCCAGAAACAATAAAGACCGGCCTTTTGAAAACGCCTAAAGTTTTGGGTGATGAAAGGGAGGTTTCTGTTGTTGGAACTACGGATTATTTCATCATATCAGATTATGAAGACTTTAAGAATATTACCCATAAATCTAATGAAGACGTTCATTTCGGATATTGGGAGGCATATGCTATTTACTCATCCGGATATGTAACAAGAATGTACTTTATCCCAAAAGAAGCAGATTCGAATGGATTAACCTATTATAATGTGGAACCGGGGGAGCACCAGAATCCTGAAAGATTCTATAGAGGATACAAGGTTGTACTTACTCCCGCTGAAAGAGACGGCTACATTTTTGAAGGCTGGTACACAGAAGCAAATTTTGTAAATAAGGTAACAGAAATCCCGGCAGAAGGGATAGCTGGCATCGATTATATGTTTTATGCCAAATGGTCCGAAGCTTGTACAGTTACCTTCGACTCCGATGGAGGAACCGCAGTTGATCCTCAGAAATTAAGGAAGAACGAAAAAGCGGAGAAGCCCGATGATCCGAAGAAGGAAGGATATACCTTCAAGGGCTGGTTCCTGAATGACGAGGAATATGATTTCAATACGCCTGTGACTGCCAACATCACCCTGAAAGCCAAATGGGAGAAAAATGAAGAAGAAGGCGGCGGCGGTGAAGGCGGCGAAGGCGGCGAAGGCGGCGGTGGAAACAGCAAGGGTTCCGATGATTCCATTCCCTTTGACACCACCGGCAGGTTATTACAGGTTGTTGTGACCAAGAGGACGGATACTTCCCTTACCATCTCCTGGAATCAGATAACCGGAGCTGACGGATACAGGATTTACGGTCACAAGTGCTACTCTCATAATGTAGACTTTATCAAGGATGTAACAGACTTAAACAACCTGACCTTTACCTGGGAGAATCTGGAAAAGGACAGCTACTATAAGTTTGTGGTCAAGGCCTATAAGAAAGTGGGCAAACGGAAAAAGAACATCGCTAAATCCATCAGGGTTCATGCCACCACCACCAGCGATACTTATACAGTAGCTAAAACGGTGGAGATCGAGTCCGTAGATGGCGGGGAATTCTCTGCTGTTTCAGGTAACTCCCTTATCATGTCTAAGGGAAAATCCGCCACCATAACCGCCAAAGAAGTTTTGGAGGAAAGCAGCAAGACTATCGAAGAGAAACACAGGTCCAAGTCCAAGAAGGTAACCTG
This sequence comes from Lachnospiraceae bacterium, assembly GCA_017448845.1. Taxonomy (GTDB): domain Bacteria; phylum Bacillota; class Clostridia; order Lachnospirales; family Lachnospiraceae; genus NK4A144. The sequence goes on from JAFSKT010000058.1 coordinate 5,809, forward strand.
GCTCAGTAACGATCTGGAGGTAGTCAAGATAAGCAAGAAGGGAAAGATCAAGGCTGTAGCTCCCGGAGAGTGTATAATCTACGGAACTGCCCAGAACGGCGTATTTGTTCCGGTTAAGGTTACCGTGAAATAAATCTCCGGTTTACGGAATGATAAAGAATGGCCGACAGAGACAATATTGTGGCGGCCTGTGCCCTGTAAGTGAAAAAATAGTGCAGGAATGAGTGGTTGTGTAATGCCATATACCGCACATAGGGCAGGATCCCTATAATAAGGAAAAGGATAACAGCCATGCGGTCGACGTTCTTTTTCCTATAGACGTAGCAGTTATAGATTATAAACAGAATGATGATGATGCCGGCGATGATACCGGCAGCGCCGAAGCCCAGGGGAAAGAGACAGGAAAGATTCCTGAACAGGGCACCGGATATGTAACCAAGGGGCGAAAGCCCGATATCACCGGATACGCGCTCTTCTATGTGTTCAGTCACGTAGGGGAGCGTGTTCTCTTTTAATATTACCGCGGCGAGAAGCCACTTTGTGACCCAGGTAAGTACATAGCCCGTTCCCCATAGAAGGGCGGAAATGCAGGCGAAACGCCGGTGCTCCTTATTACAGGCGCCGGCTTTTTCTATTCTTATGAAGAGCACGATTATCAGCGGAAAGCAGAGGGTCAGAGTCTCTGTCGTAAGGAAATCCAGGTAGTTGGTGACCATGCCGCTTATGAAAAACAGTATAAGGGTTAGCCCGGAGTGCTTTCCCGTCTCTAAAAAAAGGGCGATAATGGAGATTATAAGCATTATCAGGAAGGTCCAGGTGTATTCTAAGGACAGGGGCACAAACCAGGCCGCCACAGCCGCCATGGAAAGAGCAGTGCCGATACAGAGTGGCAGGAAGCCCTTCTTATAAAGCAGCAGACAGAGGGCGAGAGTCAGCAGGGCGAGAAGAATACCGTGTAAAACGTAGATCCCCTTTAAGTCAAGGAAGAGATGAAGGAACCTCACAATAGACGCAGAACCGTGCCAGTAGCGGAGATACTGGGTGTTCGCCGGCAGATCGTTTTCAAGGGAAGCCATGAAGTTATCATTCTCATTCGCCAGGGGGTAATTATAATAGGAAGACCACATAAGAGACTTCAGGGGATCGCTTTTATCATACTGCCAGGCTATGGACAGCAGGATGGAATCCGCATAGCGGTCTATCTTGCTTGCAGGGATCCCTTCAATAATATCAAAGAAAACCTGCCTTTCCGTAAGGAGTCCGGCGGAGCTCTCCATATTGGAGCGGATATTTTCCCGTGGAACATACACCGCAGCAAGGGAGAAGCAAAGCATCAACGCGATCACAGCCACAAATACTGCCGGAAATATAAGAATTTTTCCTATCTTCAAATCCCGAAACATAAAAGAATTTTCCCATAGTTCGGAATCTTTTTCAAGATACCCGGCCTGCTATTGACAAAAAGAAAATAATGGTGTATTTATTTCAGAGGAATTTAGTTAAAAAAATTTTAGTTAAATTCTATTTAGTTATTTGCACTAACTGATGCGGTTTTGAAAACCACTTATAAAAGGTGCGTTCAGATTAAGAGGAGGATCAAAATGGAATTTGAAGAGGTAAAGAAGATCATAGTTGACACCCTGGGCTGCGACGAGGACAAGGTAACTCCCGAGTCTAATATAATGGAGGATCTGGAAGCAGACTCACTGGATCTGGTGGAACTTCACATGGCTTTTGAAGAAGCCCTTGATATCAAGATCCCGGACGAGACCCTGGCAAAGCTCCAGACCGTGGGCGATATCGCAGAGTATCTCAGGGAAGCGGCTGATAAATAATGCCAAGGGAAGAAAGATCCATAAAAGACTTTTTCCGTACAGTGGCAAAAAAGGTGGGGCCGGACTATGTGACCTGTAAGGCCTGCGACCGGAGAGCCGAGCGGAAGGTCTGGGACGAAAACTTAAACATCTGTCCATTCTGCGGGAAGTATCAGGCCATGACGGCGGATGCCAGACTGGAGCTTCTTTTTGATCCCGGAAGCAGAAGGGATTTCAACGAAGAACTTTCCGCAAGGGATCCCCTCAACTTTCCGGGATATGCGGACAAGGTTAAGAGGCTTGAAAAAAAGACGGGGTTAAAGGAATCGGCGGTGACTGCCTATGGGAGGATCAATGGCATCCGGGTGGTCACAGTGGTGCTTGACACCCGCTTTTTTATGGGCAGCATGAGCAGTATTGTGGGCGAAAAAGTGACCAGGGCGGTGGAAGAGGCTTTAAGGGAAAAGCTGCCTCTCATCATTTTTTCGGCCAGCGGCGGCGCCAGGATGCAGGAGGGCATACATTCCCTTATGCAGATGGCGAAGACCAGCTCTGCCATACAGGAATTCTCGGATAAGGGAGGGCTTTTCATAAGCTATCTCACCCATCCCACCACCGGAGGCGTTACCGCAAGCTTTGCGAGCCTTGGGGACATAACCCTGGCGGAGCCGGGAGCCCTTATTGGCTTTGCGGGACCCAGGGTCATCGAGCAGACCATCGGAGTAAAGCTGCCGAAAGGCTTCCAGAGGGCGGAATACCTGCATAAACACGGCTTTGTGGACAGGATAGTCCGGAGGCAGGAAATGAAGGATGTGATCTACGATATATTAAAGCTCCATCTGGATTCCGTGAACTATATGGACGAAGAGCCTGTATCTTACGAAAGGAGTGGCGCTGAACTATGATAAGAGATTCACTCCTTAAAGCGGACCGGGTTGAAAAGAAGATAGATGAGCTCAGGAAAAACGGTTTAACGGAGAACGATAAGGAGCTGCAGCGTCTTTATATGGAAAAGGCCCATGCATTAAGGCCCTGTGTCAACCTTACTGCAGAGGACAAGGTTTTCCTTGCAAGAAAGATAGAGCGGCCCCACATCGATGATTTTATCAAAGCTCTTTTCACCGACTTTTTTGAGCAGAAGGGGGATCATCTCTATGATGACGACCCGGCGGTCTACGGCGGCATCGCCAGATTCCACGGCATACCCGTAAGCGTTGTGGGCCACAGGAAAGGCCACTCTGCAGAGGAGAACGTGGCCTATAATTTCGGCATGGCAAAGCCGGAGGGCTACAGGAAGGCTCTCCGCATAATGGACCAGGCCGAGAAGTTCAAAAGGCCCATCATTACTTTTATCGATACTCCCGGCGCCTACCCCGGCATTGATGCTGAGGAACACGGCCAGGGAGAGGCCATTGCCAGAAATATGGCTAAGATGTCCGGATATCACGTACCGGTGATCTCCGTAGTGACCGGAGAAGGAAACTCTGGGGGAGCGCTGGCTATCGGCGTCTGCAACCGGCTTCTCATGCTGGAATATGCGGTCTATTCCGTATTGAGTCCGGAGGGCTTTGCAAGCATACTCTGGAAGGATTCCGCAAGGCACGGCGAGGCCTGCGACATTATGAAACTCACGGCTGATGATATAAGAAAGGCCGGAGTGGCGGATGAAGTGATAGCGGAACCCCTTGGCGGAGGACAGGAGAACCCTAAAAGGCTCTACGGCAGCATGGATATGGCCATTGAGAAAGCCCTGTCGGAGCTTATGTCCATGACTCCTGAAGAGCTTCTCAGAGACAGACGGAGAAAATTCCGGCAGATGGGATGACGGGACACTTAAACGCCCGGAAGAGGGCTTGATCATAAAAGGCAGATGATATGGAAGGAATAAAGATCATTTCCACCGGAGCGGGGATACCCTCTAAGGTTGTGACTAATGAGGATATGTCCCGGATAGTGGAAACAAATGATGAATGGATATATACAAGGACCGGAATACATGAGAGGCGGTTCTGCGGCGAAGGTGAAGACTGCCTGAGCCTTGCGGTTTCCGCAGCGAAACAGGCGCTGGAACGCTCCGGGATAGAGAAAAGCGAAATAGGCTGTCTTATCTGCGGAACGGTCACATCGAAGTATGCTTCCCCCAGCACGGCCTGCCTTGTACAGAAGGCATTGGAGCTGCCGGAGGACATTCCGGTACTGGATATAAACGCAGCCTGCGCAGGTTTTATTTACGGGCTTGAGGTGGCAAGAGGCTTCCTTGCGGCAGGAGAGAAAAAATACGGCATAGTAGTGGGGGTTGAGGAACTGACCCGGGTGCTTGATATGTCGGACCGCAGTACCTGCGTGCTCTTCGGCGACGGAGCCGGGGCCGCGGTAATAAAGGCGGAGGAAGGCACGCTCTATGAAAACTGTCTCGGGGCTAAAGGCGGCCTTGAGATCTTTATAGAGGGCGTAGGCTCTGAAAAGTCAACGGTCCACATGGACGGAAAAGCGGTATTTAAGTTCGCGGTAGCAGCCATTCCCAAGGTCATGAACACGATCTTTGAAAAAAGCGGAAAGACCATAGAGGACGTGGATCACTGCATCTGCCACCAGGCAAACGCCAGGATAATCGACCATGTGGTGAAGAAATACAACGCCCCGGCGGAAAAGTTCTATAAGAACATGGACCGCTTCGGCAACACCAGCGCGGCGTCCGTCCCCACAGCCATGAACGAGATGTGGGAAAAGGGAATGATAAAGCCGGGACAGACCTTGCTCCTTGTGGGATTCGGCGGAGGACTGACCATGGCGGGAGCGTTGCTTAAATTTGAAGGATAGGCCGTCAGGCGATTGAAGGATAGCGGAAAGGAGCTTACAGGCAGGCTATGAAATATATAAATGAGATCCTTGGAACTGAATTCCCCATAATCCAGGGGGGAATGGCAAATATAGCAACCGGAGCCTTTGCGGCGGACTGCTCCAATGCAGGAGCTTTCGGCCTTATCGGCGTCGGGGGGATGGATGCGGCCCAGCTTAAGAAGGAGATAGCTGTCTGCCGTGAGAAGACGGATAAGCCCTTCGGCGTGAACATCATGCTGATGAACCCTGATGTAGATAATCTGGCGCAGACGGTGATAGATGAGGGCATAAAGGTGGTGACCACCGGAGCCGGAAACCCCGGGAAATACATGGAAGCCTGGAAAGCAGCAGGCATTACCGTGATCCCTGTGGTGGCAGCACCGATCCTTGCGAAACACCTTGCGGATATTGGCGCGGATGCGGTTATAGCCGAGGGCACGGAGAGCGGAGGCCATGTGGGTGAAATGACCACAATGACCCTGGTGCCCCAGGTCTGCGACAGCGTTGATATCCCTGTTATTGCAGCGGGAGGTATAGCTGACAACCGCCAGTTCAAGGCCGCTCTGGCCCTGGGCGCTGCCGGAGTGCAGGTTGGGACCTGTCTCCTGGGGAGCTTTGAATGCCCCATACATGAGAATTATAAGCAGGCCATCATCAAGGCTAAGGGCAGCGATACGGTGGTTACAGGGCGTATCGCCGGGGTGCCGGTCAGGATCCTTAAGAATAAGATGTCAAGGCAGTACATAAAGGAAGAAAAGAACGGAGCCACGGTGGATGAACTGGAGAAATTCACCCTGGGGAGCTTAAGGAGAGCGGTATTTGAGGGAGATACGGATACCGGAAGCCTTATGGCGGGCCAGACCTGCGGACAGATAAAAGAGCTCAGAAGCTTAAGGGAGATCTTTTCCGATATCTGCAGTGACTAAGCCTAAAGAGAGGGTGGCTCGAAAGGAGATAAAGCAATGAAAACCGCGTTTCTATATGCCGGACAGGGCAGCCAGACAGCCGGGATGGGGAAGGATCTCTATGAGAGATATGCTTCTTTCCGTGAGGCTTTTGATGCTGCGGAGCTGTCCTTTGACCTTAAGAAAGTGTGTTTTGAGGATCCGGAAGGTCTTATAAATGAAACTGAATATACCCAGCCTTGCATGACAGCCTTCGCAGTGGGGGTAAATAACGTGTTTAAGGAGCTGGGGATAGGAAAGCCGGATTATGCAGCGGGGCTTTCCTTAGGAGAATATTCGGCCCTGTCTTTAGCCGGAGTCTTTGACCCTAAGACCGCGGTGGAGACTGTGGCCTACAGGGGAAAGGTCATGGCGGAGTGCGCCAAGGGCGTAGACAGCGGAATGACCGCTATTCTTTCCCTCGATGTGGAAAAAATAGAAGAATGCTGTAAAAAAGCGGAAGAAAAGGGTATTGTACAGATATGTAACTTAAACTGCCCCGGTCAGACCGTGATCGGCGGGGAAAAGGCCGCAGTTGACGCGGCAGCCGCCCTCTGCACCGAAGCGGGGGCTAAAAGATGCATTCCCCTTAAGGTCAGCGGGCCTTTCCACACCTCCATAATGGCAGAGGCAGGAGAAAAGCTTAAGGAGTATTTCAGGGGCATCACCTTCGGGAAGATGGAGACCCCGGTGATCTTTAATTATCTCGGTCATGAGATGGAGGAAAACGACAGCATTCCTGAGCTCTTAAGGCTGCAGGTGCAGCGGAGCGTAAAGATGGAGGACAGCTTAAAGTATCTGTTTGAGCATGGGGTTGATACCTTCGTGGAGATAGGCCCCGGGAAGGCGATTTCCGGCTTTGTGAAGAAGACGGCAAAGGCTTTAGGTATTTCGGATTATCGGATATTCAATGTGGAAACGGCGGAGGATATGGAAGCCCTGGCGGCAGCTTTGAAAGGGTGACAAAGGTTTTTTAAGTAAGAGGTGAAAGATATGGGAAAAACCGCAGAAGTAAAGGAAGAAAAGAGATGCGCCCTGGTTACGGGGGGAAGCAGGGGAATAGGAAGAGCCATTGCGGTGGCGTTAGCAAAGGCAGGGCATCCCGTGATGATCAATTATTCCGGGAATCTTGACGCAGCGGAAGAAGCCGCCATGCTCTGCGCTACGGAGGATCTGGAACTTCCCGTGTTTATAGAGCAGACGGATGTTTCCGATGAAGCAGGTGCGGCAAAACTCATACAGAGCGCGGAGGAGAAGCTGGGGCACCTGGACATCCTGGTAAATAACGCAGGAATAACCAGGGACGGCCTTATCCTCAACATGAAAACAGAGGATTTCCAGGCGGTTTTGGATACGAACTTAAAGGGCACCTTCTTCTGCTGCAGGGAAGCCGCAAAGCTCATGATGAAGAGGCGTTTCGGCAGGATAATCAATATGGCAAGCATTGTGGGACTCCACGGAAACGCGGGACAGTCAAACTATTCAGCCAGCAAAGCCGCCATAATCGGCTTGACCAAGAGCCTTGCAAAGGAGCTGGCAAGCAGGAAGATCACTGTTAACGCCATAGCGCCGGGCTATATAGATACAGACATGACAAAGGCCATGAGCGACAAGGCCATTGAATCCACCATAAAGGCAATCCCCCTCCGCAGGGCCGGGCGGCCTGAGGAAGTGGGGGCACTGGCGGCCTTCCTGGCATCCGAGGACGCAGCCTATATCACGGGACAGGTCATCGGAGTAGACGGAGGCATGGGAGCCTGAGGAGCAGATAATAAAAGGACGATTTGATCAATGGAAAAGAGAAAAGTAGTAGTTACAGGAATAGGAACAGTAAACCCCATAGGAAATAACACGAAGGACAGCTGGGAAGCGATCCTTCAGGGCAGGCACGGCATAGGGGAGATCAGCAGGTTTGACACCTCGGATTTCAGCGTGAAGCTTGCCGGGGAAGTGAAGGACTTTGATTTTGCTGAGAAGTTCGGAAGGAAAGAGGCCCGGACCATGGATCTTTTCGCCCAGTACGCTCTCTATGCGGCGTCCGAAGCTGTGGAGATGAGCGGTCTCGAACTCTCTAAGGAAAAGCCGGATGAGAGGGCCGGATGCATCATTTCCAGTGGTATCGGCGGCATAGGCTTAACCGAACAGGAGCATGACAGAGGTCTTGAAAAGGGCTTTGAGCGGATAAACCCTCACTATATTCCCATGACCATAGCCAACATGGCAGCGGCAAACATAGCTATCAGATACGGCTTAAAGGGCATGTGCACCTGCCCCGTCACAGCCTGTGCGGGAGGCAGCAATGCCATCGGTGACGCTTTCCACCGGATAAGGGACGGATATGAGGACGTGATGGTCTGCGGCGGCACGGAGGGGGCCATAACCCCCGTAGCCCTGGGAGGCTTTGCCAGCATGAGAGCTCTTTCCCATGCCTCGGACCCTGACAGAGCCAGCATTCCCTTTGATGCGGAGAGGAGCGGCTTCGTCATGGGCGAGGGCGCGGGAGTACTGGTTTTAGAGGAAGAGGAGCACGCTAAGAAGAGAGGGGCAAAGATCTTAGCTGAGATCAGCGGATACGGCGCCAACTGTGACGCTTACCATATAACAGCACCTTCACCCGACGGGGAAGGGGGAGCAAAGTGCATGGAGCTGGCCCTTAAAGATGCGGGCTTAAAGGCCGGGGATATTGATTATATCAACGCCCACGGCACATCCACCCACTTAAATGACGCCGGAGAGACAAAGGCCATAAAGGCTGTATTCGGGGAGCATGCAAAGAAGCTTAAGGTTTCCAGCACCAAGTCCATGACCGGCCATCTCTTAGGCGGCGCCGGAGGCGTGGAAGCTGTCTTCTGTGTACAGGCGCTGACAGAGGGCTTTATCCCTCCCACGGTGGGATTAAGGAATCCGGATCCGGAGTGCGACCTGGACTACGTGCCGGAAAAGGGAGAAAAAGCGGATTTAAGGCATGTTTTGAGTAACAGTTTAGGATTCGGAGGCCACAACGCCTGCCTTATCTTCAGCAAGGCGGAGGCGTGAATTTCAGGAGATTTTAAGGAGACATTATGGAAGAGAGAAAGCCAAATACCCTGTCTGCGGCTGAGATCGCAGAGATACTGCCCCACAGATACCCCTTCGCCCTTGTAGACAGGATCGAGGACTATGAGAGTGGGCAGTGGGCAAAAGGCATTAAGTGCGTCAGCATGAACGAAGCCTATTTTCAGGGGCATTTTCCGGGGCATCCCGTAATGCCGGGAGTGCTGATAATAGAGGCCCTGGCCCAGACCGGTGCCGTGGCCATATTAACCCTTCCGGAAAACCGGGGAA
>JAFSKT010000059.1 GCA_017448845.1 Lachnospiraceae bacterium
GGCCTCGGCATTGACCCGAGGATTGCCATAATTGATTTTAAGGATGCCACGAATAATGAAGAAACAAAGTTTCACAAAAGGGATGATGGTAGTTACTGGTTTGTTAAAACCGAGTATATTGACGATGGTGATAAGCTGACTAAGGCTATCAACCAGATTGGTCTGTCCGGAGGAGGTTATATCGTAGGCGAAACACCTACCGTGGGTTTGGCAATGTTGTATAAAGCGGATGATGAAGTAGAAGATGTAGAGGGCTTTGAATGGAGAGCTAATGCCCAGAAGTTTGTATTTCTTATCACCGATGATTTCGCTTTGGGGAGAAATGATGCCAGTAATATCCCTGACATGTCAGAGGTTATCGAGGAATTTTCAAAGCTCAATATACGAGCAAGCGTGGTCACCCCCAGTGGAGCACTTTCCACCCATTATGAACCCCTGTATACGGGAACCGGCGGTAAATGGTATGATCTCAATAACGAACTTAAATTCATGGAAGATATCATCGAATATTTTGAAAAGGAATTGGAAATCCCGGCTGTAAACGTATCCGTATATGCTGCCGGCGCGCCTGAAGGAATCGGATCTATAAAGTTGTTGCGCTATACAGATAAGGACGGGGCAGTACATAAAGGTCCTTCTTCTTACTGCGGCGAGAGTCCGGCTACAGTTTCTGTCAGCCTGGGAAGCCTGGTGGAGCTTGAAGTAGACTCCAACGGAACAAAGAACGGAGTTAAGGATCCGGAGGGAAATACATATGTCATTGAAAAACTCACTGTCAATGGCGAGCCTCAGGATCTTTCAGGAAGTGAAATGTCCAATTACCGGATACCCTCCTTACGGATCAGGACCGATACTACCATCCAGGCATTATTAAAAAAGAAAGACGAACCGGCAATATATGCTGTGGTCTTTGATTCAAACGGAGGCTCTCCCGTTTCCCCCCAGAGAGTCACGGAAGGTGAAAAGATATCAAAGCCGGAAGATCCCGAGAGAGACGATCATACCTTTAATTACTGGTATTTGAATGACGAAAATACCCCATTTGATTTCAACACTCCCGTGTCCTCCGATCTTACACTTACGGCATCCTGGAACTTTATCGAAAAGGAAGAGGAAAAGAAAGAAGTGATCGTTGAGCCTCCCGCAGGTTTACCTTCAGACTGGACAAAGCTCAGGCATGTAACTCCCGAAAACGCCATATCTACAAATTACTGTGTGATAGCGCGTAAGCAGAGGTTTGATGTGAAACCCCACATAAAGGGTGCGGTGATATATAAATCCGACAACAAAAAGATCGCTTCTGTCCGTGGAAAAAAAGGGATCGTGAAAGGCAAAAGATCCGGAGATGCCGTTATCACGGGTTATGTCAGATCGGGAAGGAAGCTTATCCCTACGGGCACCTTTACTATACATGTTGTTACCCCTGAAATAAATAAAAAGCAGTATCCGGGTTTCAATCCCGACGGATTTATAGACGGCAATGAACATATTGTAAATGAGATCCTTTCTCCCACAATATGGAAATCCTCAGATCCATCCGTAGCCACGGTTTCCGCAAATTCCGGCATGATATCCGTGCAAAATCCAAAGGGAAACGTGAAGATCACTGCATACTACGGACTGGGAAGGAATGCCGCCAGATACAAATTTACATTGAGGATAAGACCGAGCAGCGGTGCTAAGTGATACATTCTGTAAAGCGGAAAGGACAGGCATTGGCGTAGAATGAAAAAAATACTGTTAATCCTTATTGCGACAACTCTCATCTTTATGACCGGGGACATGGTCTGCTCTATCCGGACGGTGTATGCAGCTGATACTCTGGTGGATATCAATGTTTCTTCCGGCGGCAGAAAACATAAGCACCATGACAATGAAGAAGAAAAGACCGAGAAGGAGAAGGAAGTTGAATTAAGCCGGGCCAACATAGAGGCTCAGGAAGAAGCCCTTAAACTGATGCAGACCGTTCAGGTTGATGAAATCCCTGCGATCCGGAATGCCGAGATGCTTCCGGCCGAGCAGGAGCCTGTTGAAAAGGTGACCAAAAAAAAGCCTGTAAAGACAAAGGAACCAAAGACTGCAGGATCTGACCTTCCGATAATTCCCATCACTCTGATGATCTTTTTTACCGATATGCTCCTGGTGGCTGTTGAATCAGCCGGAGACTTTGATGATTATATCCGCAGGGGACATGTTGAAAAACTTGTGGAAAAGTATAAAAAGGGAGGAAAGTTGGCGAAGATCACAGCGAAGATCGAACTTTACCTTTGCCTTTTCTACAGCCGCTTGAAAGCAAGATCAGACCGGAACATGAAAAGCAGGCATGACAAATGCAACGTCGCATAATCATCCTGCTGAGGCTTATATTTGCCGCCCTTGTGGTAATATTAGCATTTTCGCTTATCGGTTATTTCAGGAACGAAAAGATGAGCGAGGATCTCAGGAACCTTAAGGCTATTTCGGAAGCAAGGATACAGGAAGAAGGCAAACTGCGCCCGGAAGCATCAGATACGGCAGCTGAAGGGCATTCAGAAGAAGATGAAAACCGGAACAAGGTCATTTCCGGAGATACTTCTGAGCCGGAAAAGAAGGTGTTGGATGAGTTTGCGGGACTGATAGCCGCAAATCCCGATACCATAGGATGGCTCAGAATCCCGGATACGGTTATTGACTATCCCGTAGTAAGTACAGGTGATGAGGATTATTATCTTCATCACGATTTTTATGGGCAAAATAGCATCTATGGCACATTGTTCGTGAAGGATATAGCTGACGTGGAGACCCCCGGCACAAATATCATAATATACGGACATCATATGCGAAACGATACCATGTTCGGTGATCTTGACGCATATGAAAGCGAAGATTATTTTAAGAGCCATGAGATCATAGAATTTAGTACTCTTTACGAAAAAAGGCGTTACCGGGTCATATCAGTCTTCAGATCCGAAGTCCTGCCGGATGACTCCGATAAATTCAGATATTATGATTTCTATCAGGCTGACAGCAAAGAGGACTTTGATTATTATTATCATAATATAAAGGAATTATCGGAGTACGACACCGGAGTCACTGCGGAATACGGAGATACCTTTATTACCCTATCCACCTGCGCGTATCATACAGAAAACGGCAGATTTGTTGTAGTCGCAAAAAGGATCGGGTGAAACGGTTTTACAGCCATTCCTGTGCCCAGGTTTTCAGCTCGTCTTCGAAACCACTTCCTCCTGCCCCGCAACAGGTTCCTCATTTTCCTGCTCCGCAACAGCAATATCAGACAAAGTAACTTCTTCAACAGCAGCATCAGACAGCACGGTCTCTTCAGCCTTACCCGGCGCACCGCAGGCAGTTATAACAGCCGCCATAATTGTGGCAAGTATTATAGTTGATCTATTCATCATGTATGTATATAAAGTCCTTCCATCATTTCAGCCTGATAGATTATATGCCTTTTTTCCGGCATTTTTGCGCTGTTAGGCATAGATCTCCGGGCCGGATGTTGGGTTCTGCTTGAAAACTATGCCTAAGGGCGAAGAAAACTCTTGAAAAGGGCATAGATTTCTTACAGCCACTGAGTTTCCCGAATAGAATATATGCCTTTTTTCCGGCATTTTTGCGCTGTTAGGCATAGATCTCCGGGCCGGATGCCGGGTTCTGCTTGAAAACTATGCCTAAGGGCGAAGAAAACTCTTGAAAAGGGCATAGATTTCTTACAGACGTTGAATTTCCCGGACAGATAATATGCCTTTTTTCAACATTTTTACGCTGTTAGGCATAGACACCCGGGATAAGTGAATAGATAACCTCCCAGTCAGAACAGCGAATGTACCTCTCCCCGGGAAATTCACATTCCCGGTTCCAGGGACGGTCATAGACCAGGACGTTTAACTCAGGAAGATGACTGAAGAACCTGAATGCAGAAGGCGAATCTTCAACAGCGTAGTCAAAATGCATCTTATAGTAATCCTCAAGCTCCAGAGTGAAGCTGTCATCCTCATAGAAGGCATCCCGGCCGTACTTATTTAAGCAGTATAAATTCAGCCGTTCCAGTCCGTGGCTGTTGAGCCACTCCCTTGATGCTTCATAGGCACTGCAGGGCCGTCCGGTGATCACATATACGTCATGGCCTTTATCTATCAGAGCATTAAGCACAGCGGAGGCCCCGGGGGTCTCCTCGTAAGATAAAAGCGCCTCAGGCCTGTGGGCTTCCGTCATCATATATTTATACTCTTCGTCAGTAAGTGAGAAAGACTTCTGCAGGTCAAAGAACCTTATCTTCTCATAGGGTATGTTCTTTCCGAAAAGATCCGCTGCAAGAATGGAAAAATACCGGGCCGTTTCACAGATGCAGTCATCAAAATCAACATATATCTTCAAACTCATATATCAAACTATCCTTATGTCCGTAAGGGCGATCTGGTCTCCCGTCAGAGCCACATATACCTTCATCTGCTCATCTTTCAGGATGGTCGTGTTTTCGATCTCTATTCCCAGGTTCTTTGTCTTCAGAGTGATGTGGTCCTTTTTCCGTTCAAGTAAAACTTCACAGTTTAAGCCCTTCTTATTGGCTTCCTTCCAGGCATCCCATCCCTTAAAGTCCTCTGTCTTTTTCATGGTAAACCTGTTATCGGCAAATTCCTTGTCGCCTTCATTCTCTCCGTCCAGCTTTATCACATTAAATTCCGTATAACCCGGTCCTCCTACAGAGCCGTCATCAGAGCTGTAAAGCAGGACATAAGGGCAGTTCCATACAAGGCTTGCGGAAGGCAGGCTCACGGTATGGAACCTTAAGATCAGCCTGTTCTTAAGCTCCACACCCTCTGTAGAAGCCGAACGGGTCTGATCTATCTGTATATTCTTTATATCTGACTCAAAGTGTTCTATGTAGCTTATTTTCTTTGAGATCCTCGGTATATCATCGCTTCCGACGGTTACACCTGTAGTCTCGGTAACAATATTCCTGATACTGCAATTCTCTCCGGTAAGGCCTATATATGACGCTTTCGAAGCACTGGGAATGGCCACGATAACTTCCTTTGCATAACCTGCTGATCTCATCACAAGCTTCAGGTGGTCCTTATAACGGCCTGAGATTATCTCATAACCGGAAGCTCCATTATCCTCAATGGCCTTTTCCTCGATATTTGCGGCAGCGGTTATGACGCTATGCTTATCAAACCATATCTCACCGTACTCCATATAACCGTATCTGTCGATATCTCTTTCGCTGTAATGGACCCTGCCGTCATAGGAATCAAATAAGATAATGGAGGGGGCACTGAACCCTTCGCCGGATCCCAGGGTGGATTCACAGTCAAAGCTGATCCTCCGCTCCTTCTTATCTACAGGAATACCACGGGTAACCTTTTCCCTGTATTCTCCGCAGTCGATCTCTGTTTCAGGTTTTCCGCCATCCTCACCGACTCTTTCATTGGTCTCCGAATCCATGATCTTCACCATGATGGCTGCAAATTCGGGATCATACTCTTCTCCCGCACCCCTGATAAATGCTTCTCTCGCCATGAATTCCGGCTGGGGATCCCTGTACCTTTTCCTTGTGATCTTAGTAACATAGGCGTCTGCCACGCCGACTATCCTTGCGATCTCAGGTATCTCCTCGCCCTTAAGCCCTTCAGGATATCCGGTCCCGTTATATCTCTCATGACTGTAACGGGCGCTCTCCTGCAGATAGGGATATTCAGTTATGCTTGACAGGATCTCTGCCCCGATAAGGGGTTTCTTTCTCATTTCCTCATAATCTCTTTTATCCGGATCGGTGTCATGTTTTATCACGCTGTCCGGAATGCCTATCAGGCCTACGTCATGAAGCAGGGCCGCATAGTATACCTTCTCGCTTTCCTCTTCATCCTTTCCCGCCATCAGGGCGATCTTTTTTGCGTAATCCGCTATCCTTATGGCATTTCCCTTTGCAAAGTCATCCTTCTTTTCAACGGCTGAAACAAAGGCCGTGGCTGTCTGCCCAAAGAGCTTTTCCATCTTTTCCTTTTCGCTCATCATATTGTTCAGCTCGATTTCATGGGCGTGTTCAACCGTATTATTCAGATCCAGATACATGAAAATATAAAGCGAAATGGAAACCGCCACCATGGCCATATTGACTATGGAAATACCGTAAGTGAATATCTGCAGGATGCCGCAGGCTATGGGGACGAAAATATAGAGAAACAGGGAATGATGGATCAGCCTGCTGAATGATTTCTTATATTTTCTTATGACAAAATACTGCATCAGCGGGCAGAGGACCGGAATGATATAGGCAATGAGAAAGCCCTGTCCCCGATGATAGCGGTTAGTCTCATCAAAGTAATAATAGAGTCCCGTAAATGCCGAAACAACAGAAAGGAGCATACCGACGACCGTTAGTGCGCCTGTTACTATCAGAGGTTTCGGAGGGGATGCTATCTTTCCCTCCTGAGTCAGCAGATCGATAATATAGAGATTAAAGAAAAAGACCACGGCGGAGGTAAGGAAGAATACGGCAAAATTACTTACCCTTACCATGATATAGGCTTTGCGCCCCGGATCCCCGGCGTATATGTAGGCCAGCCTGTCAAACCAGAGAAGAAGAAAGGCTGTAAGCTCCATATGAATGAGCACGAGCTTTCTGCTTTTAGATATAAATCTCGTGAACATCAAAAGGAAGATCAGTATAAAGCATCCGCCGCAAAGCATCAGCATTATATCCAGCTGGTAGGTCCTTATCAGTTCAAACATTTACTTATCTCCTCAGCCATTCCGTCCCAGTCAAGGACCTTCAGCATCTTTGTGAGTTCTTTAACCATATTTTCCGCGTCCGCCGGAAGAGCGTATTCATTAAGCTGCTTAAGGATCATTTCCGACGCGTCATAGTCCATCTGGGATATCTCATCCGAAAGAGCAGCCCAGGCTTCCTTAAGCTCCTCTTCCGGGATCGCCTCTTTTTCCTTATTATCAGTGTTTTCCCTGAGTCCGGACAGCTTTTCCTTAAAGGCCTCATAATCAAGCAGCAGTTTATCCGCATTGCCGTTGATGAAATCCATATCTTCCCTGTTGCCCGCGTCTTCAAGCGCCTCGGCAAGACCTGAAAGCTCCGTTGCTCCGACTATCCTTGCGGAACTCTTTAAGGAGTGGACCTTTATGGTATAGAGGCGTATATTGCCGTTCTCATAGGAATCCCTGATCACCTTTGCATTCTCATCAATGGTATCCAGGAACATATGAAGAGAGAAAATGTAATTCGATATACCGCCGGAGTTTTTGATCCCTTCCTCTACCGAAATGCCCTCAGTCTCATAGATCCACTTTAATTCTTCCGGGATCTCCGTCAGCTCTTCCACCGCCTCTGCCTCGGCGGGATGCTCCATGATCTCATCCGGAAGATGCTGCATAATGGTTTTTTCCAAAGTCTGACTGTCTATGGGCTTTGACAGATATCCGTTGAATCCCTTTGACTTGTAGAAATCTTCTCCCGCTGCCGAATTGGCGGTGAGGGCATATACCGGAAGATCCGGGTAATCCTTACGGATCTCGCCTACAGTCTCAACCCCGTCCATTCCGGGCATCATGTGGTCTAAGAGCACCACGTCAAACTTCGTATCCCTGATCTTTTCAAGACACTCTTCTCCGCTGGTAGCGGTAGTTACAAATACCTTCGTTCCCTTTAAGAGTCCCTTTATAACATTTAAGTTCATGGGATTATCATCCACAACGAGAATATCGGCGTCAGGTGCCACAAACTGCGGAACATAAGGTCCGTTTATACTGCTCTCATCATGCTCCATAAATACGCCGAGAGGCGTTTTATCTATGATCTTCTGGGATACGGTCAGAATAAACTCCGAGCCCTTGCCGTATTCACTTTCACAGGTAAGGGTGCCGCCCATCAGTTCCGCAAATCTCCGGGAGATATCGAGTCCCAGGCCTGTTCCCTGTATACCGCTGTTTTTCTGTTCATCAAGACGTTCATAGGCCGTAAAGAGTTTATCCATATCCTCCTGCCTGACGCCTATTCCGGTGTCACGAACGGAGATCCTGAGGGTACACTCGTCATCCATCCTTTCTTCCATGGACACATAAAGGGCGAACCCGCCTTTTTCCGTATACTTAACCGCGTTGGTAAGGAGATTTAACACGATCTGCTTTATCTTGCCCTCATCTCCGTAGAGCCGTTTCGGCAGTATCTCATCGATCACCACATCAAAGGACAGTTCCTTTTCCGTGCTGCGGGATCTTATCATGGAAACTATGGATCTTAAGAGATCTGAGGTATCATATTCCTGTTCAACTAAATGCATCTTTCCGGACTCGATCTTTGAAATATCCAGAAGATCATTTATAAGTGAAAGCAGGGATACGGATGCGTTTCTGATATCAAAGGCATAATTCATCATGGATATGAAATACGGCTTCGGAACCCCTGTTGGATCTTCACGCATCGACATCTCATTCATTCCCATAATGGTATTGATGGGCGTCCTGATCTCATGGGACATATTCGCAAGGAACCTGGATTTTGCGGAATTTGCTCTTTCTGCCTCTTCCTTTGCCAGCCTTATTTCTTCATATTGCCTGTTGACCACCGTGCTCTTCATAAACCGCCATACTATGATACCCGCACCGAAAACCGTGGCCAGGAATAAAAGTATACGAACAAAGGGCATTTCCAGGATACGCGGTTTTTTAATCAAGCGGAATTCCTCACTTAAAAGCTCCGTTCTCCCCTCGCTGTCAAGAACCTTTATATGGAGCGTATAGTTTCCGTAAGGAAGATTTGTGTACTCAAGGGGCTGTAAATCACTCCTCTTTACCTTTATCCCCTCTTCCTCTTTCCCCTCCATATATACCCGGACTTCGGGATTCAGCAGGGAATAGTCAAGAACAGCCGCAGTGATCTTTATCCTTCCGCCTTCCGCAGGGATGGTATAGCTTCCGTCCGCACCCGGCAGTATCTCCTCATTTCCG
Source organism: Lachnospiraceae bacterium (assembly GCA_017448845.1). Lineage (GTDB taxonomy): Bacteria > Bacillota > Clostridia > Lachnospirales > Lachnospiraceae > NK4A144. The sequence goes on from JAFSKT010000059.1 coordinate 8,962, forward strand.
CAGAAAACTGAGCTGATCTTCGCCTTTATGGGTATTGTTTCTTTAGCAAACTGATCGATACTTACCCTGCATATCCCGTTCCTTTCCGGTATATAAAGATAACCCTCCTCATCAAGGGCACAGTATCCCTGGGCCGTGGGACTGCCTGTCAGCCCGTTTTCAACCGTATATAAGCGGTAATCCGACACGGTGTCATTAAGCATGTCGTCGGTATTTACCGAGTAAAGACCGAAGGAAGATGTGATCCACATATTGCCGCTATGATCAAAATACAGATCATAATTATTGTTATAGGGGAATGAAGTGACCTCTCTTATTTTTCCGTCTTTCAGGTACTCTATGGAATTAGAGGTAACGATCCAGTAAAGACCTCTTTCCTCATCCTTTTTAACCCGCATGATGACATCACTTGTCAGTCCGTCGTCCCTGCCGATCTTCCTTATTTTCCCTTCCTCTATCACATACAGGCCGTCGCCGTCGGAACCGGCATAAATCCTGCCCTCATCTCCCGCCTCCACTGTAAGGAGCACGGTATTTTCCATTCCTTCCTTTTCACCGACGGTTCTTATAACCTTCCCGTCTTTGATCACGGCAAGTCCGGCATTGGTTCCAAGAAGCACACTGCCGTCATCCTCTACACATATGCATCTCACCTCGTTATCAGGCATGCCGTTTCCGGTGGTAAAGGATTCAAAGTGACCGTCCTTAAAGAGATGTATTAATCCCAGGCCATTTGTATACGTGGCGATCCACAGATCATCATCCCTTCCCTTCTTTATGCAGCGTATCCTCGTATTTTCCACATGGGCCGTAAGCTCATTGGTTACGGGATAGCCTTTATCGTCCACTATCCTTAAGCCCGTATCCGTTCCGATATATAATTCTTTTCCGAAGAAGCAGGCCGCATTTGCCACCTCCTCCGGGAATCCCATTTTTCCCGAAACATCGAGGAAGCTGTTGGTCACGATCTTCATCACGCCCTGTGTGGACGAAGCAAACCACATATTTCCCTGATAATCCGATGTCATCATCTCGATCCCGCTGTCAAGAGGAGTATTCTCCACCAGGCGGAATCCGTGGCTTTTATCCAGGTATCCGAAGGCGCTGAGGGAAGCCACCCAGATCCTGTTACAGTCATAGCTTATCCATTGAACCGTGTTCAGAGGGGACACTGATATATATTCCATGTTTGCGGCGGAATCCCCGAAATTTCCATGGTAAAGGACGCCTTCCTCCGTGCCGAGGTATACCCTGTCCCGGTTATCGGGATCGGCTTCTATGGTGGTGATCTTTCCGATCCCCACATCTTCCCCTGTGTAAATCTTTGTAAGCTTTCTCTTTTCAATAAGGAATGCGTAACCGTTCCTGGTGGATCCGTAGATCTTTCCGTCGCTGCCCCGGTCCAGTTTTAAGACCCTGTCACTGTTAAGTCTGTCGTCATCAATAAGATGGATCTTCATATCCGGATCCGCATAGCAGATACCTGCGGTTGTCCCGATAAAAACGTTGCCCTCATCATCTTCCGTAAAGATCCTGATAGATGACGAGGGCAGTCCTTCCTTATATGTCAGATGGGTCTTATTTATCCCGTCGATCACCACTACTCCGTTGTCATTGGTTCCAACCCATATCCTTCCTTTGCTGTCCTCGAAAAGACCACGGCCGTTGGTAAGACCGTCGGAGGTTTCAAGTCTTGTAAAGGTATTTCCGTCATAACGGATTATCCCGCTGTATCCCCCTATCCAGATATATCCGTCGGAGGAGCAGAGAATGTAATTGGCGTCGGAAGTGGGAAGCCCGTTTGAAGCGTCATAGATCTCCGAAATGTATCCGCCGTCGGTGATCTGGGCGGAGGCCGAATATCCTCCACCGAAGGTCAGCTGTGCACAGGATTCCGGCAGCACTTCACCTGCGGAAACTGTCGTTATTCCCACTGTCAAACATAAGAAAAGCGTTATAAGGAACAGGATTCCTGTTTTTCTTACTCCATTGGATCTTCTCTCTTTACGCATCCTTGTTATATTTCCTTAAGATAACCTTCACTTCCGGCAGCGCATCCATAAAAACTTCCACACACTTCGGATCGAACTGTGTCCCACTTCCCTCATTGAGGATGTCCAATGCCTTCTCAATGGAAAAGGCAGGCTTATAAACTCTGGGAGAAGTCAGGGCGTCAAATACATCTGCCACCGCCATGATCCTGGCAGAAAGAGGTATGACCTGACCGTGTATTCCCTCGGGATAGCCTTTTCCGTCCCATCTTTCATGGTGGAACGCCGCCATATTTCTGGCTTCCTTCAGGTAGTTATCCCCTTCTATGGTACTTACGGCATTTTCTATGATCCTTTTACCCGCGGTGGTATGGGTCTTCATGATCTCATATTCTTCATCCGTAAGCTTTCCGGGTTTATTCAGCACCTTATCCGGGATATTGATCTTTCCCACATCGTGCAAAGGAGCGGAACGCACCACATCCGACATAAATTTCGGCGTGATCTTTTCCGTATAATATCCCTTTTTCTTTAAGCCCTCCACTATGATCCTTACATAGGCAGCTGTTTTCTGGACATGGGCTCCCGTATCCGAATCCCTGCTCTCAACCAGATCCGCCATGGTTATGATAAGACCGTCCTGCATTTTCGCCGTAGAATCGGACAGTCTCTTTATACTCCGCATCTGCTCAGTCTGGTTTAAAGTAAGGCGGCACAGGGATTGATAAAGAGCTTCAAGTTCATCCCCCGTATGCACATCAACGCTTCTTATCTCCTTAACCTTCTCATCTAATACTCTCTGTGACTCCTCGTTAAATGAAAACGCATCCACGTTCTCCGTTATGGATCTTACGGGAAATACTATATGATAATCCACAAGCCACACTACAAAGGTACATAGCAGGATAAGAAAACCAAAATAGATGGATATCATCTTCATTAAAAAGCTGCGCTCGGCTAAAGCCATGGGGTTTAGGTCCACATCCGCCCCCACATAGCATGCGCATCTTCCCTCTGTAGTATATACAGGCTGATACGCCGTCACGATATACCCGTATTGATCATCCGAAACCACCGGATCTATCTCTTCTCCCCTTAAAAGCTCCGGGATCTTCCCCACAAGAGCCGGATCATATGGCACAACGCTTCCGATGAGCTGACCGTCTAAATCTTCCGTATCAACATCAAATACGACACAGCATCCGTCTGCTTCCGTCTTGTAGACATAGAGATATTTAATATCATCCGAACTGTTATAGATCTGCGTCAGTAATGATTCTTCTCTCATGTATTCCGGTGAATTACCGGCATTTTTCAGATATCCGTCGATATTGTCCCCGTTAAGCATTCCTGCGGCAAGCCTTACCGTACTCTGGGCAGCCTCTGTACGTTCCGCTATGACGTCTTCATGATGTGCCCTCATACTGATGACCACTCCCGAAACGGCAATGGCGGTAAGTGAGATGACAAGCACCAAAAGAGATTTTGTTCTTAAAGACATCACCCGGATCTTTGACTTATCTGTCATTCGTCCGTTTTCTACATCCTTAGATTCCGGCTTTTGCTGCCACATGCTGAAACTGCAGTACCGGTAAAAGCTTTCGGGAACAACTTTTATTATGGCCGCCACAAAAAGCACGGTGATCGCTTTATCCATAAAATCCTGTAAAATGCCGGAAAGGATATGTGCCGTAACACGATCAAAGTGGCCGGTATTATAAAGGATCCCTCTTAATTCACTGCTTTCAAAGGAAATCTCTCCTAAACACCAGGGAATGATCGCGCCGATACCCCCGCCTATTATTGAAAATACAATGACAGCTCCAAAGAGCCCCCGGGCTTTCTTAAACCAGCCGCGGCCTGCAAGATATGCGGCACATACCGCTATCAGTTCATTCAGTACTCCGTAATACAGGGAAGTCGGATTGGAAATGCCTCTTATGATATTTGTGATAAAACCTACCACCACCCCCGGCAGGTATCCGCCCATTACCGCGGCCGTAACCGTTCCCACCGTATCGAGATAGACCGGAAGTCCCAGAGCCGAAACAACAGCGTTAAAAAGCAGGTTAAGGGCAACCCCTGCTATGCAGATAAGTAATGCGGTTAAGTTCTGCTTTTTTGTCATTTGATCCTTCCGTTTTCGGGTACCGGGTATCAAACCGGAAAACCTGATCTATAAACCATTATTATAACAAAAAACGCCAGACAAAAACAGTGATATGCTTATATTTTCAGCGTTTCATTCATGCTTCCCACACGGTATCCCCGCATATCCAGCGTCACATACATGAATCCCATCGCCTTAAAGCCTTCATATACTTCCTCCCGGATCCCGGGTTCCGCAAGACGGGGTATATCCTTCGCAGGCACTTCTATCCTTGCGATATTTCCGTGGAGCCGCACCCGCTCTTCAGGGAACCCCCGCTCTATAAGGAACTGCTCTGCCTTTTCTATCATCTTAAGCTTTTCTTCAGTGATCTCTTCCCCATATACAAAGCGTGACGCGAGGCATGCGTATGACGGTTTGCTCCATGTAGGTAACCCCATGGCTTTTGAGATTGCCCGGATATCCGCCTTGGTAAGTCCCGCCTCCCTTAAGGGGCTTTTTATCGAAAGTTCCTCAACTGCCTTAAGACCCGGCCTGTAATCTCCCATGTCATCCATATTCGATCCTTCAGCCACATATTCGATCCCGTTTTCTTCCGCAATCTTTTTTATTTCAGAAAAGATCCCCCGCTTGCAGTGATAGCAGCGGTCGGGACTGTTATTCTTAAATTCCTCTAACTTTAATGGATCAAAGGTACAGAATATCTGTCTTATTCCCCGTTCTTCGCAAAAGGCCTTTGCCTCTTTAAGCTCCCTTTCCGGTATTGCCACATTTGCCCCGGTCACAGCGATAGCCTTATCCCCCAGCACTTCATGGGCCGTAAAGAGCAGGAAGGAAGAATCCACTCCTCCGGAAAACCCCACCGCGAGAGACCCCAGCTCTTTGATATAAGCCTTCAGTCTTTCAAGTTTATTCTGCAGATCCTTATTCAAGATTTCCATCATTCCACTCTCCTTCAATGTTTTATGAGAGCCACGCCATTCAATACAGGGCCTTGATGCAGGCATTGTTGGTGAGCAGTGTTATTATGATGAATATCAGAACCATAAACTTCATGTCCGATCCTCTCTCCGGGTTTCTTATTGTCGTTCCCAACCGTGATGGGAACAATACTTATTTTAGCATAATCCTGCGGATTTTCCTTTTGAACGGGAAAAATGTATGATTCTATTCGGGAGAATGGTGGGTGGATTCCCAGATAGCGTTTTTACCGGGAATGATATATGAAGGCAACGGCCCGGGGATCGGAAGACCTGTCTTTATCATATGTATATATGCGGTATCCATCCTGCCGGGACTTATCTACCATTACACATATGAGAAGATACGTTCCTTAATAGCAGCGTGAGATCCTACTGCATTTCCTTATCATGGACAGTCTTCAACCGCTGATAGGTATCATGATAATTCCTGTCCCTTTCCTCTGAAAGAAGGAATTCGATATCCTCCCGCACTTTGTCTGCAGAGAGAAGATCCGTAAGCCAGGGAGCATAGCGGGTGCCGCTGTCCTTTTTGATCTCTTCAAAGAACCCGTCATAGGATTTGCCCCTGCTGTAGCTTCTTCCGATGGTGTCCGTGGCAGCATCAAGGCAGTCTGCGCACTGCACCAGATCGATAAGAGTCTTTAAGGGGCTTTTGCTCGTATCAAAATCCTCGGGATATCCGCGGCTGTTGTCATACCATTTATGGTGGCCTAAAGCCACATCCACATATTTTGCGGTATCCGGGAAGGCGGAAAGGATCGCGGCTCCCATTTTCGGATGTGTTTTTATAAGCTCGAACTCCCTGTCCAAAAGCTTTCTTCCGTAAACAAATACGGTATCGATAATGCCAATCTTTCCCGCATCGTGACAGATGGAGGCGTGCCAGGTAAAATCAAGGATCTTCTCCCTGTTTTTCCTTACATCATCCACGGTTTCACAGCCCTCGATGCCTATAAGGAGCTCCGGAGACATATCTATAAGATGGCCGCAGAGGCATACCGAAAACTGGGCAACCATTCTGGAATGCACATACGTAGGGGGATGGGTGGCCGCCATCAGATCAAGCATCAGTTCCTCGAAATTTATCCATCCCGGAAGTTCCACAAAATATCTGATCATCTGCATATTGAGCTCCAGCATGAATGTAAGGACCCCGCTGTTAGGCATGTGCAGGGTATAGGCGATCATGTTGTCAAAAAGGACTTTCAGGTGGTACTTGTCCCTCTCTGTGGGCTTATCACTGTGTATGATCCCCAGTATCTCCACGGGGATCTGTATGTTTTCTATGATCCCGCAGATATCATAAAGATTCTTATCCCGGTCATGATATAATCTTAAGAGACCTTCAAGATAGACTTCTTTTGTGATCTTTCCGGCATAATATCTGTTCCTGTAAAGCTGGAGATCCACATAGGACTCCTTCTCCAGCTCGGAAAAATATTCAGGGTCTGAATGCCATATTTCCCAGAGTTCCTCGGTCCGTTCACAGACCTCCTGAATCTGCGCATCATCAAGTCCGCGGATATTACAGAAATCCGTACCCTGGGAATAGTAAGTAAGTAACCTGTAGCGGTAATAACGCCAGTCAAAATCCGGCGGCATCAGCTCTCTGTATGACGGATCCTCGCCTATCCGTATAGATTCCCGCAGCATCTCAAGCTCAAGCTCATTTACTTCTCTTTTTCCCGAACTGTTTTCAAAAAAGGCTGCCGCAAAACGGGCATTTGTTAAGATCAGCTCCCTTTCTTCCTCTGACTCAGTCTTGTTAAAACTCTCCTTTTTCCTGAGCCCGATAAAGATCTGTCCCAGTCTTAACCCTTCTTCGCGGTATTCTTTTGAGATCTCCGGGTAAGCATATATGCGGGAGGTCATGTTCATCATGGTATAACAGGTGGAGACATGCATATCCATACAACGGACCTTTGAAGAGATATCTCCCTTTGCTTCAGCGTCCTTTACCAGACGTTCTGACAGAAGGAAAGCAAGGGGAAGGTCGAGATTTTCAGCGTTCTCCGCGTCTATAAGCTTTTCCACGAAGACGGTCAGACTCTCAATCTCCTCCTCTGTAAGCAGCCGGTCCGAATTTATAAGGGGAAAGAGCTCTTTATCCAGGATCGTCCGGTTTTCGGCAGCAAGAACTCCTATCCGGACAAAGTTCTCCCTAAGCAGCCTGCTGTATGATGACGAATCTTTTACCCCCTCAAGAGACGGAGTGGACAGCTGGCGTATCCTGTCCATGTTCTTTATGTAAATATCAAATCCTGTCTGCAATGGCACAGTCTGAGTTTCCATTCCTTCCATATCAGTTTATACTCCCCCAGATCAGCGTCCCGCCGGATCAGTCCTCTTTCTGAAGTTCCTGCGAGCCTCCGACAGCCTTGGAATATGCTGCCAGTAAGATCGTCGCCAGAACTCCGATAATGATGATATTACCGAGGAACGCGAATAACCCCTGTACAAAAACTTTACTTAACGGCTCTTCATATATAATGATATCAAGTATAGGTGCCACTAAGATCCATGCTGCGGCATTGGCAACGATCTGTACCAGATTAAATAGTACTATCTTTCCTACAGAAACAAACCTGCCTTCCATAACGGCAAATCTGAAAGCAAAAATACCGATACCGATGCCTACAACAGCCTCGGGTACAACCCAGCTCCAGGACACAGAACCATAGAATACGGCATCTCCCAGGACATGTCCCAAAAGTCCTGTCACAGCCCCCACTGTGGGCCCGAACACTGCGGCCACAAAGGCCAGTATTGCCATCCTGGGCTGCAGATAGGTATTGGGAATACCGATGGGTATCTGTACGGTTGTGAGAACCACAAATAGTGCTGTTCCGATACCGGCTGAAACTATTTCCGGGATCCCGAACCTTTCATTCATTGAGATTCTCCTTTCAATGTCTCTCATCTCCCGTCACCGGCTTAAGCCTCTTTGAGATAAAAAAGGCCATGGACATTTTGATGAGATCCGGAATGATAAAGGGGAAAACACACCAGCTGAGTACTGATATAACCCCAACGGAACCGGTTTCCCTCATATAAACTGTCATGAACCAGGCAGTTCCGAAGGCGTAACAGACGGAGAGCCCTATGATCAGTGATATGACCTCCACAACAGGTCTGTTTCCGAAAAGCTTAGTCATCAGGGCGTAAATCAGCCCCATCAGTATGAATCCTAAAATATAGCCCCCTGTATTCCCAAGAAGAACGCCAAAACCGCCCTTAAAGCCGGAGAATACCGGGATCCCCACAGCTCCCATCAGCACATACAGAAATACTGAGGTCGTTCCCCTCCTGCCGCCAAGGGTCAGAAGTACCAGAAAGACCGCAAAGGTCTGCATGGTAAAAGGCACTGTGGTAGGGATGCTGATAAAAGAACAGACTGCAATAAGCGCGGCACCGATTGCCGTATATACCAGATCAATAGTGTTTATCTTTCCTGTGGTAATCATACTTCCTCCAGATAGTTAAAGAACCTGTCAAGGTCCGGATTTTCTTCTCTTGTATCCATGAACGCCCCTGCGGTATACCAGGAATGGGTATTCTTTTCATCCCTTACGTCATAGAGCTCACAGCTTATGCCCAGCCTCTCTGCTTTTGCGGCAAATTCCTCCGCGCATTCATACTGTATCAGCCCGTCATGCCGGCTCTGTATAAGAAGCATGGGTATAGGAGTCTTTTTCATAAGACTCACTGGTTCGCCGTTTCTCATGTCGTATCCCTTACGGAACAGCTGCCCCACAAGGATCTTCACCGTTTCAGTCTGATCCTGCCGGAAACTGTAAGGTCCTCCCCAGCCAACGAACCCTACTATATTTGAAATATCCACATCATATCTCTTCTGAACTGCCGTGCTGTAGCACATGATGGAAGTGAGATGCGCTCCCGCAGACGGGCCGCAGACTATCACCTTAGATGTGTCGATCCCCTTCCCTTTAAGGTATTTCAAAGCCGCTTTATACGCGACGCAGACATCCCTTATCTGGCAGGGATACTTGTATTTTATAGAAAGCCTGTATCCCACGGAGATCATGCGGTACCCCTCTCCGGCGATCCTCTGTCCCACAAAATCAAAGAAGGCCGGGGAACCGGCATTCCACCCGCCGCCGTGTACCCAGACTATTATCTTTTCGCTCTTTACCTCTTCCGGCTCGTAATAGAGAAAATACTGCTGCTTATCACGACCATACTTCACCCTTTCCGGTTTGATGGTCCTCTTATTCTTTATGAGCCTACGGTAAATCCCGAAATAACTTAAGTTTTCCCGCAAACTGTCATTCATGATCTGACATTCAACTCCCTTAAAAACACAGGGGATCATTAAGACCCCCTGTCCATACCCCCTATGTCATAAAGCTACTTAAAGCTTTATATCCTTTAACAGATCTCCGAGAGATGTGGTAACGGGAGCGGATTTGGGAAGCTTATATACTTCCTTTTCCTCTCTGGCCTCTTCATCTGCCTGAAGGGCTCTTATGGAAAGGGAAAGCTTTCCTCCCTCTGCCTTGGTGACCTTAACCTTTACGGTATCTCCTACCTTTAATACTTCATCCGGAGTCTTGATCCTCTTTTCCGATATCTGGGAAACATGCAAAAGACCGCTTATGTCGTCACCTAAATCGATGAAAGCGCCGTAAGGCTGGATGCTGTCCACCTTGCCTTCAAGAACTGTTCCAACGGTTATACCGGAGAGCTTCTCGGCCTTTTCCGCCTCTTGCTTTTCCTTTAATATGGTCTTTGCGGAAAGCACCAGCTTCTTCCTTGCGCTGTCACAGGTAATGATCCTGACTTCCAGATCCTTTCCCAGCCACTCGTCTAAGTTTTCAACGAACTCCGTGGATATCTGGGATGCCGGGATAAAGCCCCTGATATTCTCAATGTAGGCAATGAGGCCGCCGTTTACCATGCCTCCAACCTTGACCTTGATGTTCTCCTTAGCCTTGTAAAGCTCCTTTGCCCGGGCCCAGGCCATATTCTCTTCGGCCGATTCCTCGTCCTCGACCTTGCCCTCCATGACGTCCTCCCCGTCAAGTTTCTTCAAAGATTCGTTAAGCTCTTCCTTGAGATCGTCCATTGTTTCTGACATTTTCCTGATACTGCTCCTTTCGTGAAATATTGTATTCGCCCGCCTTTATTTGGAGAGCCACGGTATTTAAATCCGCTTCGCGAAGCCGCGGCCTAAAGTAACTATACCGGCATACGGCTGGAATTGCAGGTCAGATAGATAACCTGATAATTCGCCGCGAATTCCTCCGTCATCTTCATGGCATTTCTGAATCTCTCCTCATCTAAGTTGTTCATTACGTCATCAAGTATAACACAGGGTTTGTCATTCTCAAACAGCGCATCTATCAATGCAAATCTGGCACAGAGATTGATGATATCCCTGACTCCCGTGCTTTCCGACATGATGGAGTGCAGGCTGCCGTGGCTCTCGATATTGATATTGAAATCGCTGTCCAATACGGCGCCGTTTTCGGTGAGACCCGCTGCCTTCAAGTATTTTACGAAATTGTTCCTTAAAGAATCCATATAGTGTCCGGAAAGGCTCTGTCTTGCCTCACCCATGACTCTCATGGCTCTCTCTATAGCTACCAACTTGCCCCTGTCTTCGGAATTGGAAAGGGAAAGCCGCTCTATCTCCTGACGGAGCCTGTCGGGATTTTCGTTCCCCATGCTGAGCCTGTCGATCTCCTGCTTTATGCCGCCCTCCTTTTCGGAAGCCGCTTCAAATCTCTTCCTGCATTCGGATACGTTATCCTGAAGCCTGGCAAAATCCTTTGCGTTCTTGCTCACTCCGGAATGTCTTACGATAAGAAGTATGAGACCCACAACAAAGGCTATTCCGCCGGCTCCCATCAATATTACAGCATAATTTAAGTATTCCGGCAGTTTAACAAAGGCATATCCCCCAAGACCAGCGGCCGCTATACCGATGAGCAGCATGATGATACCGAAGACCATCATCCCGGCCCTTCCGCCGCCGGAAACGTTCTTCTGGGTAAAATCCGAAAGCTCTTTTTCAGCCTGTTCCCGCTCCTTCCGGCATTCCTCTTTTTCCTTAACGGCAGCTGCCAGCTCATTCTTCTTCTCCATGGTCTGCTTTTCAGCTTCCATGGCCTTTTTGAGCCTTACTTCCATGCCGGCTTTTTCTTCCGACTCCCTGTCGATCCTTCCCCTGCCTCCGGTCTTTTTCAATTCCCTTCTGGCATCTGTCAGGACCTTCATGGCGCCTTCGAAATTATTCATGTCGCCATCGCTTTCCAAAAGTCCCAAAAGCTTGGCGTTCACACTGTCATCCGTGGCAATAAAGAGTTCGTTATGGGGTATATAGACACTGCGCTCATAGCCATAGGCGTCTATGCCGAAAAGCTCTTCCCCCAGGAAAGTGGAATAGTCCTCGCTTACCCTTCCGCTGTCAAGATCCAAAAGCTCAAAGCTGTCATCCCTCTTCTTCTCTCCGAAGAAACGGGTGACTCTGTAGCGCTTGTCCCCGGTCTCAAATTCTATATATCCTCCGAAATTACCCCCCTGCCAGGGATTCAGGTTCTTCCTGTAATCCTTGGGGTCAAAGGAATTTCCGTTCTTACAATTCTCAAGCCCATAGAACATGGCCCTTAAAAAGACCGCAAAGGTACTCTTTCCCCAGCCGTTCCTCTCGTTTAAGGAGTTGAGTCCGTCCTTAAGGCTGCACTTCATGTGATGGAGGGAACCGAAGTTTTCTATGTAACAGGCTAAGATCTTCATAAAACACCCTTCCCTTCCAAAGCCATGGTACCGATCTTTATGACTTCCTGCTTCTCATTTTCCGGCCAGTCCTTTTCCATTACCATCCTGATGAATTCACCCTTAAGGGTGATATCATACCTGGCATTTTCTGTCTCTTTCTGAACAGATACGGTATCGTCCACTATATGCACAGCGTAAAACTCCTCTCCGTATTTCTTTTTAAGGTAATTAATGTTTATGTCGTCCGGTGTCCTTCCGGTAAGGACTATCTTAACCAGATCATCCGGTGGGATCCTCCTCCTGTCGAGCTCATCGGTAATGAGAACATCCACGTCTCCGGTGCCCTGTACTTCGGAAATATCTAAGCTTACCTCATGGATGGTTCGCTTGGATGCCTGCATGAATACCGGATCTAAGAGGCCGTTATTTATATCAAGCCTTACAAAGCCCTTTTCTCCGCATTCATCAAAGCCTCTTCCCTCCAGACATCCGGAGTAGCAATACCTTCCTCTCTTCCCCAGAGCTCCTTCCTTCAGTTCATGGAAGTGTCCCAGAGCCAGATAATCAATATTCTTATTTACCCAGGCATTGGGCCGTATAGTGCCGTGATAGAGGACGATATTGAAGTCCGCCGGATCTAAGTTCAGTTCCGCCGGATCCGAGGCCGCCGTTACTGTAACGCCATCTTCATACCTGTAGGTATTCCTGTCGCTAAAGGTAAGCAGGTTTTCCGGTATTTCGGTAAGAGAACTTATAAATGCGTCTTTTTCATGGTTTCCCGATACGTAGAAGAAATCTATCTCCGGATTGCCCTTTATGCATTTTTCTACAATGTCAAGGGTAGCAGGGCTTATACGGATGCCGTCGAAAAGATCCCCGACTATGAGTATAGCCCGGACATCGTTCTTAGCGGCATATCTTATCATACGGACAAAGGTGAGAAGGATCTCATTTCGTCTTTCTTCAGCTTTTTCACTGTCAGAAAACCCGGACATCACGGCATCTAAATGGATGTCCGAGCAGTGGATCATTTTCATTTCCTTAATCTTCCGATCCTTTCTTTAAGCTTTTCCCCTGCAGCCCCTTTTTCCCTCAGGGTAATCCTAATAAATAATATACCCCGGCGGAAGCAAATGCAAATACTCCGGTCAATACCGACATATAATTCACGGCTTTTCCGGAAACCACCGGGAATCCCGGAAGCATTGCCGCCGGAACCACTATCCAGGCGATATACCTTATATCCTCCGAGCTGAAATTCGGAACCGAGAAAATGAGCCTCAACATGAATAATATCCCGGTACCTATCAGTATAACCCAGAATAGCCGTATTGGCACCTCTTTTACCATATCATTACGCAAAAAAACGTAAAAAAACAGGACCACCACCGTGATAAAGAGCACTGCACCGGCAAAAAACAGTATCCAGGCGAAGCAGGTGATATAGGGATTGACCACAGAATAATCATCTTCCCCGGTGAGTCCCGTCTTTATAAGAGCCAGGAAAACATTGAATTCATCATAGGCATTCCCGTTCTTTATCATACAGGTATAGGGCGTAGCCGTCCTTATGTCAAAAATCCTCTGTATCAGGCTGTAACCCGACAGGTCTTCTCCCACTTCCGGCATATAGGTCAAAGGTACGTGGAAGAGTATCATGTTCCTTATGGGGAAGAAAAGCCCCAACGGAAATACGGTTACGGCAAAGAGCGCGTATTCCCTTATGCGCTTGAATACACCTTTCTTTTCCCTGATATCCCCGATAAGCTTATACAGCATGAGGAAAGCCACCGCCGGCGCTGCAAGCACCCCGGAGAGCTTTGCCATCATGGAGAGCCCTATGGTAAGGGCGGTAAGAAAGAGGTCCCTTAACTTTTCGTCCCTGTACCATTTCAGTATATAGTAAATCGCCATCACAAGGAACATATGGCTCATGATATCGTTATTCACACTGCCGGACAGAAGGATTAAAAGGGGATGGAAGGCCAGCAGCGTTTCGGAGATAATAAGTCCCCTGCCCTTTAATCCCATAAGGGTAAAGATCCTGAAACCGTAGAAGATAAGGACCATGCTGTAGATAAGCGTCAGTATCTGTATGTATTCACAGGCCCTGTCATAGTTCATGCCCCGCATGAGATTAAACTTAAGCCATACCGCAGAGACTATGTGGTGCAGCAGAGGCTGGAAAAAGCCCCATCTGGTAGTGGGATCAAAATCCGGAAGATGCCCCTCATTCATCAGGTACTCGATAAGGGCCGCCTGTCCGATGCCCTTACCGTTCCTGAAACCTATCACATCATGCTGTCTCTCCCAGGTATGGGTATAGATGATATAAAAAACATGAAGCAGCCCCGCATTTAAGAAGATAAAGAGGGAAGCGGCCTCCTGCTTTTTCTTTGACACCCTGGCAAATGCATAGGAAATAAGCGTGCATCCCGCAAAAAGAAGGATTATTAAGATACAGTATTCTTTCCTTGATAAGTCGGCAAACATCAATTAAACATTACCACTTCTTCCGCCGGCGGCTCGGCGCTCACCACTTCTTCCGCTATAAGGAAGGGCACCGGCCCCTCAACTTCCGGAAGTGTGGCTGCCCTTACGGTGGCAGTTACATAGACAAAGTCCTTTTCCTTTAAGCTCTCCGCTTTATCATATCTGCACTGGAAGCCCACAAACTGGATATCCGCAGCGCAGCAGGTCATGGCAAAACGCCCTGGTACAAAAATATCCTTCTTTGTCTTCCGGGGGAAATATACCTGACCTTTAAACTTCACTCTTTTTCCGATGTAGTTGTCCATATGGTCAAAGGAATCGATATACCAGATACCAAAGTCGTCATCGGCTATCTCGATAAGGGGCGAATCGATATCATAGGGCAGCTCTTCCCTGATATTATTATTGATACTGCCGTCAGTCATCTCAAATATGACCTGGGCCCTTCTGTTCTTTGCCCTGGCAGTCCTCTTGAATCCTGAAAGTACGCTGCTTTCTTCCATTTCCGGAGTGCATCTGTCGAAAAGTATAAGGTCTGCATAGGTGAACTGATTGAGCATCAGCATCTTCATATTGTCAAGATGGCTCTGGTAAGTAGATGCATCCACTGTGGCTATGCCCTCAGCTATCAGCCAGTGCTCAGGCAGCGCTTCTATGAGGGTGTCCTGATCCCACATGCCGTTATATTCAATGATGACCCTGTCGGGATTAAAGGACTTGTCGATCTTTAAGAAGTGCTCCTCCGTTATCTCCTCCTCGTTTTCTATAACGGCAGTCTTAAACTTATTCATAAGGAGAAGATCTTCGTCTATCTCTTCAATGCCTTCCTCACAGATAATATATGCGGTTCTCTTGCCGTCCCGGAACTGTCCCTCCTTCATGGTCTCCACAATGAAACTGGTCTTCCCGCTTTCTAAGAAACCAAAGAAAAGATATACCGGCACTTCCTTTTTCTTAAACATATCTTCTCCGATCCGATCAGAGCTTAAAGAGCTCTTTCAGCTTGTCTTCCTTTATTCCGGAACCGATAACGCAGATGCGCCCGGTATAATCCGGATGGCCCTTCCTTATCTCATACTCGCCGGGGGTAAGGTCGAAGTGCAGCCATTCCGCACCTTCCTTATCCGCCACATATCCCTTGGCGCGAAGTACTATTCCGTACTCTTCCCCTTCCTTCAGGCTTTCCAGGATCTCCTTCAGCTCGCTTTCGCTGAATTTATGTGCAGTTTCTTCACCCCAGCTCTGGAACACTTCATCCGCGTCATGGTGATGATGGTGATGATCGTGTCCATTATGGTCGTGGTCGTGATGATGATGCTCATGCTCCTCGTGATCGTGGTCATGATGGTGGTGCTCATGCTCTTCCTCATCGTGGTCGTGATGATGATGGTGCTCGTGCTCTTCATCGTCGTGATCGTGATGATGGTGCTCATGTTCTTCCTCATCGTGGTCATGGTGATGGTGGTGCTCATGCTCGTCTTCCGGAGCAGCCATGATCTCAGCCATAAGTGAATCCACTAATGTATGTCCCTTTTCCATTGCGGAAAGTATCATGTCGCCGCTTATCTCATCCCAGGGTGTGGTGATTATAACCGCCTCTTTATTATGCTCTCTTAAGAGCTTTATGAGTGTATCCAGCTTATCTTCCTTTATGGACTGGGTACGGCTTACTATTATGGTACCTGCGGTCTCCACCTGGTTATTGAAGAACTCACCGAAATTCTTCATGTACATCTTCGCCTTGTTCCCGTCTACCACGGTGACCATGCTGTTTATCTTAAGCTCATCTTTGTCAGCCTTCTCCACAGCCTTAGCCACGTCAGAGAGCTTCCCCACTCCCGAGGGCTCTATTATTATCCTGTCGGGATGGTATTTTTCCACCACTTCCTTAAGGGCAGTGCTGAAATCTCCCACTAAGGAGCAGCAGATACAGCCTGAATTCATCTCCGTGATATTGATCCCGGCGTCCTTTAAAAACCCTCCGTCAATTCCTATCTCTCCGAATTCATTCTCGATAAGGACCACCTGCTGTCCCTTAAAGGACTCCTCTATAAGCTTTTTTATAAGGGTGGTCTTTCCTGCCCCGAGAAATCCTGAAATTATATCTACCTTTGTCATTTTAATATCCGCTCCTTTCACACATTATCAAGGGCCTGCCATTATGAGCCGCTCTGCGGCAGCTCAAGTATCCGGTCCAGCTCCTCATATATCTCATCCCTTCCCGATTTGTCCAGGGAAGAAAAGGGAATGATCTTAAGCTCAGTGTCTTCCTTAAGCCTTTCCCTGTACAGCCGCTTTAAGGCTGCGATTCTCTTTAACTTTTCCTGTCTCTTTACCTTATCCGACTTGGTGGCGATTATCACAGGGGAAAAACCTGCAGAGACCATCCAGTCGAACATCATGATATCGTCGTCATTGGGGTCCCTTCTTATGTCGTTAAGGAGAAAGATGGCCCTTAACTCCTTTGAATCCCTGAAGTAACCCTCTATCATGGGCCCCCACTGCGCCCGGAAATCCCTCTTTACCTTTGCATATCCGTAACCCGGCAGATCCACAAAATAGAATTCCCTGTTTATGTGGTAAAAATTGATGGTCTGGGTCTTTCCCGGGGTTTCGGAAACCCTGGCCAGATTCCGCCTGTTCATAAGCGCATTGATAAGTGTGGATTTACCCGCATTGCTCCGGCCCGCAAAGGCGATCTCCGGCTCTCCGGTATGAGGTATCCCCTTAGTGGTGACGCCTATCACCGTTTCAAGCTCAGCGTTTTTTATTATCAAGGCTCTTCCTCTTTCCCGCGGTGGTGTTGCTGTCTTTCTTTTCCGCCGTGCCGGATTTCTTCTTCACTTCCTCCGGCATCTTCACCAGTGCGTACTCCAGCACCTCCTCAATCCGGTTTACATAAATTATGTCCAGGCCTTCCGTGATCTCTTCGGAGATCTCTGAAAAATCCCTCTTATTCTTCTCCGGAACGAGCACGGTCTTCATCCTGGCGTTCTTTGCCGCTAAAAGCTTTTCCTTTAATCCTCCGATGGGAAGTACATTTCCCCTCAGGTCAGTCTCGCCGGTCATGGCAATATCACCCCTGACAGGCGAATCCGTGGCCACGCTGAAAAGCGCGGTGGTCATGGTGATCCCGGCTGAAGGTCCGTCCTTCGGCACTGCCCCCTCCGGTATATGGAGGTGGAAGTCGTGGCTCTTAAAATACCTGGCGTCCTTTCCGTACTTTTCCGTCATGCTGCGGACCAGGGTAAAGGCGATCTTCGCCGACTCCTGCATCACATCCCCCAGCTGTCCCGTAAGGGTGATTGCTCCCTTTCCGGGCATGGCGTTGACCTCGATCTCCAGAGTAACGCCGCCGGTGCTGGTCCAGGCCAGTCCCCGGACAACTCCTATCTCCGGTTTCTTTGCCTCATCCTCGGGAAGATATTTGATCTTGCCCAGGTATTCTTCAAGATTCTTATCCGTAACGGAAACCCGGGTCTTTTCCCCGGAATATATAAGCTTTGCGGTCTTTCTGCAGATCTCTCCGATCCGCCTCTCAAGGCTCCGGACTCCCGACTCCCTGGTATAGGAATTGATCATGTCCTTTATGGCGCTGTCGCTGATCCTTAAGTTGGACTTCTTTAATCCGTTCTTCTTAAGCTGTTTCCCGATAAGATGTTCCTTCGCTATATGGAACTTCTCATTTTCCGTATATCCCGAAACCTCCACTGTCTCCATCCTGTCAAGAAGGGGCGCAGGTATGGTGTCTGTGGTATTTGCTGTGGCTATGAAAAGAACGTCCGAAAGATCTAAGGGTACTTCTATATAGTGATCCCTGAAATACTTGTTCTGCTCTGAGTCCAGCACCTCTAAAAGGGCAGCGGCAGTGGCTCCGTGGTATTCAGAGCTTATCTTATCTATCTCATCAAGAAGGATAAGAGGGTTCCTGGCCTTCACGTGTTGCAGTCCCTTTGCAATGACTCCGGGCATTGCTCCCACATAGGTCTTTCTATGGCCTCTTATCTCGGCCTCATCCCTCACTCCTCCAAGGGAGATACGGATATATTTCCTGTTCAGTGCTTCCGCAACGGATTTAGCGATAGAGGTCTTTCCCGTTCCGGGAGGTCCCACTAAAAGGATTATGGGAGTCTGTCCCTTTTCCGTCAGATTCTTTACAGCAAGGAACTCTAACATCCTCTCCTTGACCTTTTTTAATCCGTAGTGATCCCGCTCAAGTATCCTCTCAGCGTTCTCTAAGGACTTATTCTCAACGGATTCCCTGTTCCAGGGCATGTCCAATAAGGTCTCTATATAGACCTGCTCCACGCCGCTCTCGGAAGATCCCGAAGGTATATTTGTAAATCTGTCTATCTCCTTAAGGATATGCTCCTTCACTTCCTCGGGAGCATCCAGCTTTTCCAGCGTCTTTTTATACTTATCAGCTTCGGTCTCGGGGGTATCGTCTCCCAGCTCCTCCCTTATATAGCGGAGCTGCTCCCGGAGCACGTAGTCCTTCTGGTCCTTTTCAACCCTGCCGTTCACCTTATTGCTGAGTTCGCTCCTTATCCTGGCAACTCCCATCTCCTCTTCCAGAATCCGGCATTCCTCTTCGAAACGTTCGGATATTTTAAGACATTCCAGGATATGCTGCTTCTTTTTATTTTCCACCGGGACATTGGCGATGATGGCGTCCATCAGATCCCCTACATCCGTGATGTCTAAAAACTGGGCCCTGAAGGTCTTTCCGGTCCTGGGGTAAAATGAGATGTACTCAAAGAAACGCTGGAGGATCTCCCGCCTCATGGCCTCCCCCTGCTCCTTTGTAACATCATTCAGCTCTTCTTTGGTATA
>JAFSKT010000060.1 GCA_017448845.1 Lachnospiraceae bacterium
AGTTTCCCCCTGGCGTTTGGGATAAGATATGTGTCGGCCATCATTGTGAGCACCAGCTCCACAATATACTTATAACCTGCAAGTGATCCTAATACACTTCCCGTAAGGCTTAGGAAAAATCCGTAGGACACATAGTGCATGGTGATCACGGATTTTGAAAGGCCCAGGGCCTTAAGTGTTCCGATCTGTATCCTCTGCCTTTTCGTGAGCCTTGTCATGGTGGTGATTATGCCCAGCACCGATATCAGCATGAAGACCACCGGGAACATGAAGGACATTCCCCTGTGCTGGTCCATCTCAGCCCTGAAGGTCTGATAGCTAAGCTGGTCATCCTTATCGAGAACCGCCAGGGTATCGTTTTCCAGCACTTCCCTGATCTTATCTTCAAGGCTCTTTCTTACAGCTTTCTCATCATCATTTACCGGAACGAAATTATCTATTTCCTCTGCGTCTATTATCAGCTCGTTAAACTCCGTGCCGTTTTCCAGAGGATATTCGGAGGCGTCAAGAAAGGCCATACCGTAAAATCCGTACTCCGGCATCATTGAAGCTGAATCCCTCAGGAAATACACATATTCCGGATGTCTTATGGTCCCCCGGACGGTCTCATCGAAGGTCTTTCCTTCGTATTTAAGCTTTACTTTGTCACCGCATTTCAGGGAATTCTTATTTGCAAATACATAGTCGAGCCAGATGCCGCTTTTTCCCGGGGAATAAGTTTCCCCTTCAACCAGGCCTATCCTTGATATCTCATTTGATTCTATGAAGGTTAAGTACATGTCCGCTTCCCTGTCGGGAAGAAGGAATTTCCCCTTGACGGAAGCTCTCCGCTCGGCGTTTTCCACGCCCTCTATGCTCTTCACCTTATCAACGTCATCAGGCATGAAGTACTTTCCCTGTACCCAGATGTCAGCAAGACCGTACTCGTTATAAAAGGTCTCTTCCGCCTCCGTGAAACCGGCCACTTCCGAATCCATTCCCACGAACACAAAGAGCCCCAGAAAGGACATTATGAATATTGAAATAAACTGAACCTTATTCTTAAAAAGGTTCCTGAACATATTACGGATCAGCATTACTCACAACCCTTTATATCAGGCAGGGGACAGCCCCTGCCTGTGTATTTGGTTAGCATCCCCTAACTTGTATTTAACAAGTATAATTAGCCTTTGCTAATATGTCAAGTGTTTAATCCTTGTTTTATGCGATCTTCCAGCTTACCGCCTGTTTCCTGCCGGTAATAAAGTTCTTATAGATGCCTTCCTCTGCAAGAAGTTCCTCATGCCTGCCCTTCTGGACGATCTTGCCCTTGTCCACCACCAGTATCTGATCCGCGTTCCGCACGGTCTTTAATCTGTGGGCGATCATTATTATGGTCTTCTTCTTTGTCAGGTTTTCAATGGCTTCCGTAAGCTCCTTCTCATTCTCCGGGTCCACGTTCGCCGTTGCCTCGTCCAGTATGATGATGGGCGCGTCCTTCATGATGGCCCGGGCTATGGCTATCCTCTGCTTCTCCCCTCCTGAAAGTGTGGCGCCGCCTTCTCCGATGACCGTTTCATAACCCTCGGGGAGTGACATGATGAAATTATGACAGGAGGCTTTCTTTGCGGCTTCCACCACTTCTTCCATAGTGGCATCCGGCTTTCCGAACCTTATATTGTTGGCAATGGTGTCTTCGAAAAGATATACCCTCTGGAATACAAAGCTGAAATTCTCCATAAGGGAATCAAAGCTGTAGTCCTTCACATTCCTGCCGCCGAGAGTTACCTTTCCCTCCTGCACATCCCAAAACCTCGCGATCAGGGAAGTTATGGTGGTCTTTCCTCCGCCGGAGGGTCCTACAATGGCTGTTGTGGTGTTTTCTTTTATATCAAGGGTCACATCATCGATGATCTTTCTGTTTTCATAAGCAAACCCCACATGCTCAAGATGTATGTCTCTGTTAGCGGGCTTGATCTCTTCACCTTCAATATCCATCTGTTCGATATCAAGGATCTCATTAGCCAGATCCACGCCTTTACCTATGACCTTTAAGAGAGCCGTGAATGTCCCGGCCGTGTCTAATGATTCAAATACCATAAAGGAGCAGAGGAGCATGACTATGGTGTAAACAAGCTCCATGCTGCCGTTAAAATAAAACCAGAGGGAAGCCCCTGCGATCACAACCCCGATAAGCTTGGTGACCAGGTTCTGAACTCCCACCGCGGGTATTGCTGAAAGCTCGGCGCTTATATCCGCTTTCTGTTTCCTCTCAATGGAATTGCGGACCTTGGACTGATTCTGTCCGATGATATTGTAATTCCTGATCTCCGCAATGCCCTGTATATATTCAAGGATCACTCCCACCATTTCCTTATCCGCTTCCAGCTTCTCGTATGCTACCCTGGCGACACATCTGTTTGTCCACTGGTTTACCAGGAGAAAGATTCCTATGCCCGCTAAAGATATCAGTCCTATCCTCAGGTCAAAAGCAAACATGAAGAGCGCGATCACCGCCGTGGTGATGCCGCCCTGCAGCACCATCATAATGGCCCGGGTAGCTATATCCCCCACCTGTTCCATGGTATTGGTGGTTACGGATGTGATATGACCGAGGCTGGTATCGTTAAAATAACCCATAGGCAGATATCTTAAATGCTCCCCGATCTCAATTCTCTTCAAAGCGCAGGTATCATAACCGGCCTCGGTCTGGAGCATGGAGGAGAACCTTGTTACCATCATTTTTCCAACGGTGCTTACGGCCATCAGCCCCATGACTGTAAGAATGGCCCGGGTATCGATATTATTTTCAAGCACCGCCTTTATGGCAAAGAATGCAGCCGGTATCTTCATGGCCGTAAACATTGCATCTATCACTCCGAGGATCACCGAATAATATAATTTATTCCTGTTCTTTCTGCTGCAGAAATCAAAGAACTTCTTTACCATCTTAAGCATATACTGCCTCCTTTCCGGAAAAGGCTTTTTCGTCCGCATCCTTTGCAATGCTGTGGGCTTCCCACATCCTCTTATAAAGAATGCTGGATTTAAGCAGCTCCTCATGGGTCCCGGAAGCCTCAACGCAGCCGTTATTGATGACGAATATCTTATCCGCATCCACAATGGTAGAAAGACGGTGGGCGATAACGATAAGAGTCCTGCCCTTAATAAGCTTTGCAACGCTTGACTGCACAAGGGCTTCATTTTCGGGATCCGTATATGCAGTAGCTTCATCAAGGATCACTACCGGCGCATCCTTAAGCATTGCCCTTGCAATGCAGATCCTCTGTCTCTCACCGCCGGAGAGATGTCCGCCTGCTCCGCCGACTATGGTGTCATAGCCGTTTTCAAGCTGAAGGATAAAATCATGGCAGCCTGTGGCTTTTGCGGCATTTATCACTTCTTCATCCGTGGCCCCCGCTCTTCCAAGCCTTATATTTTCCTTTACAGACATATCAAAGAGGTAATTGTCCTGGGCTACATATGCTATATTTCCCATATAGTATTCAAGGGGCAGCTCCTTAATATCCACGCCTCCGAAGGTTATGATCCCCGAATCCGTATCCCACAGGGAATCTATAAGCCTTGCTATGGTGCTCTTTCCGGATCCCGAAGGTCCCACTATGGCTGCAACTTCTCCCTGCTTTATCTCCATATCTATACCGTGGAGGACTTCCTTATCCTTGTAAGTAAATCTCACATCCTTAAGGACTATGTCGGATCCGATGGGTTTCTTTAACATGTCATCAGGTCTTACCATATCCTCCCTTTCAAGGATCTCAGTCACTTCCCCGAATATGGTCCCCATTTTCAAAAGGTCATCCGTATAAGTGAACGCCACCACAAGAGGCGTTATAAGTCCGGCGGAAAGGATTATCCCTGTGATAAAACCCTCCGGGGAGAGAGAGCCGTTCTTCACAAGGATCAGGCCGATGGGAAGTACCCCGAGAAAAGTTGCGGGAAGGAATGACATGGTGCCGGCATGGGGCCA
>JAFSKT010000061.1 GCA_017448845.1 Lachnospiraceae bacterium
AATTATGCGGGTAATATCAGGTCCTCCGCAAATAATCTTCTGGGCATCATCAACCAGATACTTGATTTTTCAAAGATAGAATCGGGAAAGTTCGAGATAATAGAGGACGATTACGCCGTTTCCTCACTGCTTAACGATATCACCAGCATCATTTGGGTACAGATATCGGAGAAGCCGGTGAAATTTATCGTCAATATCGGAAAGCACATACCTGAAGGACTTTACGGGGATGTGATGAGGATAAGGCAGATATTCATCAATATTCTGAACAATTCCGTAAAATATACCGACAGGGGCGAGATAGAGCTGAATGTGGACTGGAGGCCGAAGGACCAGGAAAGCGGCGAACTCATTGCTTCCGTAAGGGATACGGGAATAGGAATAAAGGACGAGGATATGCCCAAGCTTTTCGAGTCTTTCATGCAGATAGATACCAGAAGGAACAGGGGTATCACCGGTACCGGCCTCGGACTTGCGGTATGTAAGAACCTGATAAACCTGATGGACGGCAGTATAGAAGTAAGCAGTGTTTACGGAGAGGGTTCCACCTTCTCATTCACCATACCACAGAAGGTGATAGATCCTACGGAGACCAGCTTTGTATACGGTGAAGTAAAGACTTCTCCGGGAGAATTCGCGCTGTCCTTTGTATGTCCTGATGTCAGGATACTGGTGGTGGATGATAACAGGGTGAACCTGGAAGTGGCAAAGGGCTTAATGAGCCAGTACGGAGCGGAGATCGATCTCGCCATGGGCGGGGCTGAGGCTCTGGCACGCCTTGAAGATGACGGGCCTTATGACCTGATCTTCATGGATCACATGATGCCCGGAATGGACGGTATAGAGACCACGGTGAAGATCAGGGAAGAAGGTTATTCCTTACCTGTCATTGCCCTTACCGCAAATGCCATCAAGGGAGTGGAGGCGGAATTCCTGAACGCCGGCATGAACGATTATCTCACAAAGCCCATAGAGCTTAAGCGGCTTGAAGAGATAATGGGCAGATGGATACCGGAGGATAAGAAGAAGACCTCTCCCGAAGAGATAAACGAGGTATCTGACAGGGTCAACGGCCTGGGAGTACTGCCGGACGATCTGGATCCGGAGATGAATCCCTGGCTTTCAGTATTAAAGCATGTGAATACCGACGCGGGACTTACCAATTCCTTAAACGATCCGGAAATGTATAAGACGCTACTCAGTTCCTTTATCACTTCAAATGATCCGGAGCTCTTAAACAGCGAGCTGGAGGGAAAGGATCTGGAAGCTTATCAGATCTCCGTCCACGCACTGAAGAGTTCAGCGAGATACATAGGAGCGGAAGAGCTTTCGGATCTCGCAAAGATCCAGGAGGATCTGGCAAAGGAAAGAAACGAGGAAGAGATAAAGAAGAATCAGCCTGAGCTTATAAGGCTTCTTACTGAGGTTCTTTCGGAAGTAAGGGAATCACAGGAACTCTTTGAAAACGGCAGCATAAATAACAGCCGTTCTGATGGTATAACAGAGGTGCTTACTAAGGATGAGGGAATCGGAAGGCTCAATGAGATAAGTGCCCTCCTTAAGGATATGGAATCCGATGAAGCTGAAGAAAAGCTGATGGAATTCCTGTCCTTTGACGGTATTCCCGACGAAGTGATATCTGAGTCCAGAAAAGCACTGAAGAATATAAGGGACTTCGATTACGACGAGGGAATAGACGCCATAGGAAATGCACTAAGGAGTTGGTGAAAGGTCCGGGGGACCTTTCACGGGCACGCTTTGGCGCACCGAGTGTGCCAGTGCCCCGGGACCTTACGGTTGAGATAACGTAAAGCGATGAGACCTTTCACGGGCACCCAATACTTTTCAAATAACTTACAATTATGTTATAATATCCTTTAGTTTAAAATTTGCGGTCAAATACGGGGGATGATCAGTACTATGCAAAAAGTTCTTGCACTTGCATCAACAATCGACAAAATGAAGGAGCTGCAGCACGCATTTGAGGGGATTTATCAGGTAAAGAGCAGCCTTGTTACGAATAATATCCTTGCGGAGGTTGGTTCCTTTGTACCTGAGTGTATCGTGGTTTATTTAGAGAGCGCCATGCGTCAGCGCCTCTTCCCCATGATGGACTTCAGGGAGGACGAGAGATTTAAGGAAATTCCCATGCTCCTTATAGCAAACGAAAAGGACAGGGAAGTTTTCGAGAGCAATATTCTTTACGGCCCCAGCTATGAGCTTCCGGAATACAGCTCCATGGAGTCCATAAGGACAGCTATGGACAGGCTTATGGCTGCATCCGGAATTAAGAAGCATATACTTGTAGTGGACGACGATCTGGTTGCCTTAAAGGTGGTAAAGGGCTATCTTGAAAAGAATTTCAAGGTGACCTGCGTAAAGTCCGGAGCCCAGGCCCTTAAGTTCTTAGAGAAGCAGTTCCCGGACTGCATACTTCTTGACTGTTACATGCCGGAGATGGACGGGCCCACCACATTAAAAAAGATCAGGATAATGGACAGAGGCGGAACAGTGCCGGTAGTCTTTTTAACCGGTAATTCGGAAAAGGATATGGTGATGAGAAGTCTTTCACTGCATCCCAGCGGCTTCCTTCTTAAACCGATAAATCAGAAGGAGCTTATAGACAAACTGAATGAACTGGTATAACTGCCGCTAATTATAGTGAACGACAAAAATATTTTGTCGTTCACTATAAAGCCTCCGGCGGATGCGCAGAAAGGAGCGGCACTAAGCACAGTATGAACATCCTTCTTATAGTATCAGGTTCCATCGCGGCCTATAAGGCTGCAGACCTGTCACACAGCTTCAAAAAAGCGGGATTCGAAGTAAATGTCATAATGACAGAGAATGCCGCTTTCTTTATAAATCCCATCACCTTTGAAACCCTGACGGGAAACAAGTGCATAATAGACACCTTTGACAGGAATTTTGACTTCAAGGTGGAGCATGTGAGCTTAGCCAAGGCTGCGGATCTGGTGCTTGTTGCACCGGCTACGGCTAATATCATCGGAAAGATCGCAAACGGCATTGCGGATGACATGGCAACCACTACCATAATGGCCGCCACCTGTCCGAAGATGATAGCGCCTGCCATGAATACGGCCATGTACGAGAATCCAATAGTCCAGGACAATATCAAGAAGCTTATCCAATATGGATATGAGTTCATAGAACCCGGCACCGGGCTGTTGGCCTGCGGGGACGAAGGAAAGGGAAAGCTTGCGGATATCAACGATATCTATACCCTGGTAATGAGAAAGATCTCCCATAAGCATGACCTTCAGGGGAAGAAGGTGCTGATCACCGCAGGTCCCACTGAAGAGGCTATAGATCCGGTGAGATATATTACCAACCATTCCTCCGGAAAGATGGGATATGCCTTAGCGGAAGCCGCTGCGGACAGAGGTGCGGAAGTAACTCTGGTGTCAGGCCCCACTGCCTTAAAGAAGCCTTTAGGGGTTGATACGGTTGATGTGGTATCTGCGGGAGATATGGCTGAGGCTGTGTTTAAGAGGCAGAAGGAGCAGGATATCTTCATCTTTGCCGCTGCGGTGGCAGATTTTAAGCCGGTGGACACAGCGTCTGAAAAGATAAAGAAAAAGGATGGCGAAACACCTGTTATCAATTTAAGCCGGACGGTGGATATACTTGATACCGTGGGTCACAGCAGGGGCGGAAAGCAGTATATATGCGGCTTTGCCATGGAGACAGAAGATCTCCTGAAGAACGCCGAAAAGAAACTCGAAAAGAAAAATGCCGATATGATCTGCGCAAATTCCCTGCGGGATGAGGGTGCGGGATTTAAGTCGGATACAAATAAGATCACACTGATTAAGAAGAAAGGCAATAAGGAGCTGCCCTTCCTTACAAAAAGGGAATTATCCGATCTCATACTTGATGAGATCGTCTCCGATATAGAAAGTAACGATTGATCATGGGAAAAACTCTTGTCATTACAGAAAAACCCAGTGTTGCCAGAGAATACGCTGATATCTTAAAGGTAAAAGGCAGAAAAGACGGATATATAGAAAACGATTCATACTGCATCACCTGGTGCGTAGGTCATCTGGTGGAGATGTGTTATCCGGAGAGATACGATGAGAAATATAAAAAATGGCGGATGGATGATCTGCCCTTTCTGCCGGATAAATACAAGTATGAAGTAATAAAGAATGTTAAGAAGCAGTACGATATCGTGAAACAGATGCTCCACAGGGACGATATCGAGACAGTGCTCTGGGCCGGAGACTCCGGGCGGGAAGGACAGGTCATTGAGGAACTGATCCGCCGTCAGGGAGGAGTCCGGAATGGAATAGTTGAAAAGAGGGTATGGATAGATTCCACCACCGAGGAAGAGATCTTAAGGGGTATAAGGGAAGCTAAGCCCTACAGCGACTATGACAATTTGTCAAACGCCGGAATCATGCGGGGTATCGAGGATTATTCCATGGGAATAAACTTTTCCCGGGCCCTGTCTGTAAAGTACGGAAAGCTTATGAATGACGCCGCAGGTACAAAGAAGTACTCCGCCATCGCTGTGGGCCGGGTAATGACCTGCGTTCTTGGCATGGTAGTAAGGCGGGAAAGAGAGATACGGGATTTCAAAGAAACCGTATTCTACCGCATAACAGGCACATTCGGGCTCACTGAGGGTGAATACAAGGGAGAGTGGAAAGCAGTAGAGGGATCAAAGTATTTTGCATCTCCCGGAATATATAATGAAAAAGGTTTTTTATCAAAGGATGAGGCCCTTTCTTTCATAGAAGAACTGAAGGCAAATAAGGGCGCTTCCGTAAAAGAGATAAAAAAGACGGATGAAAAGAAAAAGCCGCCTCTTTTATTCAACCTTGCGGAGCTGCAGGCTGCCTGCTCAAAGCGCTTCCGGATAAGTCCCGACGAGACTTTGAAATGCGCCCAGGAATTGTATGAAAAGAAGCTTACCACCTATCCCAGGACCGATGCCAGGGTGCTTACCTCCGCTGTTGCGGGAGAGATATTAAAGAACCTGAACGGTGTGAAGAAATATACCCCTGTTACGCCCTTTGTAGATAGGATAATATCCGAAAAGCTGTATGAAAAGATCGGTAAAAAGCCCTATACGGATGACAGCAAAGTGACTGACCACTACGCCATAATCCCCACGGGGAACTTAAGCGAATACAATAAGCTTAACGATCTTTGCAAAAAAATATACGACATGATAGTCAGGCGTTTTCTCTCCATCTTTTATCCCCCGGCGGTATTTAAGAAGGTGAGCCTTAAAACCGGGGTAATGCTTGAAAAGGGAGAAGAGATATTCCTGACATCCTCAAAAGTCCTGACAGAGCCCGGATTTTATGAGATAACGGGACAGGATAAGAAGAAGGATAAAAAGGAAAAGGCGGGAGAAGAAAATGAGGAAGAGGAAGAAGAGGATTCTCCGGATCTCATGGCACTGCTGCCGGCTTTGAAAAAGGGGCTTTCAGTGGAGACCCGCTCCTTTGATATCAAGGAGGGTAAGACAAGCCCGCCTAAACGCTATACCACAGGTTCCATGATCCTTGCAATGGAGAATGCGGGACAGCTTATAGAAGACGAGGAACTGAGATCCCAGATAAAGGGAGCAGGCATAGGAACCAGTGCCACCAGGGCGGGAATACTGGAAAAGCTGGTGAAGATAAGCTACCTTTCCCTTAATAAAAAGACTCAGATCCTGACTCCCGGGAAGCTGGGGGAAATGGTATATGAAGTGGTGTATTTCACCATGCCGGGAATGCTTAATCCCGAGATGACCGCCAGCTGGGAAAAGGGTTTATCAAAGGTTGAAAAGGGGGAACTGGATCCGAAGGAATACAGGGAAACCCTTGACAGATATGTGACAAAATACGTGGAAAACATACGGGAAAATAATCTGAGCTCCACACTTGCAGGCAGGTTTAAGGCAATAAATCAAATGTAATAACGGGTGTGATTTATGGATAATGCAAAGATAGATAACTTATATGACCTTGATGAAACACTGGCCGGAGAGTACTTAAAGGGCTTTACCTATCCCTGGGAAGCCTTATCTGGCATAGGGGATCTCATAAAGGAGCTGGGAAAAAAGCTGGATCCGGAAAAGTACGATAAAAAGGAAGAGGATGTCTGGATCGCTAAAAGCGCTAAGATCTATCCCACGGTGGGAGCTATCATCGGTCCCTGCATAATAGGGGAAAATACGGAAGTCCGCCCAGGTGCCTTTATACGTGGGAAGGCTCTTATAGGAAATGACTGTGTTATCGGTAATTCCACGGAGCTCAAGAATGTGATAATCTTTAATCATGTACAGGTTCCCCATTATAATTATGTAGGAGATTCCATTTTAGGTTTTTATTCCCATATGGGAGCCGGCTCCATCACTTCCAATGTGAAGTCGGATAAGACTCTTGTAGTGGTGAAGGACGGGAATGAAGAGATAGAGACAAAGCTCAAGAAAATGGGAGCGATGCTTGGAGACCATGTGGAAGTGGGATGCAACAGCGTCCTTAATCCCGGAACCGTGATCGGGAGAAATACCAATATCTATCCCCTGTCCAGGGTAAGAGGCGTGATCCCGGGTAATTCCATATTTAAGGACAGGAATGAGATAGTACCGAAGAGGACCTGATATGCAGAGTGAAGACGGCGTAAGGCCGGAAGGGACGGCGGATAAGAAGAATAAGGGAACTCCGAAGAAGGGTGAATGGGGATATCTGGATTCCAGGCATTTCACATCCCTTTTGCGCTTTATTCTTTTTGGCCTGATAACCCTGATACTGGCTTTATGTACCTGGGTCATCTTTCCGGAACACGGCAAGGTCTTTCTTATACTTGCGGTGATCTCTGCGATCCCTACCGCCATGGCAAGCGTGAACCTTATAATGTACTTAAGGTTTAAGTCCTTAAGCCCTGAGGATCATGATGCGATAGAGGAAAACAAAGGCAGGATACCCTGTTTTTACGAC
Source organism: Lachnospiraceae bacterium (assembly GCA_017448845.1). Taxonomy (GTDB): domain Bacteria; phylum Bacillota; class Clostridia; order Lachnospirales; family Lachnospiraceae; genus NK4A144. The sequence goes on from JAFSKT010000061.1 coordinate 6,963, forward strand.
TCGGTACTTACCACCTCGGAAAAGTCCTATTATGCTCCCTGTATAGGGGTTATAAATAAGAACCTGATGCTCTATTCCTCCCTCGATGAAAAAGAGGAAAAGGAGCTTATCCGCCACCTTACGCTGATGGCGAAAAAAAACGGTTTCAGGGAATGGCATATAAGGGTTTTTAAGACCAGGGAAGAGTTTATAAACAGATTAAAGTACCTTAACGAGCAGAATATAAAGGTATTAAAGACAGACCACGAGATGCTGGAGCTTATCGGGAATCTGTCATTATGAGATTTGAACTATGAAGAAGTCGGGTTTTGTTGTATTGATCATAATGTCTGTGGTGCTGGTGGTGATGATCGCTGTTTTGAGCGCAAGGATCATCACGAAGGTGAAAAGCGCAGAAACCGGCGCGGCAGAAGAGACTGTTGCTACAGAGACTCCGGATGCAGGAGCTGTAGCGGAAGAAAACGTTACTCCGGAAGAAGCTCCTCCCACCGAGGCAGCACCGGCGGCGGAAGAAGCTGCTCCCCAGCCTGAGGCTGCTCCTGTAGGCGTGTCATTATCCGAAGGAGAAGGACTTGAAGGAGCGGTATTAAGTGAAGCTGAGGATGAGGATTTTGAACACTTTTTAAGTGACAGCATAGAGGAATTCTCCTTTGATAAATACAGCAATGAGATATGGAGCGGACCCATTACCCTTCTGGACGGTTCAGCCGATGAAAAGGTGCTTCCCGTAATGAAGAACCCGGACAGCGGAGAAAAGATACTTGCAGACGCATACAGAAAGATAGTCTGCGTGGAAGAATCCGGCAGCAACCTTGTTCCCATAGTCCTGGATACGGATGCTCCCGATGAAGAAGCAATGGTGAATTATTATTGTTTCATCCAGGTTGCGGATCTTTTTGCCAGCGCAGGGTGGCTCCGGGATGAGGAAGAGAAGGAGCTCAACGAAGATGTGAAAGCGGCCCTTGGCAGTCTTGCGATCCCTGCCGACAGGCTGGTCTATATAGGTGAAACCGACGGCTGCCACTTATTTAAGTTCGGAGCTTCAAACGGCGGTGATTACGTTGAACTATACAAGACCATTTCAAAGCTCTTCGGAGAAGAAGATGCCATGCAGTACGCCCTGATAATGAAGTAAACCGCTATTTTAATAACGGATGTATTTCTATGAAAGAATATGTGATAAACAGTGCCGATGAAGGACAGACCCTGCTTAAATATCTGGAAAAGGTATTGCCCGGTGCAAAGGGCGGAGTTGTTTTCAAGGCCTTAAGAAAAAAGAACATAGTACTGAACGGGGGAAAGGCCACAGGGAAGGAAGTCCTTAAGGAAAGGGACAGCGTAAAGGTCTTTTTTTCCGATGAGGTCATAGAGAGCTTTAAGCCCAGATTCGGTAAGGATGCGGCAAAGGTCTCCGTAAAAAAGGAAGAGTTAAAAAGATTCAAGAAGAACATAGTATTTGAAGATACAAACATACTGATAGTGAATAAAGATGCTGATCTTTTAAGCCAGTCGGACGGCTCCGGCAGTATTTCCCTTAACGATATGCTTCTTTCATATCTTGAAAATGAGGTAAAGCACTATGCGGTGAAGCCCTCTGTATGCAACCGTTTGGACCGGAATACTTCAGGGCTTGTGCTCTGCGGAAAGACTCAGAAGGGCTTAAAAGCTTTAAGCGAAGTGATAAAGGACAGGAGCCTTAAAAAATACTACTACGCCATAGTCGTGGGAGAACTTAAGGGGAAGCTGGAATTAAAGGGCTATCTCCATAAGGACAAGGAGAAGAACATGGCGGAGATCACGGAAGATAAGCGTTATGAGGATTCCGATCCGGTGGAGACCATAGCTGAAAAGGAGGGCAAGATCAGGGTAAAGAATTACGATCTGACTCTCTTAAAGGTACAGCTTGTCACCGGTAAGCCCCATCAGATAAGGGCCCATCTTCTACACGCCGGATATCCGGTGTTGGGTGACATGAAGTATTTCACAGAGGATTCAAGGGCCTGCTCGGAAACGCTAAGTATAAAGAGACAGATGCTCCATGCTTTCAGGGTTGAATTCCCGAAGATGGATAAGGAGTTTTCTTCCATAAGCGGTAAAAGCTTTGAAGCGGAATTAAAGGATGATATGAAATCCCTGCTGAAATACAGGGTTTGAATAAATAAAAGGAACTGAGGATATTATGAAGAAGTTAAATAACAGAAGTTTTTTAATACCTGCCCTTATGGGAATTTTCATGGCTGCAGCCCTTATTTTCAACGGATGCGGCAGTAAGGATGAGGGGAAGGCAGCAGAGGAAAGCACGGCTGAAGCAGTTGCAGAGACACCCCCTCAGGAAGAAACAAAGGAAGAAGCAAAGGAAGAAGTCCCTGATAAAAGCGTTAAAGAAGAGGCGGCTCCGGAGGAATCCGGAAAAGAAGAGGAAAGCGCTGATACAAAGAAGGAAAGCGGTTTCGGTCTTGAGGGCTTAAGCTTTGGGGACCGGTTCCTTTTCGGTTCGAAGAATATATTTTACGTAGAAGATAACGGTTCCGTAAGGAATGAATACAGCGCCAACGATAAGGAGACCATAGTTTCCTGCGCCGGCGGAGATAAGTATTTCTACGTACTGAAGATGGATGAAGACGGTACATATAAGCTTTTGTACCGCACGGCGGATAAGGGCTTTGAGAGCGCCGAGCCCGTGTTAAAGAAGGGGACCACCATCAATAAGAGTACGGTCTATAATGAGAAATTCTATTATGAATACTATGATATGGACCTGCAGTGGGACTTACTTTACTATTTCGATCCTGAGAAAAAAGAATTCGAGCGGGATTATGAACTGGAGAGGCTCCGTTCTTCCCTTGAAGCCTATAAGGGCAATACTTTGAGAAAGCTGAATTATGCCAACTTTATCGCCGAAGATTTTGCGAAGATCGGCAGGACCTATATGCTTAATTCCGAAAACGGCCATATCTTTGCCTTTGACGAAAAGGGAGAGCTCTTAAGCGAATTCGATCCCGGGGATCCGGATATCTACAGCGGAGACTATTATGATGACAAATATGTCTTCGTGGAGAAGGAAGGAAGCAGCATGGCCCGTCCCGGGGATTATTCCTTTGTGCGCTATGACGTTAAAACCGGCGGAAGGACTGTGATCTGTGAAGGCAGCAGGGAGAATATACGCTTTGACATAGTGGATATCAAAGACGGATATATATATTACCTGACAGAGGAAAAGTATGAGGACGAGAGCGTAAAGAGCAGGAGTTATTACAGGGCTCCGGAAGAAGGCTTTGATTACGCCAAGGATAAAGGGGAGTTCCTTGTGACCATCCCCGAATACTGCGGAGTCACCTCTTCCTATCTGGGAAAGGAGTTCAACGCCTTCTCTGTTAAGGGAAATTACGTATGGTATCTCCGTTTCTTTGATACCGTAAAGGAAGGCCACAGGGGAGACGTGGCATGGCAGTGTGTAAATGTCCTGGATCCCTCTGCACCCGGAAGTACCATAACCTTTGACGCGGTGGAAGAGCATAAGACCTTTGCGGACTACGGCCATGTGGAAAAGGAGACTGAGGCCAGAAAAGAAGGTGATTACAGGTATTTCACCGGAAGCATGGAATGGTTTACTTTCCACGATGAGATCCCCCATTCAGCGGAGATGAATAAGGAGATCAAGGATATCTACGAACGCTTTAAGGATTACTACGACCATGTAGCAAAGACCGCCCATCAGGATGTCTTTGATAACGGATACTATGATCTTAATGATGAGAACGGCTGGACCCCCACCTACAGCTATGACCAGAGTTTTTCAGGTATCACGGAAGTGGGTTCCCATTATCTGAACCTCTTCCTTTCAGACTATAATTTCAGCGGAGGAGCCCACGGCATGCCCGGTGAGTATAATTATCTCTTTGATAAGGATACCGGGGCGCTTGTTACCATGAGGGATATCTATAAGGGAGATGAAGAGAGTTTCAAGGAAATAGTGATCAAATACTCCCTTGATGACTGGAAAAAAGGGAATAACGGATATTATGAGGAATATGATCCGGACAGGGAAGGGGAGATGAGGCAGACCTTTGCGGAGTATGCCTCCATCGACATGGAAATGCATTTTAACAATGACAGTGTCAGTGTGGTTTACCAGCCTTATTGTGTGGGACCTTATGCTTCGGGATTTATTGAGGTAAAGATCCCCTATGAGGAACTGGGTATAAATATGTAAGGGGGAAAAAGCGGTCCATGCCCACTTGGAAGACCAGAGGGCTCCGGGGTTCGGAGCTGGAAGAGCTTATAAACCGCACCAATGAGGAGTACAGGGAAAAGAAGCTGGCCCTTATCCAGAAGATCCCCACTCCCATTACCCCTGTGGAGTTCGATAAGGAAACAAGGACCATAAAGCTCGCCTATTTTGACCAGAAGAGCACCGTGGATTACATAGGAGCAGTACAGGGCATCCCCCTTTGCTTTGACGCCAAGGAATGCGCGGTGGATACCTTCACCCTTAGAAACATTCATGAGCACCAGGTGCAGTTCATGAAGGAATTTGAGGAGCAGGGCGGCATAGCCTTTTTCCTTATACATTACACCGAGCGGGAAAGCTTTTATTACCTGCCCTTCAGAAAGCTTTATGACTTCTGGCAGCGCTGGGAAAATGGGGGCAGGCGTTCCTTCAGGTATGAGGAAACTGAGGAAAAATACTTTATAACCCCCACAGGGGGTATGTATCTTCCATATCTGGATGCAGTGCAGAAGGATCTGGACGAAAGGAGTAATTAAGTTAAATGACCAACAGACTATTACACACGCCTGAGGGTGTGAGGGACATATACGGGGAGGAGCTGAAACGTAAGAATACCTTAAAGGAAAAGCTTAAGGCCCTTGTTTCTTCCTATGGTTACAGCGAGATCGAGACCCCGACCTTTGAATACTTTGATGTGTTCTTAAATGACATAGGCACCACTCCTTCAAAGGAGATATATAAGTTTTTTGACAGCGAGAACAATACCCTGGCTCTCCGCCCCGACTTCACTCCGGGAGCAGCAAGGGCTGCGGCCAAGTATTTCCTTGATGACAAATTGCCGGTGCGCTTAAGTTATTTAGGCCAGACCTTTACCAATTCATCGGAGCTCCAGGGAAAGCTTAAGGAAGTGACGGAACTGGGACTTGAATATATGGGCGACCCTTCAGTAGACGCCGACGCGGAGATGATAAACCTTGCTGTGCAGGTGCTTATCTTATCGGGACTCACGGATTTCCAGCTCTGTATCGGAAACGCCGAGTACTTTAAGGGGCTCTGCCAATACGCATCCCTCGATGCCGAGACCATAAAGGACCTTACGGAAAATATCAGGAATAAAAACTATTTCGGTACCCTTGACGCCTTAAATGACGTGGAGATCAGTGATGAGATAAGGGAAACACTGCAGTCCTTCCCTGACTTTTTCGGCGGAGCAGAGGTTCTTTCAGAAGCTGCCGAGAAGGTAAAGGATATCCCCCGCTCCCTCGATGCGGTTAAGAGGCTGCAGGAGCTGTATAAAAAGCTTGAGGTCTACGGGGTTGAAAAGTACCTGACTTTTGATCTTGGAATGCTTTCAAAGCATGATTATTATACCGGGATAGTATTCAGGGCCTATACCTTCGGCACCGGAGAAGCCGTGATAAGGGGAGGACGCTACGACAACCTCTTAAAGGCCTTCGGAAAGGACAAGGCGGCCATAGGTTTTACGGTGGTAATAGACCAGCTCCTTCTGATCTTAAACCGCCAGCATATTGAGGACAGGGAAAGCAGAAAGAAGAGCCTTGTGCTCTATACACCGGAGCGTTTTGAAGCTGCGTTGAAAAAGGCCCGGGATTTAAGGGAAGAGGGCACGGATACTGCCATGACTCTCATAAGCGATAAAAAGGACATGGACGGATACAGAGAAGTTCTGTCCCGTAAAGATTTTGACGCCGTGTATTTCTTAAGTGAGGGCGGTGAGGAGGTGTTATCCTGATGAGATATCTTACATTTGCCCTTACAAAGGGGAGGCTTGCGGACAAGACGCTGGAGCGTTTTGAAAAGATCGGGATCACCTGCGAGGAGATGAAGGATAAGTCTTCAAGAAAGCTTATCTTCGTAAATGAAGAAAAGAAGCTTAAGTTTTTCCTTGCAAAGGGACCGGATGTGCCTACTTATGTGGAGCACGGGGCAGCCGACATCGGAGTTTCCGGAAAAGACATCATAATGGAGGAGAACCGGCATATATACGAAGTGCTGGATCTGGGATTCGGAAAGTGCCGCATGTGTATCTGCGGTTTCCCGGATGCGGCTGAGCTCTTAAACCACCATGAGATGATAAAGGTGGCAACGAAATATCCCCGTATCGCAAGGGACTATTTCCATAATAAAAAGTTCCAGACAGTTGATATAATAAAACTGAACGGCTCCATAGAGTTAGCTCCCATAGTGGGACTTTCGGACGTTATCTGTGATATAGTGGAGACAGGATCCACCTTAAGGGAAAACGGCCTCTCGGTCTTAGAGGAGGTATGCCCCCTTTCAGCCAGAATGGTGGTGAACCAGGTTTCCATGAGGATGGAAGCGGAAAGAATAAGGGAGATAATAAACGCCCTCCGCGAAGTAGAAGAATAGAAGAATAAAAGATCAGGGGTAAAATCATGAAAATCGTAGACTTAAACAGGGAAACAAAAGCCGACCTTTTAGGAAAGCTATTAAAGCGTAAGCCCGACAGCTTTCCGGAGCAGGAAAAGCAGGTGGCGGCCATCATCGATGATGTGAGGAACCGCGGAGATGAGGCCATCTTTGAATATGCGGAAAAGTTTGACCACTGCAAGCTGACAGCGGAAACCTTCCGGGTGACCGATGAAGAAGTGGCAGAGGCGGTAAGGACCGTGGGCGAGGACCTGATGGGAGTCATGGGACGCTCAATCAATAACATCCGTTCTTTCCACGAGTGCCAGAAGCGGCAGAGCTTCTTTAATACAAAGGAAAATGGGGTGATCTTAGGTCAGAGGATAAGCCCCATCGAGAGAGCAGGGGTCTATGTTCCCGGCGGAAAAGCGGTTTATCCCAGTTCAGTTCTTATGAATGTGGTTCCGGCCCTGGTTGCGGGCGTAAAGGAGATAATAATGACCACCCCCGCAAACAGTGAAGGGAAGGTCAATCCCCAGGTTCTTGCAGCCTGTAAGCTCCTTGGGATCCGGGATATCTTTAAGACCGGAGGCGCCCAGGCAATAGCCGCCATGGCATACGGCACCCAGTCCATCAAGAAGGTGGATAAGATCGTGGGCCCCGGAAACATCTACGTGGCTTTAGCAAAGAGGGCAGTTTACGGCCATGTGAGCATTGATTCCATTGCAGGACCTTCGGAAATACTGGTACTTGCCGATGACAGTGCCAATCCGAAGTTTATCGCTGCGGATCTTTTATCCCAGGCGGAGCATGACGAAATGGCTTCAGCCATTCTTGTGACCACCTGCAGGCAGTTGGCAGAGAAGGTCTCTGAGGAGATCGACAGGTTCCTTACGGTTCTTTCCCGGAGGGATATTATTGAGAAGTCCCTTGAAAACTACGGTTATGCTCTTGTGGCAAAGAACATTACGGATGCCCTTGATGCGGTGAACGACATCGCTTCCGAGCATCTGGAGATCGTCACCAGGGATCCCTGGAAGACCATGACCATGGTTAAGAACGCCGGTGCCATCTTCCTTGGGCCCTATTCTTCCGAGCCTTTGGGAGACTACTTTGCGGGACCTAACCACGTACTTCCCACCAACGGCACGGCCAAGTTCTTCTCGCCCCTGTCCGTTGATGACTTTATTAAAAAGACCAGTATCATTTCCTATTCGGAGCCGGCACTGAGGTCTATACATGAGGACATCGAAGCCTTCGCCCGGGCGGAGAAACTTACGGCCCACGCGAATTCTATTGCCGTCAGGTTTCAGTAATATAACGGAGAAAAAGTATGATCAGAGAAGCAGAGATAACAAGAACAACAAAGGAAACGGACATCAGCTGTAAGCTGGTGCTGGATGGCAGCGGTAAGGCGGAGATCGACACGGGGGTGGGTTTTTTTGACCACATGCTGAGCGGATTTGCGAAGCACGGCTTTTTTGATCTGAGCCTTAAGTGTAAGGGAGATCTGGAAGTGGACTGTCACCACACCGTTGAGGACTGC
>JAFSKT010000062.1 GCA_017448845.1 Lachnospiraceae bacterium
ACTGCATGAAGCGTGCGGATAAAAAGCTGTATCTTGATAAACAACGATTATCGTAAGGAGTAAACGACAATGGAATTATCCATACTTTATGCCCTTCCGCATAACAGTTTCCTGGACAGTTTTTTTCTCTTTCTTACAAAGATAACAGGTTCATATGCGCAGTTATGGCTTATTATCGGAGTCATACTGCTGATCTTTAAGAAAACCCGGAAAGCGGGAGCGGCAGTTTTGATATCTTATATCGGGGTTATGATCTTCGGACACTTTATACTTAAACATCTGATATCAAGACCCCGCCCGTGTCAGATAGATCTTGACTTCCCTCTTTTAGTGGAACGGCCCACAAGCTCATCATTCCCTTCTTCCCACTCGGGATTCAGCTTTGGGGCGGCTACCGCGATCTTCATGTATCACAGGAAGGCAGGGATCGCAGCGTTCATTGTCGCGGCCCTGGTCGCATTCAGCAGGCTGTATCTCTTTATGCACTTCCCCACTGATGTGCTGGTTGGATCTGTTCTGGGAATAGTAATGGGATTCGCAGCAGTGAAAATCGTTGACCGCCTGTTTGAATTAAGGAATAAATCCGCGGAAGGATAAAAGGGAGTCTTCCGGTAAAAAGATGCTGAGATATTGTGAAAACTGTAAAAAAGATTTTGAATTTGCGCCTTTAGCTGTTTCCGGGAAGGATGACCTTATCTGTCCGGAATGCGGAGGGATCATCGGAAAGAACAGCAGAAACCCTGCGAACAGGATTGATTCCGATAAGACAGAGGCGGCTATCGGGAACGCATTCGCAAGGCTCTTACACATGTCCTATATCTTTTACATGGTTATGGGACTGCTTGGAGTTGCGGGCTTTGTATTCGGGATAAATAAGCTTTTATACATCGCAACCGCCATATCCCTGGGGGCTTTCATAATACAGTTTTTAACCGGGACCCTGATCTTTACGTCGGGGGTGATCTTTCTCCCCATCGGAGCCGCAGCAGGCTGGTTTTACTTTAAGAGTATCGAAGGAGCGTGCCTTGGGATACATATCGTGTTTCTCATAAGGCATCTCATCAGGGATATTTTCTTCGCGCTTCTCTTTAAGCTTATCAGAATGATGTCATAAACAGGATGGGAAATACATGCCGAAAAGAAAATGGAACCTTAATACGATCTATATTTCCGAAAGGCTGCAGGAGGGGCTCCGGCCCATATCCGCCGCAGCTCTTACTGCGGTTGTGGCGCCCATGGGCTACGGGAAGACAACTGCGGTGAACTGGTATCTTTCGGAGAGGTCAAAGACCGCGAAAATAAAGGTGATACGCATAAGCGTATATTCCGGAAACCTGATGATCTTCTGGAAGAGTATGCAGGACGCCTTTGTCCATGAGGGTTTCGATTTCATGAAAGATTATCCCTATCCCACGGATGTTGCCGCGGCAGGGCTTCTTGCGGACGCCATGTGCCGTGAGCTTGAGGGGGACAGGGAATGCTATATCTTTATTGATGATTTTCATCTGATGACAGATGAAAGGATGCTGGATTTTATCTGCATGATCTCCGGCCGCCTGCCCGAAAACGTGCATCTCATCATCGCAAGCCGGGACCGTTTCCTGCCTTCGGCAGAGGTTTTAAGGCTTGGTTCCAATGTTTATCAGATAGGAACTGAGTTCCTGCGTCTTAATCACACGGAGCTTGCCGTGTATGCCCACCGCTGCGGCCTTGCTCTTACGGAGTCTCAGATCGATGACCTGCTTTATTCCTGCGAAGGCTGGTTTTCAGCCATTTACCTTAACCTTTGCACCTTATATGAACGGGGAGAGCTGCCGGATCAGAATTCAGACATCTACGATATGTTTATCGCAGCTCTTATCGATCCTCTTTCAGACCCGCAGCGGGACTTTCTTTCCGTTATGGGACTTGCGGACGAATTCACCGTTGAGATGGCGGTTTTCGTAACAGAGGATCCGGATTCCAAAGAGATATTAAGAACTCTTACCGGGCAGAACGCCTTTGTGAGCAGGCTTCCGGACGGGAAGAGTTACCGTTTCCATCACATGATGAAGGAATGCGCAGAGCGGGTATTTAGCACCCGGGATAAGGATAAACAGGATCATTACCGGAACCGTTTCGGTCTGTGGTACGAAGAACACGATCAATACCTGAATGCGCTGAAATTCTACAGGCAGAGCAAGAATTTTGAAGCCATGCTGCGCGTGATCCGTAAGGATGCGGGAATACTGGTTTCCTCCTTTGATCCTAAGGTGATACTTGAGATGCTTGAAAAATGTCCGGTGGAAGCGCTTAAGGAAAATCCGCTGTCCATCCTTGTGCTGATGCGCTGCATGTTCAACTGGCGCCAGATCCCGAAGATGATGGAATTAAAAGGGATACTGTTAAACGCCATTGAAGAACAGCCGGATATGGATCCGGTGGAAAAGGGAAATCTCCTTGGGGAATGCGATCTGATAACGAGTTTCCTCATGTATAACGATATCAGCGCCATGAGTGCCCTTCACAGGAGCGCCAGCTCCCGGATGAGCCGGATCGCGATCAGCATAACAAACAGGGGCGGCTGGACCTTCGGCTCGCCTTCCGTACTTATGATGTTCCACAGGGAACCCGGGGAACTTGCTAAAGAGCTTAATGAAATGGACGAGTGCATGCCCCATTATTATAAGATCACCGACGGCCACGGCAGGGGCGCTGAAAAGATCATGAGCTCGGAAACGGCCCTTATGCAGGGGCGTTTTCAGGATGCTAAGATCGCCCTTGAGAGTGCTTATAACGAGATAGAGGAAAGCAATCAGGTGAACATGGCTCTTTGCTGCGATTTCACGGAAAGACGCCTTTCGCTCTTTACGGATACGGACCGGAGAAAAGGCTTTAAGGAGCGTTACGAAGAGCTGCTGAGGCATCATAATATCGCATACTTAAATATCTGGAACGCTTCCTGCGCTTACTACTACGCGCTGCTTAATGACTTAAACAATGTGCCGGAAACTTTCAGGGATCATAAACTTTCCACTGTAAATATCCTGGCACCCGGAAAGCCCATGCATGAGATGATAGAAAACCAGGTCTACCTGTCAGAAGGGGCTTACGCCAAAGTAATCGGCCGGAGCGAGGGACTTTTGAAAATGTGTGAGGCTCTTCATTACGGGCTTGTTTCCCTGCATCTCCTCATACAGAGCGCCGGTGCCTATGAGAAACTGGGCAAGAAAAAAGAAGCTAAAGCGATGCTTAAAACCGCTCTTCAGAAAGCGATGCCGGACGAGCTGCTTCTGCCTTTTGCAGAAAACTACAGGTATATAAAGGATACGCTTAAGTCTTTCAATAAGGGGAAGGAGGCTGCTTTTGCCGGCCGTATCGGGGAACTTGGCGCTGTCATTGAAACAAGGAAGGGCAGCGGAGAAAAGGATATCCGGCCTGCGGCACTTGAAGTCCTCACCGACCGCGAATATGAGATCGTGTCCCTTATGGGCCAGCGTATGAGCAATCGCGAGATCGCGGAAAAGCTCTTCCTGTCCGAGGGCAGTGTCAAGCAGTACGTCAACCAGATCTATTCCAAGCTTCGCATCGAAGGAGACCGCCGCACCAAGCGGCAGCAGCTCTTTGCTATGCTGGGGAATGAGTGAGCATAGACCCCGGTTTAGAAAAAACTAACTTTTGGTTAATTACTTTTTTTTAGGACTACCGTACAATTCTGTACGGTGGTTTTTTTATGCCGCTATGAGGGAAACGAGGATTCTTTCTGAGAAATACAGGAGGGTAAGTATTTGGAAAGAAGGTATATTTCAAATGTTTCACCGCTTCAGGATCATGTTCTGCAGGTGGATTATGTTACGGGAAGCCGTCTGCTCTTAGACATGAAACCTTATCTGGATAAGGTGCGTTTCCAGTCACTTTCGGATAATGATGTGTGGGACAGTGCA
>JAFSKT010000063.1 GCA_017448845.1 Lachnospiraceae bacterium
CTTATACTCTTCAATATCCATGGACACACCACAGGGCGGGTCCATATGCCCCGAAAACCCCAGGTAAACAAGCCCCTTATCAATAGCAGCCTTCACCATATCTTCCGGACTGTCCGCTCCGTCACACAAAAAAGTGTGCATATGAAAATCCGATCTTATCATTAATTAAACCTCTTTGAAGAACGTACGTTCACATCCGTTGTAATATGTGATACTATTATATCAGTATGGTAGGTAATATCAATAATGAAAAAAGCTATATAGCCATAGACTTAAAGTCCTTTTACGCATCGGTGGAAAGCAGGGAAATGGGCTACGATCCCCTGGATGTGTTTCTTGTGGTGGCAGACAGGTCAAGGACGGAAAAGACCATCTGCCTTGCGGTGTCTCCTGCCCTTAAGACCTTCGGGGTGCCGGGCCGTCCCAGGTTATTTGAAGTGGAGGCTGCGGTTAAGAAGATAAACAGGGAACGAAAGAAAAAAGCACCCGGCGGGGAATTTCAGGGCAGCAGCAAAAGCCTTAAGGAATTAAGGGAGCATCCTGAATATGCCTTAGAATATGTCACAGCCGTACCAAGAATGGGACTGTATATGAAATACAGCTCGGATATATATGAGATATATTTAAAATATATAGCGCCTGAGGATATCCATGTGTATTCCGTGGATGAGGTCTTTATAGATGCTACGGAGTATTTGAGGATCTATGACACCACCCCCAGGGAACTGTGCATAAAGATGATACGGAATGTGCTTAAGCAGACCGGTATCACAGCCACCGCAGGGATAGGCAGCAATCTCTATCTATGCAAGATAGCAATGGACATAGTGGCAAAGCATATGCCTCCGGATAAGGACGGAGTGAGGCTTGCGGAGCTTGATGAAATGAGCTACAGACGGGAACTCTGGGCCCACAGGCCTTTGACGGACTTCTGGCGTATAGGCCGGGGCTACTCCAATAAACTCGAAAAACACGGGATGTACACCATGGGTGATGTGGCCCGTTGTTCCATCGGGGATGAAAGCAGCTATTACAATGAGGATCTGTTATATAAGCTTTTTGGCGTAAATGCTGAGCTTTTGATAGACCACGCCTGGGGATATGAAAACTGTACCATACAGGATATAAAATCCTATGTTCCGGAAAATAACAGCCTGAGCGAAGGTCAGGTACTCCACAGGGCTTATACCGTAGAGGAAGCCAAGCTTATAGTACAGGAAATGACAGACAATCTTGTAATGGGGCTCTTTGAAAAAAGCTTAGTTACAGATCAGATTGTGCTTACTGTCTGCTACGACAGGGAGTGCATGGATAATCCCGATATCAGGGCCGGTTACAAAGGTCCGGTGGAATATGACCACTACGGGAGGCTGGTACCGAAATCCGCCCATGGCACTGCGAATATGGGCGAATTCACTTCCTCTTCCAGACTGATGATCGAAAAGGCCATGGAACTATATGACAGGATAATCGTTCCGGGGCTCCTTGTTAGAAGGATCTACGTAGTGGCAAACCATGTGATCCCTGAAGAAGAAGCAAAGCGCAGGGAGAGCCAGGAAGAACACTATGAACAGCTGGATCTCTTTACGGATTACGGCGAGCTTGAAAAGGAACGTAAGCAGAAAAAGGAATTCCTTGAAAAGGAAAAGAAGGTACAGGAAGCAGTGCTCTCCATAAAGAAAAAATACGGAAAAAACGCTCTGCTAAAGGGTATGAACCTTATGGAACACGGCACCATGCGGGACAGGAATAAACAGGTGGGAGGCCATAAGGCATGAACAATAAAAATCCGGATATCAGGGAATACGAAGATATAATAGATCTTCCCCACCCCACATCAAAGAAACATCCAAGGATGGAGATCACAAACCGGGCAGCCCAGTTTGCGCCCTTTGCTGCGCTGTCAGGTTTTGGCGGAATGATAACTGACAGGGAAAAAGACAGTGAAGATAAAAGAAGCCTATAAAGAATGTTTCAGCTGTCGTTTAATTCATCCAGGGTCTTTCCGTAGGCCGGAAGGAAATCATCCATAAAATCCCTGACTTCAGGGAGGTCACGGCTCATATCGTCCACCTTTTTCCTGATACTGTTCTCGGCGGTGCGGAATTCGGAATTGCCGGACTGCCGCTCTTCCATGCACTTTATAAGGGCGGACAGCTTGTCCGCAGCCTTTACGAGACGGCGCATGTAAACGTCTTCCGGATCATCATCATTACCCTTAAAGACAGCTTCAAATTCACCCTTAAGGTCATCCGGAAGCTTGGAAAGGAGCTTCTCGTCGGCGATCTTCTCCACATCCTTGTAGGCGGAACGGATATTTGAATTATAGTATTTCACCGGGGTGGGCATGTCCCCTGTGATGATTTCCGAAGCATCATGATAAATGCCGATAAGCGCTGCTTTCTCGGCATTCATTTTATGTCCGTATCTCACATTCCCGATGGTACAGAGGGCATGGGCTATCATAGCAACTTCCAGGGAGTGCTCTGAAAGAGTCTCCTCCCTGGAATTACGCATAAGGGCCCAGCGCCCTATGTATTTCATTCTGGAAATGGCTGCAAAGAAATTATAAGCCATTCACTGTTACCTACTTAAAGAAACCGATATCTTCCGCAAGCCTTAAGGCTATCTTCTTCAGATCTTCCGCAGACTCAGAAAGGGTAGTGACGGTAGCGTTCATTTCCTCGACTGCAGCCGATGTCTCTTCGGAGCTTGCGGCATTCTCTTCGGATACTGCGGACAGGCCGCTCATGGCATCGATAACCCCGGCCTTGGAAGCATCGCAGGCCTCGGCATATCCTGTAATGCCCTGGACCTCTTCCACTGTGGTGGTGATGCCCTGGAGAAGATCGTCAATGGCAACGGTGGTTTTCTCCATGATCTCCTTCTGGTTCCTAACTGATTCCTGAACAACGGCTGCTTCTTCCACAGCTGCACCGGAATCGGTGATAAGCCTTTCCATGGTCTCCCGGATCTCCTTGGCGGAGTTGGCGGAATCATCAGCTAGCTGCCTTATCTCATCGGCAACAACCGCAAAGCCTCTTCCTGCTTCCCCTGCCCTTGCCGCCTCTATGGAAGCATTGAGGGAAAGGAGGTTTGTCTGGGCCGCAATGGAATTAATTGCGTCTACCTTGCTGTTGATCTCGTCAACCGCAGATCTGGTGGCCTGGATCTTCTTTGTGATGGACTGGACGGATTCAGCCATTTCATCGGAAGCCTTGACAAGGGTATCAAGGGCTGCCGCAGATTCCTTGGAAGTCTGGTTCATGGAATCAACGGTCCTTGAAAGGGTGCCTGCGCTGTTTGAAACTGATGCGATATTCTCTCCCATGTCACCCACATTCGCTGTGGCAGTCTGTATATCCTGTGCCTGCTGGTTCGCTCCTTCAGCCAGCTCGCTCACCGCATTAGAGAAACCGTCTGTGGTGATCGCCATCTGGGATGACGCATCTGCCAGATGTGCACTGGACTGCTCCACTATGCTGGCACTGTTCTTGATGTCTTCCACAATCCCCGAAAGGGTGTCAATTAAGCCGTTGGTGTCACGGATCATGTCACCCAGCTCGTCATTCCTATCAGTATATTTATCTGCCTTGACAAACTCGCCGTTTGAAAGATGCTCTATGGTATCCAGGTTTGTCTTTACCACATCGGTAAGCCTTCTCGCAAGGAAATAGACCACTAAAAGACATAGTACAATAAGGATTATGAATATGATAACTACCTTTATGATGGCAGAGGAAATGGCACTTTCCACTTCAGCTCTCGGTTCACCGGCAAAAGCCATGTCTATGCTTCCGTCATCCTGCTCCATGGGAACATAGGCAACAAAATACTTCTTTCCGGCCACATCGGTATTTGTTGAAGTATATACCTGCTTTTTGTTCATGACGGCTTCAATTACCTCGGGCGCAGCGGATGTACCTATGGGCCTTGACCCGTCATCCTTTACAACAGAGGTGGCAAAACGTTTGCCATCCACAAACCAGGTATAGTCATAACCGGACTGGGCTTTAAGATGATCCTCCATTGTATTGTCCCCTTCAGCCGCATCGACCGTATCCGCAAAATCCCCGTAGAGGTAGCAGCAGCCAAGCAGAGATTCAAGAGTCTGTTTTTCAAGGGAATTCTTCATGTTGACCCCCAGGACGATGGTGACAACGAGCCCGATTATCAGTGCAGGGATAAAAGCCTGCATGATAAGCTGGTACTCGATACCCAGTCTTGCTTTCTTTCCTTTTTTCATTAAGCTTTCCTCTCTTTCTGTTTTGAGCGCCACAGTAATACGATACCCCTTTTTGAAAACCTTCAGGGATCAAAAAGGGGGGGTAGTCATCAGCGACTCTTCTTAATATTATACCACAGATTTACATAAAATGATAAGAAAAAAGTACAAAATAAGAAACAATGCTGATTATAAAAACACTTGACTAAAAGGGCATTTTTATGCCCTGACCTTGTTGTATTTGGTCTTCCGCCGTTTTCTACGGGGTTTTTTATTCATGCTTTTTCTGTATTCGTTTATCCGTTCAGCAATGGTATTGTAGTCCCTCTCAAAAAGCTCATCGGAAATCTCCCTGTGGAGTTCCTCTTCCTCCACCAGGCCAAGGATCTTTTCGGTGACAAACTTCTTGCTCTCCCTCTTATACTCATGCATATGGTTTATTTCCTGGATATGGGAAAGCTCCGGCCTCCAGAGGATCGTGATCTTGTTTTCGATCCTGCAGTTCGGGTTTTTTGTAAAGGGCCTTAAGACATAAAAATCCGGGGCGCCCTCTTCCTCGTCCACCGTGATTATTCCCCAGTAGCCGGGAACGTGCTCTGAGATGTGGGACGCATGTTTTGAGCCCACAGCCACCATATTGTAATCATAATACAGGTCGTAATTTTTAACCTGGGATGACAGACGGGTATAGCTGTCTGCATCGCTTTTTATCTCAATGCCGCATAGGGCGGAAGGCATGATCATAAGCACATCGGCCCTGGCTCTTCCTGTCCGCTTTTCTTCAAGTATCCTTATTTTTCCGTAGTTCTCTTCCAGAAAGTCAAAGAGCGGCTCCCGGATATCCTTATCATAAAGCATTTACTGATCCTTTACAGTTTCTTTAACGTAGTAGTGCCTTGCAAGCCACTGTGAAAGTCCGTCAAGCCCGGGGTAAACTATACGCTCGCTGATATTCAGCTGGTCTAAAAGATCCCGTACCTGCCAGCGGAGCTCCTTCTTTATCACGAACCTTACGGTCTTTTCGGTATTCTCTTCAAGGAACTTTTCAAAGTCCTCCAGATCAATGGGCATAATGGAAAAGAAGGAATACTGGTTGATTATCCTCTGCTCTATTGAAGGCGGTTCCACAATGACCATGGCCTGTCCCTGCATGTCCCTGTCATATTCCACCGGGCCTTCGCAGGCTTCCTGCAGCATTTTAAGAGAAAAGACCGTGGTCTGCTCCTTTTTCATGATATCCTGATATTTCTTCGGAAGCCTCTCATGGAGTTCGTCCACATCAATACGCCAGACTACGCAGTCGTGCTTGTCCATCTTATCAAGATTATTTTCGCTCATTGCAAAATGAAGACTGGTTAAAGGTGAAAAAGACCAGTCAAGAAGTCTCGTAGGAAGGCCGTGATGCTGTCCTAAGATCATCTGTCTCCAAACAGAGGTCTCTATGGAAGGATCCTCTAAAGCCGCATATTTGGTGAAATTTGAAAGAATGGTGGGTTCAAGCCTCTGCCTTTTATCCTTGCAGATCCTCTGCAGAGAGCTGATTATCTTAAAATCGGCATTTGGCATGCCCCGGTATATCTTTAAGGATCTGTATCTGTCCAGATCCGGACGGTACCGCTGCTCGGTAATAAGCGCGGAAACACCGAAGATATCGTCAATCACCACCGTTTTATACATAAGCCTGAACCCTTTTTGAACTCAATTTAATGCGATACCCTTAGCTCTCTTCCTTGCGGTCTCGGTAACCTCCTGAACGCTGTTGCATTCACTGCCCAGAGCTATACCGTAGATCACCTGGAGATTACACTGCCTGTTATCGATCTCCTTTATGTCCCTGATGATGGAAACACACTTCTCCGCATCCATATCGGCCTTTTCCCAGGTGGCATTCTTTACTGCGATACCGAAGTTTCCGCCATAGATCCTGGAGATTATCACATTGGGGCCGAAAGCGTTAAGGATCTTTGTGGATATGAGCCTCACCAGATCCTCTCCCACCTCACTTCCGTATGCGGAAATAAGCTCCTTATATGAGGTCATTTCAATGGATATGAAGGCAAAGTCCTGACCGTGGTTCAGGTAATTATCATACATCTCGATAAGAGTGCCCATCTGGCCGAAGGTATTCATAAGACCGGTCAGCGGATCGATAAGGCTTCCCCTGAAGAGCCGGCTCTCTGACTCAATGTCCAGGTCTATATCAACGAAATATCCCATAAGGCCTACGATACGGCCCTTTGTGTATATAGGGTATTTTGTGGCTGAAATACTGTGAGGAACCCCGTCTATTACCATCTTTCCAAGGGAATTCCTTATGGTCTCGCCTCTCGTCAATACTCTTTCTTCATCTTCCCTGAAGTGGTTTTCGCTCAAGTGCCACTCCATCTCTTCATCGGTCTTGCCTATATAGGGATCTGTGGATTCGAAACCGAAATATCTGTTAAATTCGTCTGAGGCACCTAGAAAACGTCTTTCAGTATCCTTCCAGAAGAACTTAATATCCGAGCCTCTGATTATCGACCGGAAGAGACTCAGATTGAAGAGAGTCTTTTCCTTACTCTCGCCGCCTATATTTTCAGCCAGATCTTCCCTGAATTCCAGAACAGAGGGACGGATGCAGACAAGGAAACGGCAGCTCTCGGAGCCGGGTACCCGGATCACGATAAGATCGTACCAGGAATAATTCCCGTCTTCCTTCTTCATCCTGTGGGCGTCTAAATAGAATCCCCTTCCGTTAGTATCGAAGACGGTGCTTAAATCATCGCTTTCAAAGATACTCTTCCAGCGCTCCAGATCCTCAGGGTAAATATTCCTCACTGTGTATGCAGAATAGAACTCCTTTATACCATAAGCCACATCTCCCACATGTTCATTACTCTGGTTTGTGGCTATTACAGTTCTGGTGTCCTCCTTAATATCCAGCATATAGATACTGTCATACATGGAACCGATATTCCTGAATATCTCGTCCATTTCATTGCTCATCTCCTGCTCTTCAAAAGCAGTCCTGTCAATGGATGCAAGGATCATGCTGCCGTATCTGGAATCCGCCACATCCTTAAAGGAAGCGTGGAAATAAGTGTCCTTTATAACATAGGTCATAACCTCTGAGGTCTTGCTCTTGATGGTCTTTTCCGCCAGCTCCCTGAGCTTTTTATTAACAAGGGTCTTGGGGTTATTCATGCTCTGCTCTATGGCTTCTTCCCCCACGATACCCACTGTTGCCAGGGTCTGGATATAAAGATCGTTCATGAATACCCTGCTGAACTGGCCGTTTGCATAGAGAAAAAGTGCCCTGGAACGGTTTGTGGCAAGGTTGACCAGTCCTGTCTTTTCATAGACAGAAGCTATCTCCTTATTTTCAAAGACATAACCGTTGGAGCGCATATTCTCAAGCTGCTCCTCATATGCTATGGGCTTTGCATAGAAATATCCCTGTATCTTTTCACAGCCTATGCTCTTTAAAAACTCCACATGCTCAATGGTCTCCACTCCTTCCGCAAGGGTATGGATACCAAGCTGTTTTGCCATCTGTACGGCCTTTGTGACTATGATCCGGGACTTATCGTTAAAGTTCCGTAAGAAGACCATATCTATCTTTATCTCATCAAAATTAAAATCCTTAAGGACGTTAAGGGATGAATAACCGCTTCCGAAGTCATCCATCCAGACCTCGATACCCTCATAGTGGAAACGGTCTATGGCTTCCTTAATGGCCTCGGGCTGGTCGGTGAAGGCGCTCTCCGTGATCTCCACACAGATAAGTGATCTTGACAGGTTGTAAGTTTCCAGAGCCTCTACCACCACCTGTACCGGATCGCAGTACAGGAAATCGGTCCTTGAAATATTGACGGAAACAGGCACCGGATTGCCGCCGGCCTGGATCTCCTTATGAAGAAGCTCCGTCACCTTTTTTATCATATAGGTATCGACCTTATAGGAAAGACCGGTCTTCTCAAGAAGAGGTATGAATTCTCCGGGAGAAATAAACCCAAGTTCCGGGTCTATCCAACGGGTAAGAGCCTCTCCGCTGCAGACCTGTCCCGTAAGGGATCTTATAACCGGCTGCAGATATACTTTTATCCACTCATTCTGAATGGCTTCATCCACATGGCTTAAGATATACTCATTCTTACTGAAATCCTTGGCTATGGTGTCATCATAGTAACCTATGCTGGAACCGTAGAATTCTTTCTGAGTCTGGCAGGCAAGTCTTGCTCTTTCATAGATATCATAGAGGTTCAATCCCTCTTCGTAATTCGTGATACCGATCTTAACAGGCAGAGTCCGGCCTTCCCTGTTATTCTGGAATCTCTCCACCACCTCATTTAAGATGACCTCTACTCCGCCGGAATCGCTGTAAGCACAGAAGTGATCCTCTCCGAACCTGGAACAGTAATCACTGCCGAAGCTGTCCTTTAATATCTCACCGAAGGCACGTAAAAGCCTGTCTCCCTCCTTAAAGCCGTACTTGGAATTAAATCCCCTCATTCCGCTTAAGTCCAAGGCTATGATAACAGGTTTCCTGTCATTCTCCCTTAAAAATGAGATGCGGCGTTCAACGCTCTGGAAAAAGATCTTTCTGTTGGAGAGACCTGTGACAGGATCAATACTGTCCTGGGGGTCGGACACGAAGACATAGAAAAGAGGCCCTTCCACAGGGTCCTCCACATAACTTCCGAAATCCTCGATATACTTTATCTGGCCGGTTCTGGTCTTTATACGGTAATTGACCTCATCGAACTTATTCTCATTGGAATCGATCTGATTCATAATGCTCTGTTCGATGATGTAATAATCTTCCTCATAGACAATGCCCTTGAAGGATCCGCCGGTGAGTTCTTCAAATTCCTCTGCGGTCTCGCATTCAAATATCTGGAGCAGAGCCTTATTGGCATAAATGATCTCCTCCTTGTCATAGTCGGCTCGATATACAAAGAAACCGCCGGGCATGGAAGAAATACCGTTTTTAATAAAATCGCTCTTTAAGTCCGTTTTATTATATTCATCTGTTGCCATGAACCGATACCTCCATATCAGATCACTGGGTATTCTGGGCCTGCTGGGCAGCTAAAGCCGCCAGCAGCGCATTATACTCCTCAATGGACATTCCCTCAGGAATAAGCGGATTGGCATAAACCCTGGGTGTGTGTCCTACATATTTTGACTTGTGATCAAAGATCCTTTCCTGTTCCTCACCGTCTTTATAAATAACTTTATATGCCTCCCAAATACTTCCCGCAGAACCGCTGTCGGTTTTTCCGGAGGTGATATAGACCGGTGCGGGTACCCCTAAAGTTGCTGTCTTATATGAGACAAGATCCCAAGTTTCCCCCTCCGGAAGCAGCGGGATCCCGTAAACTGCAGCCCTTACCTTCCGGTTCTCATAGTGGGCAAAGAGTCCTATGGGATAAGGTGAATTATTCACGAACTTATAATCCGGTCCTCCCCAGGAAACTGTGGCGTCAAGTCCCGGTGTCACATAACTTGGGGCAAAGGTGTGGCTTGTTCTCTCGGTGCTCTTTATACCGGAACGGAAAATAGCATTGTAAAGCGTTGTGGAAACCTGACAGACACCGCCGCCTACCTCCTGCACCACTTCTCCATTCAGGTAAGCTCCGGCCTCTCCGTATCCCTTTGCTTTAGTTCTCTGTCCTACAGTATCGTTATATGAAAACTCCTCACCGGGCTGTACTATGGTTCCGTTAATGGAATCGGCCGCCAGTGACACGTTCTTATTTCTTACAGCGATATTGGTGGTATGTGTCTCATAGGATGCCAGCTCCCTGTACTGCTCCTTAAGGGCATCGACGGAAACCGTGACCTTTACGCAGTCCGCAGGGATTTCCTTATCGAATTCCCTTTCTTCAAAAGCCGTTTCTATGTTTTCCTTAAGCTTATCCTCGTCAACTTCATAGCCGTCATGGCCTCCGCCGAAGGTAAACTCATTATTCTCCTCATCAAAGCCGGTGATCAGATTAAAGGCTCCCTCAATGCTCCAGGCATCATGAATAGCGGAAGCGTACTTTTCAGCATATTCGCTGTAGGGCACTTCCAGAGAATAGGTTTCTTCATGATCCGTACTGTCATCAAGCCTCTCGGCATAGATCTTATCCAGCATGGAATCCACGGATTCCGTCACGATATCCGGAAGCTCAAATTCCTCAAGATCCTTCACCTCATTATCGGAAACAGCTCTGTTTTCCGAAACAAGCAGCTTCTTAAATTCCTCCAGATCGGGATTGGAATTCACCACCTTAAGAGAGAAGTTTATCTGATCTTTGATCTTCTTCTCAACCTCTTCCCTTTTTAATCCGTGGAGATTCATGGCCGGTGAATTCGAGGTAATTGCAGAGATATCAAGATAGATATTTCCCGGTATTGCTCCCTCGGGAATTACCTCTGTCACTGTCTCTTCCCGCTTTTCAGAATCCGCAGGCAGATCATCATATCCCACCAGCACATCACTGCAGCCCGTCACAGCCGCTGTCAGAAGCAACAGGAGCAAAATTAAAAATACTGACTTTCTCATAAAACTTACTCCTCATAGAAAACAGAGTAAGTATAACTAAATTGTACTAAATTTGCAACAAAATAAAGGCAGAAACTAAATAGAAATGAGTTCACGATAATCGGTGATGAAACCGTCAGACAGACGTTTTTTCTCGGATTCTGCGTCTTTGGAATAGTGGTCTGCTACGGCAAAGACCCTCATGCCTGCAGCTTTTCCGGCCTGAATGCCGGGAATGATATCTTCAAAGACAACGCAGTCTTCGGGGCGCACCCCGATATCGGCTGCGTTTAAGAGATAGCAGTCGGGAAAGGGTTTACTGTTTTCAACTTCGTCAGTGGTGCGGATGGAATCGAAGTATTCCATGAAATGAAGGTTTCTCTCGCAGGCGTTCAGGAGTTCCCTGCTGTTACTGGTGGACATGCCGCAGAGAATGCCGGATTTCCTGCATTCCTTAAGGAATTCCAAGGCCCCGGGCTTAAAGGTGACTTCTCTCTCATACTTATCAATGGCCATTTCGTGGATCTCGGCCATAAGCTCTTCAACGCTTTCCCTTAAGCCGAACTTGTCCTTCATATATTCGATGGTGGATTTATAGGACATGCCCTCTATTTCAGACTGAAAGCCGCTGTAGTAGGGGATATTCCGCTTTGAAAGAACCTCAACGTCTATCTTTCCCCACATCCACATGGAATCCACAAGGGTGCCGTCCATGTCAAATAGCGCAGCTTTAATGTTGTCGATCTTAATGCTCATAATTCCTGCAGCAGAGCCTTTATGAATTTCCAGGTCCTCTCTGTGGAAGGAATGGAAAGCTTTTCCTGAGGGGTGTGGATCCCGCTCATGTCCGGACCCATGGAGATGATGTCGAGTCCCGGCATCTTCTGATAAAAGATACCGCACTCGATCCCGGCGTGGATGCCGGTAAGGAAAGGCTCCCGACCGGTCTGCTTAAGGAACACCTCTTTAGCTTTATTTAAGAGAACGGAGCCGTCATTATATTCCCAGGCGGGATAATCCCCGGCAACTTCGTAGCTGCCGCCTATGGTCTCCGTAAGATAGCGAAGCTTATCGGACAGAGCCTCCTTCGCGGAGGAAATGGAACTCCGCAGAGAAGCGTTTAAGTAAAAGTCCTTCTCTGTGAGCCTCATGATGCCGTTATTAAGGGAGGTTTCCACCAGTCCCAGGGTGGCGTTCTCCTGGCTCACTCTCTGTACTCCGTCGGGCACGGTATTTAAGAGGAAGATCACCCTCTCTTCATGCTTCTTGTAGAGGACTTCCCTTTCCGCACGTCCCTTATGGTCACAGTAGATCATTATATTATGCTCGTTAGCCCTGTATTCGTTTTTGATGGTGGATTCAAATTCCCGGATAAGATCTTCAAAAGAAGGTGAATCTTCTTCGGAAACCAGAACGTCACAGTCAGCATCACGGGGAATGGCGTTATTCATTAAACCGCCGTCTAAGCCTGAAATATGGAACTCCACTTCCCTGTCCTTAAGGAAATGAAGGAGCCTTCCCATGATGATTATGGCGTTGGCATGGTATTTATTGATCTCCATACCCGAATGTCCGCCTGTAAGACCGCTGATTATGATCTTATACTCTTCACCGGACATCTTTCTGTATCTGACAGGAACGGACATGATGGCGTCTAAACCGCCGGCAGAACTGGTGACAATGACACCTTCCTCGTCATGGTCGATATTCAGCATATATGCAGCCTTGAGATCTGAAGTATCAAGAGCTGCCGCACCCTTCATACCCACTTCCTCATCTACGGTGAAAATAAGCTCAAGAGGGGGATGCTTTAAGTCCGGATCAGTGGCAGCCGCCATGGCAAAAGCCACAGCAATACCGTTATCTCCGCCCAGGGTGGTACCTCTGGCAAAGATCTCGTCATCCATAACCGCTATATTTAAGGGATCTTTACGGAAATCGTGTTTGGAATCGGAAACTTTTTCACAGACCATATCCATATGTCCCTGAAGGATCACGGCTTTTTTGTCCTCATATCCTTCGGACGCAGGAACAAAGATGACAACATTCCCTGCGTCATCCTGTCTGGTCTTAAATCCGTTTTTTACTCCGAAATCATAGAGATGATCAGATATCGCTTTATTGTTGTATGAACCCCTTGGTATGGAGCAGATTTCCTCAAAATACTTAAATACCAGCTTCGGTTCAATATCCGAAAGCACTCCCATTAGCTTTCCCCTTCTTTACTCTTTCTTTTCAAGTATGGATTTTGCAAAACCGCCGCGGATAACTCCGCCCATGGCCTTTGGTGCCGGCGCATTGCCGGGATCCTCTGCGGGAGGTTCAACCGCCGGTGCAGGTTCCGCAGGAGCTTCCATTACCGGAACTTCTTCGGGCTCCATCATAGGAGGAGCTTCCATAGGCTGCTGCATTGCATCAGGGTTATTTGCCTGCATCATGATCCTTTCAGCTTCCGCTCTCTCGGCAATGGCAGCGTTCCGGGCCAGTTCTTCTTCCTCGGGATGAAGCTCTGCCCTGTTTGCATTGACCACTGTAAGGATCTGTGACAGGGAATTGATGAGATTATTGTTGTTGGCCTGAGTCTCCTGAATGGAAGCCACAAGTATATCCTGGATCGAAG
This sequence comes from Lachnospiraceae bacterium, assembly GCA_017448845.1. Classification (GTDB taxonomy): domain Bacteria; phylum Bacillota; class Clostridia; order Lachnospirales; family Lachnospiraceae; genus NK4A144. The sequence continues at coordinate 13,357 of JAFSKT010000063.1, forward strand.
CCAGGGAATCGTCCGTATACTGCATAGCGGATGTCTGTATTTCCTGGGCCTGACCGGAAGCAGAGGCAAGTATCTCCTGGGCCTGTAATTTAGCCTGATTAACTATATCCCCGGCCTGGGCATAAGCCTGCTGAAGTATCTCATGCTCACTTACCATCTGGTCGCTGAAGGCCTGGGCCTGCTTTAATAAAGCATCCGCCTTATTTGTGGCGTCTTCCATGATGGCTTCCTTATTGCTGATGATCTTCTGACAGCGCATGATCTCATCAGGAGTATGGGTCTTTAATTCATGCAGGAGCTCATCTATCTCTTCCTTGTCAACAAGGATCTTTGTACTGGAAAAAGTGGCATATTTGCAGCCGTCTATGAGTTCTTCCATTTCTTCGATTATCTGTTCGATCTTACTAACCATTTTGCTTTTCTCCTGAGAATTTTTCGTATACTGCCTGTGCCACATCTTCCGTAACGAATTCGCTTATATCTCCGCCGAAGGACGCCACTTCCCTCACGATGGAGGAAGAAAGATATGCGTATTCTAAACTGGTGGTAAGGAATACGGTGTCAAGGGTGGGCAGGATCTTCCGGTTTGTCTGGGCCATCTGCAGCTCGTATTCGAAATCCGTCACCGCCCGGAGGCCTCTGATTATCACGTCCGTGCCTGTTTTTTCGGCATAGGAGGCAGTGAGTCCGGAAAAAGAATCTATTTTCACGTTCGGGATATCCCGACAGGCTTTTCGTAACATATTAACACGTTCATCTACAGAAAACAACGGACTCTTTTCCGAATTGTTGAGAACGCTCACAGTAAGAGCGTCAAACATCTTTGCTGCCCTTTTTATTATATCCAGATGTCCTTTGGTCACCGGATCAAAGGAACCGGGATAGATTGCACTGCTCATCCTATAGTATCCCCCTGTATTTATTGATAAAGAGATGTCTGTTATGCTTATAGATCTTTTCCTTGGTGATCCTGTAGCCCATATCCTCAAGGAAGGAGAAATCCGTGTCTGTTGACGCTTCTATGACGATCAGCGTCTCGCTGTCCGCCAGTTCCGAGGACATAAGGTATTTCAGCACATTTTTCTCAAGCCCAAGCTCATAAGGAGGATCTAAATGGATTATATCAAATTTTCCGGATCCTTCAATCTGATTTAAGGCTACCATCACGTCGGCGGTGATCACCCTTGCCTTGTCCTTAAGCTTTGTAAATTCAAGGTTTTCCTCTATGACCTTAACTGCTTTCCGGTTATTTTCCACAAAATAAGCTTCCCGGGCCCCTCTGGAAAGAGCCTCTATCCCAATGGCTCCGCTCCCGGAAAAAAGATCCAAAAACCTGGAACCCGGCACCTCATTCTGGATAACATTGAATAATGTCTCCTTTATGATGTCCTGGGTAGGCCTGGTCTCAAGCCCGTCAAGTGTCTTTAATTTAAGCCTTCTTGCGATTCCTGCTATCACTCTCATATTTTACACCCTGATTTTCGTGCCCTTTGTATCCCTGTGGGTATTCTTTACACAGGTCATGGGTATTTCCTTATCTTTGTAAAGGATCGTCCTCTCATCCGCGAAATTCATGAGATATGCTTCTTCCAGCCTGTCATCCGCAGAAAGTTTCATGGTCCTTACGCCCACGGCACCCTTCTTCTTTTCCGGTATCTCGGAAAGGGCGAAGCGGAGGAAGAATCCCTTTAGGCTCTGTAACAGTATCTGCCTTGTCTCCATTGAAAGAGGGGTGATAAGCAGTACCTCATCCCCGTCAGAAAGGTTGGTGGCCGCCACAGTCCTCTTCAGCACATCGAATTCCGTACCGTCCACAACCTTGCCGAAGGCCTTCTTTGTAAGGAATAAGAGCTTTGAAGATACCACATCCGAAAGGCTGTCTACATAGACCGCCTCTTCCTTTGAGCTGTCGTAATTTGAGATATTGTCAACAGGCTTGCCCTTATCCCTGAATTTCCCGTGGGGTACGTCCGAAACCTTGATTATATGGGCCTGTCCTCCGGCCGTGAAAATAACTATCCTGCCTGTGTTCTTAACCAGTATGCAGTATTTATTCTCGGCCCTGGCAGTGTCCTCATTCCTTTCAAAGGTAGCGGTATCCACAGTTCTTGCATATCCGAAACGGTCGAGAAGGAAGTAAACATCCATTTCCTCCATGGGCTTTTCCTCAAATACAGCAGCCCCGGCATTTATGATCTCCGTTTTCCTGTCCCTGCCGAATTCCTTTGCGTACTGATCCAGATCCTTTATTATAGCTTTCTTCATGGAATCCGGATGGGTGAGAAGGTCCTCGTATTCGGCTATGCGCTTGATCGTATCCTCATGCTCCTTAATAAGGGCGTCTATCTCAAGGCCTATTAGCCTGTGGAGCCGCATATCGAGAATGGCGTTGGCCTGTCTTTCGGTAAAGGAGAAGTTCTGAGCCATGAGCTCGTCTTCTGCCCGCCTGAATTTGATATTCTCCGTGTCTCCGGTGGTAAGGCAGCGAAGGGCGTCCGCCCTGCTCTTTGAACCCCTTAAGGCTGCGATTATGATATCTATCACATCCACAGCTTTAATAAGGCCTTCTTCTACTTCCCTCTTTTCCTGGTCTTTTTTAAGGAGGGAGGTATATTTTCTGGTATTTATCTCATAGAGGAATCCCACATGATTGGAGATTATCCCCCTTAAACCCATGGTCTCCGGCCGGCCGTTCACAACGGAGAGCATATTGACTCCGAAGGTGTCTTCCAGCCTGGTCTTCTGATAGAGAAGATTCTTGATGTTCTCCGGGTCCGCACCCTTCTTAAGCTCTATTACTATCCGGGTCCCCTCTTTATCCGACTGGTTTGATATATCGGAAATATCGGCAGTTTTCCGGTTCTCCACCAATGAAGCCAAGTCGGACATGAACTTTCCGATTCCGGCACCGATCATGGTGTAGGGGATCTCAGTTACCACAAGGTTCTGCTTTCCCCCCTTCACGTCTTCGATCTCAACCCTGCCGCGGATCCTGATCTTACCTTCACCCCTGTCGTAGATCTCCGTAAGCTCGTCCTTATTTACAACTATGCCTCCCGTGGGGAAATCCGGGCCTTTTACGATCTCCATCAGCTCTTCCGTGGAGATATCCCTGTTTTTCAAATAGGCTTTTTCCGCTTCTATCACTTCCCTTAAGTTATGGGGAGGGGTGGATGTGGCCATACCAACCGCAATACCCTCGGAACCGTTTACCAGGAAATTCGGTATCTTAACGGGAAGAACCTCCGGTTCCTTTTCCGTCTCGTCAAAGTTGGGGATGAAATCCACTGTATCCTTATCCAGATCCGCTAAAAATGCCTCTTCCGTGATCTTTTCAAGCCTTGCTTCCGTATAACGCATGGCAGCCGCCCCGTCACCCTCAATGGAACCGAAGTTGCCGTGACCGTCCACAAGGATCTGCCCCTTCTTAAAGTCCTGGGCCATTACAACTAAGGAATCGTAAATGGAACTGTCGCCGTGGGGATGGTATTTACCCATGGTATCTCCCACTATCCTTGCGCATTTCCTGTAGGGTCTGTCGTGCTTCAATCCAAGCTCGCTCATATCATAGAGGGTACGCCTCTGAACCGGCTTAAGCCCGTCCCTTACATCCGGCAGTGCTCTTGCCACTATTACGGACATGGCGTAGTCTATGTAGTTTTTCTGCATTATTTCGGAATATTCCGTGCTGATGATCTCTTCTTTGATTGGTTTAGACATTATTGCTATCTCTCTTTACTTTTCTTTTACGATCAATGTCGTATAGTATTTCTTTTTTGTGGAAAACTTTCCGTTTCCGAATACAGCGTATATTTTAGTCTTTCCCTTCTTCAATACATGAATGCTGCCGTCAGCATCTACAGTTGCCACCTTTTCCTTAGATGACGCAAAGGAACTGGGAGCATAGCTGGATCCCGTAAAGAAGGAATAGGCGTTTAATGCAGTCTCATCACCTAAGATAACATTTATTTTATCAAGCATCTCCGGTTCTTCAACAACTATCTCGCAGGAGCTCACCGTATCGTAGACCGGTCCGTTCTTTATGCTTAAGCTCAGCGCCACATTTCCGGCCTTTTTAGCCTTGGCAATGCCCTTCTTATTTACCGAAAGTATTCTTTTATTGGTGGAGAAATAGCGTCTCTTTCCTGCATTTTCCGGGAACCTGGCAGTGATATCCGTCTTAGTGCCGGCAATAAGAGCGTTTGACGTATCCTTGATCTCTTCCTTGTATTCAGGCAATGCCTTATTCTGATCGGCTATAATCTCTTCGGGAGTCTTTTCCCTGTTCCCGTCCTTCCCCTTTTCCTTTTCCTTTTCCTTCTCCTCATCGTCCTTCCTGTTATCTACTTCCTCCGGATTGTCTTCCGGATCTTCATAGATATTCTCATCCACTACCTTATTGCCACTGATGGTTAAGATAAAGCTGTCACCTTCTTCACATGGAATGCCCTTTTTCTCCATCACCTTTTCAGTGGCGGAGGAAAGAGCGTTTTTATATATCGTATAATCAAAGCTGTCCTTTGCGGTAGCTACGATATTTATCTCGTAATCATCTTCCACAGGAAGGCAGAATACCCTGGTCTTTGATCCGAATATCGCAGCGGAGGCCTTTGAGTCCTCTCCGGCGATCACCCTGTCATCCTTAACAGCTATGATATCATTTCCGTTAGAGGAAACGGTAATATCCATCTTACCATCAACTATAAGGGTCCTGGAAGAAAAAGTTTCACCGTCCCGTAAATCCTCTTCCCCTGTTTCCAAAAGCCAGCTTAAATAATACTCCGGGAAATGCTCATCCACAAGATAGGGCGGCACATCAAAGTCTATCACATAAGCAGTTGCCACGATCATAAGGAGATTCGGGATTTCATCCCCACTCTCCAAAAAGCCGGAATCTATCTCCCTTTCAGCTCCTCTTATGCCGTCTTTAAGGAAGGTGGTCACAACGAGATAATAAGTGAAATCTACACCGAATCTCTTTCCCATATTAACAAGGCCTTCAACCTCTTCAGTTTTACTATAAAGGCTTTCCAGGGATTGCCGGGTTTTTGCAGCATTTCCCGCATCATAATAGGTCCTGACGTTTTTTATCTCCTTTTTGATGTCGGAAACCATTTTATCCACGTCTTTTCCGATGAGCTTAAGGAGAAACTTCATGGTGGGATCGATATTGATCTCATCTCTGATGATGGAAACAACCAAATCCTGAAATTGTCCGTAATCATCCCATTCAGGCACAAGGGAACACATCTCATGGGTAGCCCAGACCATAAGGGGCTGCTCGTAAAGGAAACCCTCATAGTCGGAACCGGACAGATCCTTGCATCTTTTTTGAACTGCTTCGGTATATTTGTTTTTAACCTTACCCTCATAGAGGAAGGGAAGCACTTTTATCTTTCCGCTTTTTTCAAAACCCCAGCCGGCAGGGGGAACGGTTACTATTATGTCATTGGGGTTCATGATATGAAAGGCATTGGACTTTTTCCCCTTATCAAAACCCTTTATACCGTAATTCGCGGTGGCAAAGGTATAGGTATATACATTGTCCGGATCAAGTTTCAGCGACTTTTCTTCGTCGGATAAAAGCATGGATATGATCCCGGCGATGGGAGCCGATCTGGAATAACCGGACATCCATACTTTCAGGTTCTTCTTATCCGTAATGCCCTGATCAGCGATGTATTTTTCTATCTTACCATAGGCAAAATTCGCGCAGTCGTAAAAGCTCTTATGAAGATCCCCGTCAGCGGAAGTGCCTATGGAGAAATTTGAAACCCAGCCCTCTTTTCCGTAATTTATGCTCCTTAAGGCAACTCCTAAAAGCTTACTCTCTTTCCCTTTAAGAGTTACGGTTTTTGTGCAGAAGGCAAGAGCTATGGTCTCCGTGCTGTCCTCTTTGTCAAAACCGTAGGAAACATAGCTATCCATGTCAAATCCCATTTTTTCAAACAGGGTTTTGATATTCTTATCAGCCGGTGCCTCCTTACGGCCGAAGGAAGCCATGGAAAGCCCATAGCTCATAAGGGCCAGGTCGTGGTCATACTTTCCAGAGCTTTCCTCAAAGAAGCTGTCATCATAGGTCAGGTGGTCAAATTCCGCATCAGAATAACCCTCCCGCAGGACTGCGTAGGGAACGGTGATATCCATGGGAGCCCCAAAGGCATTGATGCTCCCGGAAAACAGTATTAAAAATATGATAAGGCAGCATATGACGCACTTTAAGTTTTCCATCATATGCTGCTTTAATTTAATATCATTCTGTTTCATCTACGAAATAGTGTTTATCATCCTTATAGTTTCCGAGGAATATGGTCTTACCGTCGGTTCCGAGCCTCATGGTGGCGGCGCCTTCCATGTTGTTTACGCCCTTAAGCAGCATGATGGGATAGGTGCTTCCGCCGGTACCGGTATTGGTGTCCTTTGCCATTAAGGACATGTTGTCGGAATCAATACTGCTGGGATAAGCGGCGTCCATCTGGCTCATGATCACGTCAACCTTGCCGCCTTCGGAAGTGCCAACCTTCACCTTTGTATAGCCCACGTTAAACTTTACAACCTTCTTTATCAGTTCCTCAGGTACGCCGTTCTGCAGCATGACGCTTATAATATCCTGAGCCACCGTGGTGGTGAGAGCCACACCTTCATCACTTTCCAGATAGTCTATAAGTCCGTTGGTGGCCTTTTCATCATAGTAGAATCCCATGACCAGACCCATGATACCGCCGCCTTCCATGGCGTGTTTCATGGCGTCCACATTTTCATGGAGACCGCTGTCATTAAAGCCTCCAAGACCGTACATTAATATGTTCTTGATCTCTGCCAGCATCCTTGCCGTATCATAGCTGGCAGGATTCTTATAGTTATTTGTAGCGTCCGTATCCAGATCTGCGGTTTCATCCTCACTTCCCAGGGTGAAGTCGGTATTGGCAGTCACAAGGAGCTTTAAGAGGCTCACCACCATCTCGCTTATTGTCTTGCCCTTACCAATGGTTACGTTTACCTTTCTGTAGTTAAGCTTAAGCTTCAACACCCCGTTTTTCTCTGTAAGAGTGGTCCTCTTTTTATTATTTGAGGTGTCGAACATGTTCCGGAAATAGCCGTTATAAGGGCAGTCATTTCCGTGACTCATGTTTGTATTTACCCCGTTTATCACAAGGTGATTGCTGATAATGATATCGTTATCAAGATTAGTATCCCTGTACATGGGAAGTCTCTTGTCCTCTGCGACGAAAACTCTTCCGTAGGGACGTACCGCCATGAGCTCCCCGTTAGCATTTGTTATCCTTTCCCAGCCTAAAAGCTCATTTGAAGAAATGGCAGCTTCAACGCTGGCATATTCTCCCACCATATACTTTGCATAATCGGAATAGGTGGATCTGAATGCGCCGGTCTTACTTTCAATAAGGCTCTTCAGTGCGTCTGTTGCTGCTTTCACTTTATCTGTATTATTCGTTTCGTTTGCCTGTACTACAACCGGACCCACGTAATACACACTTGCGGGAAC
>JAFSKT010000064.1 GCA_017448845.1 Lachnospiraceae bacterium
CCCCTTACAGACTGAACGCCCTGTGTAATGGCGGCCGCCATCTTTCCCGTAAGGAGAGGATCCTCGGAATAGTATTCAAAGTTCCTTCCGCAGAGAGGGTTCCTGTGGATATTCATTCCCGGTGCAAGCCAGAGATCCACGCCGAAGATCTCCATTTCTTCTGCCACTGCCCTTCCCACTTCGCTTACAAGCTCCGTGTCCCAGGTGGAAGCGATAAGGGTTCCCACCGGGAAAGCAGTACAGTACTGGTAGTATTCCACCCCATCCTCGTGTTCCGGGTTCACATCAAAGAAACCGTGTTCTACAGTCCTGTTAAAGGGACGGGCTGCAACCTTGCCGTCCTTTTCGATGTAGGTTTCCTGTATCCTGAGTCCCGCAGGTCCGTCAGCCGTTACCATGGAAGCTATACCGTCTTCGTAAACCTTCCGGCTGGTATCTCCGGCACCGCCCGGTACCTGGTATCCGCTGGATCCCACGGTCTCTATCTCGCCTTCCTCCACAATGGCGCCAATAAGGAGGGAAATAAGCTTTTCTTCCGAAAGAGGATCCGTAAGGGACCTTGCTTCCTCCGGGATAACATCATCTTTGCCGTATACTGCTGTAATGGTCTCAATACCCTCGGTATTTATGCTTATAACGGGAAGATCTTCCTCCTTAAGCTTATCAAGCCATTTCCTGTTCAGCTCTTCCCGCTCGGTATCGATGATGCTGAATTCCCTGATCTCATTTTCCGGAGCGCAGAGTTTCTCCGTTTTCAGGGTTATAACTTCCTCTTCAAGCTCAAAACCTGAAACTAAGACGGATTTATCCAGTGAAAAACCGCACCAGATACCGTAGACTCCCTTTTCAAGCACATAGCTGTTCCTTTCGGAGTCATAGGATGTAAGGGAATCAAGGGATATCTCTATTTGCACCTTCTCCGTATCATTGGCAGGGATGATGCCGGTCTTCTTAAAGCCCGCAAGCCTTCTGAATTCCTTTTCCAACCCGGTCTGAGGGCAGGAAACATAGACCTGCAGAACTTCTCTTGCAGGCACATCCCCTATATTCATTACATTAACGGGAAGTGTAACGATTCCGCCTTCATATTCCGGAGCCTCTGCCTCAAAAGTAAATTCCGAATAAGTGAGGCCGTATCCGAAACCGTAACGGACTGGAATACCTAAGGAATCAAAGTAGCGGTATCCCACATAGATGCCTTCTTCGTATTTTTCCGTGGTCAGATCCTCGTTTATGAATGAGAAATCCGAAGCACCGGGATAGTCTTCGTAATCGTAGCACCAGGTATCCGTAAGGTGTCCTCCGGGGGAAAGCTTTCCCTGAAGCACATCAGCAAGGGCGTTTCCGCCCTCCATGCCCGCCTGGCACATAAATATAAGTCCGCAGATATTTTTATGGGAATCCATAAAGGAAAGATCCATGACCGAGCCGGTATTAAGTATAACTATCACCTTGTCGTATAGCCTGCAGAGGGAATCCAAGAACTTCTCCTCTTTCTCCGTAAGGTAATAGTCCCCGGGCACATTCCTTCTGTCGGCTGCCTCTCCGGCTGTACGGCTTATACAGTAAATAGCAATATCGCAGTCTTCTTTTTCAGGCTCTGCCCCGTCAGGAGCGGGAAAAGGTCTTGCAGCATAGGTATCAAAAAAACCTTCCATGCCTCTCTCGGATTCCATGACTTCCTTAAGGAGGTCATCTCTCCAACGGATCCGCTTCTCATCATATTCACGGTTATAATCCGAGAGCCACTTTTCGTTTAAGATGCGGAATCCCGCATTCTTCAACCCTTCGAAAACAGTAACAACTTCTCTTTCATTCACATCCCCGCTGCCGGTGCCTCCCTTTATGGTCCGGGTTGCTCCCTGTCCGTACAGAGCAATGGCACTGCCGTTCTCAAGAGGCAGTACATTCTCCCTGTTTTCCAAAAGCACAATGCCCTCGGCAGCTGCCTTTCTGGCCGTCTCTCTGTGGGGACGTTCGTGAGGCTGTTCGTCTGAGGTACTGAAACCGTTACGTTTCATGGGCTTGATCTTCATCTGCTGTAACCTTTTCTCCTTTCACTGAAACCTTAAGTAATCTGAACGCTTTACTGTGGCAGCTGTTCCGGAACCACCGCGGGCTGTGCCGCGGGCTGTACTGCGGGCTGACCCGCTGCCTGTGCTGCCTGCTCCGCCTGAGCCTGGGCCGCTGCGGCAAGTGCTGCCTGCAGTGCTGCCTGATCAGCGGGGGAAAGCTCACCGGTGTTCTCGGGAGCATTCAGGGACGCATTTTCATTGTCCTCAACTCCCTGATCCACATATTTCTCCGCCCTTCCCTTGAATTCCGAATCCGGGAAGTTAGATATAAGCTGGTTAAATAACTCCGTAGCCTTGTCGGGGTTATCGTTTTTAAGGTAACTCTGAGCCAGATAATAGAGAGCCTGGTCGCTTTCCTTATTGAGCTCATAGGATTCCGTCAGGTCGTCAATGGCACCCGTGTAATCGGAATCATTATATTTGGTAATACCGCTCTTTAAGTACTGCTCTGCGGCTTTCTCCGACACATTGCTGTTTAAGTAGTCGTAGAGGGTACGGAATTCGTCCGAAAGCCCGGTACTGCCGGGATTCTTTATCTTATCAAGGCTTTCCACGGCCTTCAGGGCGTCATCCGGATCTTCTATATAGCTCTGGGCTGCAGCGATAAGTGCATTATAATCGCTGATCACACCCTCATTTCCCGTATACTCCTGGAGGGAATCCTGATATCCCTTGCTCTCTTCCTGCAGGGCCTCTATCCTCTTATTGAGGTCGTCCATATCCGCAGTCCTGGAAGTAAGCTCTTCGGATACTTCCTTAAGCTGCTCATTTATCTCATTCCTTGCGACCTGTATCCTGGCGGGAAGTACCAGGAACCACATGAGAGCCGCCCCGGCTAGAAGTCCTATCAGTATGTTTATGATGGTCTGTCCGCCGGCTCCCCCGGAATCATTCAGGGGCTGGATAATGGTCTCATTCCCGCTCTGATAGCTGATGGCCTCTTCCTTTTTCCTTGGATGCCTCTTTCCGGTGGCATTTTCCTTTTCGGCTATCCTTTTATCCGCTTCCTTTAAGTAGGTCTTAAGGGTGGTGTTTCCCGCATCTATCTTAAGTCCCCGCTCCGCGCACTTCCGGGCCTTGCTCCACTCCTCGTTGTGGATATAGATAAGGCTTAAAAGCTCCATAGCGCGCATGAAGCCCGGGTTCTTTGCCACCACAGCCTTCAGCTGTATCACAGCCAGATCCAGATCGTCATGCTTCGCGTAGCTGCAAGCCTGATTGTACTTACGTATAAGCGCATCATAGCTGTTCAGCTTGGACTGGTTGTTCTGGATCTCCGACAGGAAATCGTCGGCGATATTCTTTTTTGCCCTGATGTTTTTGGAGAGTATCCATTCGGAAAGGGCCGGAACTATTTCTCCGGTCTCAAAATAGACAAGACCTAA
>JAFSKT010000065.1 GCA_017448845.1 Lachnospiraceae bacterium
AGATAGGCTATATTCATGATGCCGAGGGTATTTAAGCGGAGATCATAGAGAATGTTGAAAGCTCTGGCCACCAGAACGCAGATCGCCGCAGAAGAGGAGAGACCGCTTTTCATGGGAAGGGTCATGTCAGTGACTTCAATGGAAACGCCGCCCACTCTGTACCATTCCGAGATGTAGGAAGCTACCCCTGCAACATAGGAAAAAAAACCTCCCTCTTTTGCGGTTTCACGCAGGAGGTTTTTATCCATATCACATTCAAAGCTTTCCGAACTGTATTCCGGCAGGGAAACTATAACACGGAATTTATCGCATTTTTCAGCAGTGGCATAGATGCCCTGTTCCAAACCGGTAACTATGGAATGGCCGCATACTATGCCGGCGTTCATGGTACGGTACTGACCCGCCCAGTCACTGTGTTCTCCGAAAAGACAAAGCCTCCCGGGGACAAAGAGTTTGATTTTTTGATCAGACATGACTTTTCCTTTCAGAAGGCTGTTTCGGCAATATCAGAAGTTTCCGTGGAAATCATCGTAATCATCGGAAGCATCATCGTGAAGATATTCACGGCTGGTGACTCTCTTTCTCTCCCTTTCGGTTTCTACAAGAGAGGAGAGCTGCTCCATAACTTCCCTGGGCTTTTTGATGCTCTTGATCTCGAAGTGTCCAAGGGTCTTGTCGCCGGAATCACAGTGGATGGTTCCTACGCCGAAGATCCTCTGTCCGAAGGTCTGGCGTAAGCTTAAGTCCATGATCCTGTATAGCCTTACTTCATCTGATGTCTGGGTGAAAAATCCCTTGTTCAGATAGAATCTTTCACTGTCGAATGAATAGGTGGTAAATGACAGGGGAAGACCGAATAAGGTCCTCTTTTTATCTTTCCATAAGAGTTTGCTGTTGTCCATTGTATATTTCTCCTTTCAATACTGTCTTTTATAAATAGGGTCACATCTCTCCCTTACTTCTTCTCCATTCGTCCTTATCAAGGAGCATTACATAGAATACCTTGCCATAGAACTCACTGTCAACAAAGCGTCCGCAGTCTATAACTTCCCTGATGTTGTTATTCTTCGTGATTATCCTGTAATCCACGTAGTCCTTGTAGCAGTTGATATTTTCATCGATCTGGGCCCAGATGATGTCATCAACTGTCTGGATCTCATCCGGATGTACTATGCCGTCGAAGGTACCTCCGGTATATTCCATGAAATCCTCTAAGTTCTCGCATTCAAACAACTTGATCAGCTCGTCATTGGCATAGAGGATCTTCTTATCCGAGTCTGCCTTATATACAAGGATGGCGCCGGGTATATAACGGGCTACGTTCTTTATATTGAAGGCTAACTGCAGCCTCTTCGTGATCTTTATATCCTTGGAATACTGCCTGTATCCGTGTTTTCCTATGCTCTTTACGTTATATAATGCGGAATCCGCCATCTGCAGGAGCATTGACATATCTTCAGCCTGGGCGGGATATTCCGCGAATCCGATGGAGAGCCTGAAAGGATAGGTCTTCTCTTCAAAGACGAAGGAGTGTACGGACTCGGAGAGCTCCTTTATAAGGGGCAGGGCTTCCGCTGCGGTAAAGCCCTTCACGGCAACACTAAGTTCGTCTCCGCCGGTCCTTGCGATGATGGAGTTATCACGGAAGATATCGTTAAGGTCATTGGCCAGATTGCGGAGTACATCATCTCCGGTGGCGTGGCCGTACATGTCGTTTACGATCTTAAAGTCATCCACATCGATGAGTACAAGGGTGAAGGGATCCTCGGGATTCTGGTCCAGATAATCATCCATTTCAGCCCTGAAGCCATGACGGTTTAAGAGTCCTGTGAGCTCGTCCCGGTTACTCAAGATATTCAGTTTATTCATGAGATGGTTGGCGGTCATCTTGGAAGAAATGAAGTAGGATACCTCTTCCAGCATACGCTTGGTGGTGGCCACTTCCTTTTCATCAAAATTGTCGGCGCCTACAACGCCCATTAGTTCCATATTGCTGTCAAAAAGAGGAACTATGATGAATGAACGTATCCCTTCCCAGGTAAGGAATTCATAGGCCTTTGGATTAGCCTTCCTCAGGAATTCCAGATTGTCCGTTACAATACAGTTATCAACCATAAGGGCCTGTCTCAGCCTGTCGATATTGAAGCCGGAGGTCTCGGGACTTAAAGTGCTCCTGGGCATAACTCCCTCGGCACACCACTCGTGTAACGGGATACCTTCCATATCCAGCATATATACCCTGTCAGATTTAAGTACACGGCCAAGCTCCGCAAAGGACTTATGTATCCCGACATCAAGCTCATCGGCTTTATTTAAGAAGCGGGCAATACGGATGATGGCGTTATCTGCCTCGTGGCCCTTTGTAAGCAGCTCTCTTTCCTTTTTGGTATCCTCTACAGGCCAGAATACAATGTTACAGCAGCCGGGGATGGAAGAGGGGGTGGCGATATAGTCCATCCACTGTCCGAAGGAGATCTCAAAGACTCTTCCGGTGACGGTCTCGCCGTTTGCGGCCCTGCCTGCATAATTGATCCAGTCGGCCATATTGTCATCAAAACACTCCCGGTAGTTCTTTCCCAGGATGTCGATCCGGCTTAAACCGGAGTATTCACAGTATTTATTGTTTACAAAGACATATTTAACATCTGTAACTCCACTTCCCGAAACAGCGGGACGCATGGTGATAAAGGGAAGAGGAAGATCCTTATAGACATCCGGGAGTTCACCCCTGACGTCATCAAGGTCGAAGTCTGCGTTGTTTTTCCTCTTATCTTCGTTGAAGCGGGAGAGGAGAAGCGTGAATATATCATGGAAGGTGGGTTTTTCATTTGCCAGTACTAAAGCATTGCTGACTGTAAGGGGACCGGTCTTTTCAGTAGCCAGGGACCTTATCTTTTCACAGCATTTTTCCACTGTTTCCTTAAAGTTTTCGCAGTCCGAGCCCTTTACGCATATTGTGTAGCCGCAGTTCTGTGTTTTTGCTACCACTGCTTCCCCGGAGAAACATCTCTTTATGGTATTACCGATATTGGCGCTGAATTCTTCCGCCGCGTCCCTGCCATGGTCGGCGAAGATCCGCTGATACTCTACAACTTCAAACATGGCGGCGCCGTACAAGGCACCATTGCCTCTGTAATTATCGTCCAGCCCCTGGAGAGTCATAAAGAGACCTCTGGAGTTCAAAAGCCCGGTCTTTATATCAACAAAGAGGGCGTGATCCATTTCATCACCGGAGGTCAGGACAATATCCGAATCCATGAAATATCCGATAAGTCCAACGATCTGACCGTTTTTATAGATGGGGTATTTGGTGGCAAGGATATTGATCTTGGCGCCCTTGGCATAGACCTGTCCCGGTGAATTTCTGATGACGGTGCCCTTTTCCAGAACATCATATTCATCGGAGCGGTATTGGGTATCGTCGGGATGCCAGCCCATTTCCTCATCGTTTTTCCCAAGGATATCGTGGATGGAGTCAAAGCCGTAGAATTCCAGGAAGGAATTGCTGGCTCCAAGGAAACGTCTGTCGTTATCCTTCCAGAAATACCTTACATCGGAAACATCCATAAGTGTATTCCAGAGGAAGTCTTCTTTGATGAGTTCCTCCGCATCTTCATTGGTGAAAGCGCTGTTCTCTGAAGTACCGGCTGCATATCCCAGGACCTGCCTTGCCATATCTACAAATTCACTCTGAACTTCACGTTCTATTACGGAAACGAGAACGATGATATGGTTCCCGTTACTGCCGGGAACTCCGCTCACACGGAAGGTGACCCACTTGAACACATCGTTTATCTTTACCCTGAAGAGGGTTAAAAAGCTACCGGCCCCGTTTGCCGAGAATTTTTCGTTCAGGTACTTTTTATCAAAGGTGTGAAGAAAACGCTCGGAATCCGAGGGATATATCACTTTGGAATTGACATGGTCTGCTATACACTTTTCATAATTGTAAGTGTTTCCTTTGACCCCGAATCCGTAAGTGACCTTTAATAACTTGATCGAGTTATCAGACAGATCCACATAGTAAACATTGTCGAATGAAGGTATCAGATCCTTTAAGAGCTTTTCATCCTCGTCGTCGCTACCGATATCATAAAAGGCTTCGGCCGTATGGAGATAGCTTCGGAAGATGCAGTTATTCTGGTCGGATGCGATAAGCTTGTTATCTAAGATAAAATTCCTGCCGCCGAAGGAGAACTCTAAATCTTTTTCGATTCCTTCTGTTCTCATAAGTTCCGCGGTTTCACGGAATCTTGCGGAAGTCTCCGTGCCATCGGCATTGGCGGTCTCCTGCAGCACAGATCTGGGGTCGTAACCGGTACGGGATATAAGGTTATAAAACTCATTGTTTGCAAAGAATACATCAAAACGGACGCCGTCAAAATGGGTAAGGCACATGGCCTTGCTCCGCATAAGATTGATAAGACCGGCTTTTGAAAAGAGTTCCCCCTCCTCC
>JAFSKT010000066.1 GCA_017448845.1 Lachnospiraceae bacterium
AGGCATAGCTCATGAGAACGGGATTATAGAGAACATCCCTTCCCCTGATGTTATAGAGATACATGATATCGTCAAGCTTGGTTAAAACCAGGGCTTCTGCTCCTTTTTTCCTAAGCTCCTCCCTTACTTTATCAAGCTTTTCCTTCACACTTAAGCCCGTAAGGCTGCTGCTTAAGACCTCAGCATAACTCACCGGGTAAGCCGGCCTGTTAAAAATACCATCTGTTATATCATCCTTATAACTGAGGGAAAAACCTGCCTCCTTACCTGCCGCTTTAAGCTTTTTCCCGAAAGACGCGGTAACGGTGCGGCCGTCAAAGCCCAGCACATCCTTCTTCTTTAATTTCTGTTTAAGGAATGCGATCTCATCCGGCACTCCCTCTTCCCCCATTTTCATGAGTTCTATACCGGAGCCTTCCAGTTCTTTTTCAGCCTGGACAAAATAGCGTCCGTCGGTCCAGAGCGCTGCCCATTTATCACCTATAAGGAGATCTCCGTTGGATCCGGTAAATCCGGAAAAGTACTCCCTTACCTTGAAATAGTCATGGACATATTCGGAACCGTGGAAGTCAGCAGTGGTCATATAATATGCGCTGATCCCCCTCTTCTTCATTTCCTTTCTCAAGGATTTAATTCTGTCTGTTATTTTATCCATAGATCTCCTCCGATCAGTATTTATAACCCGGCTAACGCGCCTGAGTATAAAGAAAGTCTAGTAAAACACTCCCACCAGCATGCCATCCGCCAGCTTTACATCCATATCCTCATAATATGTGGCATCCTCAAAGCTGTCTATGTGAAATACGTAGATCATATTTTCCGTGTGGGCATCAAGATAATCCCAGGCCACATCTCCCGTACTGTAGGTAAGAGCCCTGGCAAAATTAAAGTCGTTCAAAGTCATATGATAGTCCAGGGCATAAAAGGCCAGGGCGTAAAGCTGATCCTGTGAAAGTTTCCCCTTATCCACCATGCAGACATGGGCGTATTTACCGCTGTCAGCCAGTTCATACCAGTAGGGATCCGTAAGGTTGCTGTCAAAGACCTGTGTATTATCCACATCAAGTGCCTTGTAATTCAGTCCCGGCCAGAGATCGATGATCTGTATAAGAGCCAGGATAAGAACAGCGGTTTCGCCGATAGTGCCAAGGATCATCTGCTTTCTGCCATCCATAAAGATAACTATCTTCTCCAGTGCATAAAAGCCTCCGGCCATAAGGAGGTACATATCTATCCAGGCAAATCTCCCGGAAGATCTGAATATCTCAAGGAACGTCTTTAACTGCGTATTTCCATCTATATCTATGAACCAGAGAAGCCTGTCCGAAAAAGTCCCCCTGTTGGATGCCGCAAACAGGATTGAAACTATGAAAAGCAGTACGACCGCTGGTCTTATTCTTTTAATAACACATTTTATGTAAAAGCAGCGTACAAGCAGGAAGATTGCCGAAAAGCCAAGTATCATCAGCATTCCAAGACCCAGATAGGCAAATCCCTCTGTCTGCGATTCCTGAAACCATGGTAACTGAAGTACACGGGACCACTGATAACCGTTAAAAAAGCCGTTCAGGTTAAAGCTGTAATATCCGAATCCCGGAGCCCCCGGAGCCATGCCGCTGTCCAGTCCTCCGAGTATCCACACATTGAATGCTCCGGTTATCCCGAAAACAAAGGGGATCAGCAGGGACTTCCAGCCCTTCCTCCTTATAAACATGTCCAGAGCCGTAAAAACCGCCACCATTCCACAGATACCAAGGAAATAAAGATGTATGCCGCCGCATATAAATCCAAGGACACCCCAGAATATGATCTTCTTTCCCGTGCTCTCCTTATCATCGTCCTTCAGTAACAGATACAGGGAGATAAGGAGCAGAAAATGGGCAGTCAGCGCCGTATGCCAGAAAGCCCTTTTAATAAAGGCCGGAGTCAGGATAAAGAACAGTACTCCGGACCAGTGGACAAGCCTGCCTTTTACTTTTAACTTAAGGATCTTTGACGCCCAAAATCCCTGCATGAAGAAGCAGAAACAGATCCAGAGCCCGAAATAATTGAAGGTTTCAGGTATAATTGCCCTGAAGATCTTAAAAAAAACCGCAAGCAAAGGGATAGAGTCGGTAAAGACCACCGAGACCTTATGGGGGTAGTTTAAGTTATCCATGAGACCGGGCTTTAACTGCCAGACCGCATCCTTAAAAAACCTCCAGCCCAGATAGTGGGCTCCCGGATCCCCTCTGGAAAAAAGCCTGTAACCGGTGAGGTCTATGGCCGAAAAGCCAAAGAGAAATAAGAACATCAGTACACCGATAACGCCCGATATCAATTCATCCCTGTTTTCCTTAAAGAATGACTTTATCCTCACCATATTTCCTGTATTCCCTGAGCTTTGAAAGGGTCTCCTCATCTGCTTTATCAGCAAAAGCGGAAGCAAGACGCAGCATATCTGCGTCATTATAAATATCCGCCACTCTGAAGTCCATATCCCCGGACTGCCTTATGCCGAAAAGATCTCCCGGACCTCTGAGGGAAAGATCTTCATCTGCTATCTTAAAGCCGTCATTGGAATTCTTTAAGATCTTCAGTCTCTCGTTTTCTCCGGATTTTCCCGAAGTATCTATAAAAATGCAGTACCCCTGGGCATCTCCTCTGCCCACTCTCCCTCTTATCTGATGAAGGGAGGCAAGTCCGAAGCGCTCCGCATTTTCTATCATCATTACCGTGGCGTTTGGAACATCCACTCCAACCTCAATTACGGTGGTGGAAACAAGGAGATCTATATCATGGTTTTTAAATCTTTCCATGACATCAGTCTTTTCCCGGCCCTTCATCCTGCCGTTTAAGACTCCGATCCGTAGATTCCCTCCGAATACGCTCTTAAGCCTTTCCGCGTAATCCGTCACATTCTCGCAGGACATGGATTCAGAAGCCTCCACCATGGGGCAGATCACATAGGCCTGATGGCCCTTATCCGCTTCTTTTCTTATGAATTTATAAGCAGTGCTCCTGTATTCCGGACACACAACGCAGTTCTTTATGGGAAGTCTCATGCCCGGCATATCGTCCATCACGCTTATATCCAGGTCCCCATAGAGGATTATGGCTAAAGTCCGTGGGATCGGGGTAGCAGACATGACCAGTACATGGGGACTCTTACCCTTTGAAAGGTTTTCCCTCTGCTTTACACCGAACCTGTGCTGCTCGTCCGTAATGGCTAAAGAGAGATTATTAAATAACACCTTATCTTCTATCAGGGCATGGGTGCCGATGACAAGTTGGGCACTTCCCTCTTCTATCTCTTTCCTTGCTTCCCTCTTTTCCTTTTCAGGCATGGATCCGGTCAAAAGCACTGTTTTGATGGGAAGCCCCGCATCCTCTGTAAGCTTTTTTAATTTTATGGCGTGCTGGGTGGCAAGTACCTCAGTGGGAGCCATGAGAGCCGCCTGATATCCGTTCTCCGCCGCTGTGATCATTGCAAGAAAGGCTACTATAGTCTTTCCGCTGCCTGTATCACCCTGTAAAAGCCTGTTCATGACCTTGCCGGATGTGATATCCGCCATGATATCGTCGCAAGCCCTTTTCTGGGCATCCGTGAGACTGAAGGGAAGTGATTCCATAACCCTCTTTGCTCCCGCAGTCTCCATGAGTTCAATGCCATCTACAGCGTTCTCCCGCTCCTTTTTAACAGCTCTTATATCCGTCATGAAGATAAGAAACTCGTTAAAGGCTATCCTCTTCCGGGCTTTCATCGTATTTTCCATGCTCTCCGGCCGATGGAGGGTTTCCAGCGCTTCCTTAAGCTCCATAAGTTTAAGCTCTTCAAGCTCCTTAGTTCCAAGGAAGTCCCTGATCTCGGTCTCTTCAAGCACCCGGGACACTGCCTGTCCTATGGTCTTTGAAGAAAGCCCCTTTGTAAGGGGATAAACAGGTTGCATAACACCTGTTAGCTTCTCGTATTCATCCCTTTCAAAATACTTCGGATGTTGGAGTTCCATGGAAGTCCGGCCTGCAAAGGCCTTTCCGTAAAACACCCTGGTCATCCCGGGTTTTATCATCTTTTTCATAAAGGGAGAATTAAACCATTTCAAGACTATGGTCCTGCCCTCCCGGTCTGCAGCAATAACGGAAAGGATATTAAGCCTTCCCGCCCTTATCATATTGGGCTCTGTCTTTACCGTAAGGAGCAGGGCGTAGGTTCCCCCCTCCACCATACCGCTCACTGTACCCGGCTCCGGGAACACTTCAAAGTCCCTGGGAATGTACATGAGAAGATCCCATAAAGAAAAGACGCCTACCCTGTTAAACAGGGCGGCTGTCTTTGTCCCGATGCCCTTTAATGAAGTTATGCTGTCAGTTAACTGCATGAATAACGTTCGTTTTCCCTGTTATAAAGCATAAAACATCATTCAACCGAAAGTATGTAATAATATACCGGCTGCCCTCCGTACTGGGTTTCCACCGCAACCTCCGGGAAGCTGCTTTCGATCTCCTTCTTAAGCCTTTCAGCCTGTGCTTCGTCTATCCCTTCGCCATAGTAAAGGGTTATGAGCTCTGCATCCGCATCCACCATGGCTTTAAGCATATCCTTTACGGTCTGGTCCACAGACTGGGATACAGCCAGGATGGAGCTGTCCCCTATGCCCATAATGTCGCCGTTCCTTATCTCATGTCCGTCGATCACCGTATCCCTTACTGCATAGGTGACCTCTCCGGTCTTTATGCTGTTTAAGGAATCCGTCATCTCTCTTTTGTTGGTCTCTGCGTCATGATCCGGGATATAGTTTATAAGAGCTGTGATACCCTGAGGCACGGTCTTTGCCGGAATGACAAATACATCCTTGCCCTCAGCTATGGATGCAGCCTGGTTAGCCGCAAGTATTATGTTCTTATTATTGGGTAAGATAAATACTGTCTCTGCATTTATCTTATTTACGGCCTTTGAGATGTCATCAGTGGAAGGATTCATGGTCTGTCCTCCCTCTATGACCACATCGGCTCCAAGCCCCTTAAAAACCTCGGTTAAGCCATCGCCGGCCGACACTGTAACAAAGCCGAAGGGCTTCTTTATCTTGTCCGCTCCGGTGGGCTCCGGGGTTTCTTCGGGAGCGGCTGCTTTCGTTTCACCGCCGATTTCTGTATAACGTCCGTTATCTTCCATGTGGAAGAGCCTTTCCTCGTGCTCTTCCCGCATATTATCCACTTTCATGGCGGTAAGCTGTCCGAATTTCAGGCCCTCTTCAAAGGCTTTTCCGGGATGGTCTGTATGTACGTGGATCTTTACTATGTCATCCATTGCCACACAGACTATGGAATCTCCGATGGACTGGAGGAAGGCCTTTAAGTCAGCTTCGTTCTGGGCATTGAATACCCGCTCAAGCTTTATGATGAATTCGGTACAGTAACCGAACTTGATATCCGCAGTGGAAATGTCGTCTCTGGAAGCACCTCTTGCAGCGCCGCTGCTTCCCGATACTCCTGCATCGGTGAAGTCAAATTCCGTCCTCTTGCCCTCAAGGACATCTATAAGGCCGTGTAGTACCTCGATAAGTCCCTGTCCGCCGGAATCCACCACTCCGGCTTCCTTTAATACCGGCAGTAACTCCGGTGTCTCAGACAGCACCTTTTCTCCGTGAGCCGTAACTGCCCTGACGAAATCCTCTACGGTAAATTCCTCGCCGCTCTCTGACAGCTCTGCAGCCTTATCGGATATTCCTCTGGCAACCGTAAGTATGGTACCTTCCTTGGGCTTCATTACTGCCTTATAAGCTGTCTCCGTGGCTTTTTCAAGGGCTGCGCTGATAACAGGCACGGTGACTTCTTCATATTCACCTATGACCCTGGTAAAGCCCCTTAAGAGCTGGGATAAAATAACACCCGAATTTCCTCTTGCTCCCTTCAGGGATCCGGTGGCTATGGCCTTGCATACCGTGCGCATATCCGCGTTTTCAGGCAAAGCCATCACGTCCTTGACCGCAGACATTATGGTCATGGTCATGTTCGTGCCCGTATCCCCGTCAGGTACGGGAAAGACATTGAGCTCGTTTATTATTTCCTTATTAGCACTGAGATTATATGCTCCACCGAGAAACAGTTTCCTTGCTGTGGAAGCATCGATTCTTTCTATAGCCAAAACTGTATCCTCACTTTTAATCGATGACCTTTACGCCATCAACATAAATATTTATCTTCCCTACTTCAAATCCTGTATACTTCTCAAGATCATATCTTACGGCATCCACAAGGTTTTCCGCCACTGTCCTGATGCTTACTCCGTAGGCCACGATGATATGGAAATCCACAGCCAGCTTTCCTTCCTGGAATTTCACGCTGATGCCTCTGGAAAGATTTTCCTTCTTTAAGAGCTTTACCAGTCCGTCCTTCATCGAAACAGCCGCCATCCCGACTATCCCGAAACATTCCGTTGCCTTGTTGCCGGCGTACTGGGCTATGGCTTCATTATCTATACTGATATTGCCGAGCTCGGTATTTAATCGTCTCTTCATAAACAGCCTTCCTTTCAACTGTCCTTATATTTCTTATGCCACTAATAGAGTATTATACTTCAAACACGATCATAATGCAAAACAAAAGGGACACAGGTTAAACCCATGTCCCCTTGGATTTTTAATTAATTATGGAAGTATGAATGTCATGCCCTTTCAACTGCGCCGGAACGCAGGCAACGGCTGCAGACGTAGAGCCTCTTGGCAGCTCCGTTCACCTTACATTTCACATGTCTGATATTGGACTTCCAGATATGGTTAGACCTTCTATGGGAATGGCTAACTTTATTGCCAAAATGAACATTCTTTCCGCAAACTGCACACTGTGCCATGATCACACCTCCTTAAAACCAGAATACCGCTGAACTCTGAAAAACACACATAAAAAATGCCCTCTCAAAGCAGCAACGTGCATATCATATCAGAATAATAATTAAAATGCAAGAGAAAAATTCAAGGTTTAGCTTTTAGTTTTATCCCTCTATCTGTTCGCTGACTTCACCCCTAAATTTCATCTGTTATTTGATGCCTGTAGCATATTCATAAAGCCGGTTAAGCATATCGCCATCTTTGCTGAAGCCTGTATATGTATTGAAGCCAAGTAGATAGATGGCCATTGCCATTGATAGTTCCCCTGAGGGAATGCCTGTCTTTCCTGCGATGCTTTTCAGCTCTTCTATCACAGTATCTTCAGGAGCCTTTACGTTCTCACCCCTTGATACGACCTCTTCAATGATTCCTGGCAGAGCCATGCATAACCTGTAAAATGCATCCTGCTCACCTGTGACGATTGAATAGAACTGGTCGATGCTTACCCTCCGGATCCTTTTATGGGACACCTTTTTCTTATCGACCGTAGTCTCCCATTTTATGTTCTGGGATTTTTTAGCGATCGCTTCAACTAAAAAACATGCACAGTCATCATCCTGCAACAGCTGGCTTTGCATTTTAATGTAGGTCTTCCCGGCAGCAGCTGAATTCATCGTGTTATGCTTGTTTTTCATCTCCACATATATTGTATGTACAATATCTCCATCCGGCAGTGCTATCCCGTTATCATTCTTATAAATAACAT
This sequence comes from Lachnospiraceae bacterium, assembly GCA_017448845.1. Classification (GTDB taxonomy): domain Bacteria; phylum Bacillota; class Clostridia; order Lachnospirales; family Lachnospiraceae; genus NK4A144. Next base: position 7,573 of record JAFSKT010000066.1, read on the forward strand.
CCCATCCACCCTCTGTACCGTTATCAGGCACATGACATCTGTCAATATACTGGAAGATCCTCTGGTGGAAATACCCAATGCTGTTGTTGTTTGCCTTATCCCGCTGCCTGAAGATTTCATCACTGATCATCTGCTCCCAGGTAGCGCGGTATATGGACTTGTCGAATATCATCTTGATCGGGTCTATGATATTGGAATTGAACTTCCTGATATCGTATGGTTCAAGATTATTTCCGTACTCAGCTATGGTGTTTTCCACATGTTTAACGAAATCATCCCTCTCTATAAATTTAAGCTTCCAATCCAACTTCATATCCCTCCAATGATCTGGCTATCTGCGCAGCTACTTCATAGGCAAGGTTAACCGGTACTGCATTTCCAACCTGTTTATACTGTGACATAGTGCTTCCACAGAACTCCCATTCATCGGGGAAGCTCTGGCACCTTGCGTTCTCCCTGACCGTGAACGGCCTTGCCTCCAATGGATGGCATCTTTCAGTCTGCTTCTGCGAAGGGGAAGTGAGTACGGTAAGGGAAGGCTCGTCCATGCTCATCCGCCTTAAGATCCCCGTTCTGCCGCCGCCCATGTCCCAGCAGCTTTTCATGTATTTCCTTGCTACTTCAGGATCAATATCCCGCCAGTAGCCCCCCGGAGGGACAAGCTCAAATATCTTCCTTTTATTTTCTCCATAAGGGATATATGCTGATTCAGGCACATCCCTCAGGATATCCCGAAGCACGGGCCTGTAATCATGAGGTTCGGGGAATGAAAAGGACATGCTTCCTTTTAGATCGTTCCTGATCCCGATTGTTATCAGTCTTTCACGCTTCTGTGCAACCCCGTAATCCCATGCGTTCATAACCTGCTTCTGGATTGAGTACCCGGCCTCTTCAAACACATTCAGCATAGTCTTGTATGTCTTCCCCCCGTCATGTGTGAGGAGTCCCCTCACGTTCTCGAACAGGAACATCTTCGGCTGGAGCTTCTGAAGGAATATGGCGTAGTGATAGAAAAGCGTCCCCCGGGTATCTTCAAAGCCGAGCCGTTTTCCTGCATAAGAAAACGCCTGGCACGGAGCCCCTCCTGAAAGGAGATCCAGCTCCCCTTTTTTAATATTAAAATAGTCTTCTAAATCCAGGCAGGATATGTTTGCAATATCATCATGTATCACGTTCCAGTCAGGCCTGTTTTTCCTCAGGGTATCGCAGGCATCCGCGTCAAATTCGATAAGCCCAATGGTATCGAACCCTGCTTTTTCGATCCCTATTGCCAGTCCCCCGGCACCTGCGAACAGTTCTATGGTTGTAAACCGTCGCCCGGATGGTTTGCGCTCGCTTTCATGCCTGCCAACAAGCTTCTCCATCATTTCAACAACATAAATGGGAGGCACCCTTCTTTCATGTTCCCAGTCCTGTATCGTACTCTTTGGGATATTAAACCTCTCGGCCAGGCCTCCCTGTGACAGCCCGCATTCTTTCCTTAACGCTTTTATTCTTTCACATAATGCTTCCATTTTTTATCGATGCCGATCCTTTCACATATATAACCCCACCGTCTTATACAAGCGTGCTGGTGTATCGCATCTTTAATGCTTTACACTGGCACATCGAAGATTTGCTACATCAGTATTGTAGGGCAATGCCTTATGCTTGTCAATAATACAGAACTGTCCGAGGAGAAGAAAACACTGAATAAAACCCGGCTTTTCAATGAAAGTGATAAGATGTATAATCCTGGTATATGCAAAGTCATTCCCGCAGAACCCGGGATGAAGCTAAAGCTTTTACATATTAAACTGCAAGGGGGCATACTGTGGAATTAAACGAAGCAATCGCATACCTCTCAAGTGATAAGGTATCAAAGATCTCTGATGAACTTTTGGATTGTATAAGAAACAATGCCGCAGAGGCATCAGATATTTTTCTGTCTTCTTTAGACGGGCTTATAGATACACTTGAAAACGGCGGCAGTCCTTGTAATGAACCTGTCATTACTTTTTTTGCTCCTTTCTTCCTTGCGGATTTAAGTGAGAAGAAAGCCTTCCAAAGGATAATAAGACTCCTTAAGCTGCACGGGGAAAACCTGGATCCCTGGCTTGGCGATGCTCAGACAGAAAACCTGCAGCATATTATGTATGCGGTTTTTGATGGCGATATAGATGCCCTTAATGATATAGCTGCAGACAGGAATATAAATGAGTACACCAGAAGCTGTATCCTGGACATTTTCGGAGAATTATATACGGATGGGACAATTGATGGTCAGCAGTTTGACGATTACATGTTCCGTTTCATGGATCTTAAAGAGCAGGACGAGACAATATCCTCTTCTGCAATGATCCTGTCTGCAAAAATGCATCGTAAGACTTTTCTTAAAAATATCAGAGCTGCATATGAGGAAGGCTGGGATGACACCTTTTTCTCAGGGTCATTTTCTGAAATAATAGACTATCTTTACGCCTATGATAACAGAGAACGGCTGATTCGCACTCCTTTTTCACTGGAAAAGGAGCTTGGATACTGGTTCCCCGTAGGGACAAAGAAAAAATCTTCCATGAAGGAGTTTGAAGAGAAACTCCTTCATGATCCGTCCGTTATTGATAAAAACCTTTACGATGTCTTTACGGGAGGCGTTGATTACCGTAATGTCCAGAGAAATGATCCTTGCCCCTGCGGAAGCGGAAAAAAGTATAAAAAGTGCTGCCTTCGGAAAATAGAAGAGGAAGAAAGAAAGGGAAGGGTTTATGAATCCCCGAAACAAATTGCAAACATCATGATGTTTTACCCTGAGCTTTCCTTTGATCCTTTGACCGGCGAAGACATAAGCGGCTTCGAGAAAAAAGAGGACAGGATCTACCTTGAGGATGATTATGACAGGGATGTGATCACAATAGATTATCTTGCTTATCTCGGAGTACTTCAAAGAGCTCCCCTACTGCTGACGGACAAAAACAGGAGAAACGAATCATATCGGTGCCGCATCCAGTATCTATCTGTTGCTTTTGATCTCCTGAAGAAAAAAATTGCTGCTGAAAGTATGGACTTAAAACAGTATGATGAACGTTTCTCAATACACTTTTACTGCAGGGAATGGTTATATAAGTTTCATGAAATTCTTGACAGAATTGGTTCTACGGAGATCAAATCAGAAAAACTGCAGCATGATATAGAACTGTTTCTGGATGAATTAGCGGGTCTGTCAGACTCCTCTGTATCTATTCCTTAAATATATGGCCAGCAGTATAAGCCCCGCCATGTCCACGGCATGGAAAAGGACTGACGTCATGACTATATCCACATTTCTCCCGAAAATGGTAAAGGTAAATCTGTTTATCACCGCAAATAACAGGAGAAACAGAGTGGAAAGCACGACACCGCAGCCCTTAAGATATCTGTCATTTAAGAATATGCCGGTTATGGTTATGCCCAGCACTATGGCGACCATCATACCAAGATACTTAAAGCCATGGGTCTTTGTGTATATGTTTAAGTAGATCCCGAAGCCCTCGGGACCGGAAAGGGAGAATACGGAGATCTGTCTGATAAACTCCCTGTAAAGAGATGATGTTACCTGATAGACTATTTCAGAGCCCACAAGGATAACACCCCATATTTCAAGCAGCTTATTTACATCTTCAGCGCTAAGTGAGGGAATATCCTTACCAAGGAACTCTTCCTGCAGCAGTCCCATCTGCCGTCTCTCCTCTGCCGGAACGGTTTCGATATAGTGCCTGAGCAGCCTCCAGAAAAAGACAAATACAAGGAAGGTAAGCACTATCTGTACGAAGGATATCCCGCTCTGCACATTCCAGACCACATCGTTAAGCATGTCAGAGGCAAGGGAGGGAACTCTTCCCAACACAATCCGTACAAGAGCCGAAAGCACCCCTGCCACGAAGCTTATTATTGACGAATACAGAAGAGCATCCGATAGTATCCTTTTTTTAGCTCCGAGAAACATACTTTCCTTTATCTCGCTTTCTCCGGCTTATCCCGTCCCCTACTGCGGGTCAAATAATGACATCTGATGATACTTCCTGTCAGCCTTTAATTCCGGCATCTCCGCGCTGAGAAGATCTCTGAAATCCGCTGAAAACCAGGTATCTATCTTGTCCTCCGAAATAATAAGCGGCATCCTGTCATGTACCGGTGCCATGGAAGCATTGGCGTCACAGGTAATGATCACGAACCTGTCCTCCCCTTCAAAGCTGTCATATATCCCACCAAAGAGGATGAGAGGCCGCTCCCTTAAAGTAAAGGTCACCTTTTCCCGTGAATCATCCCACTCATAAAAGCCTGAGGCGGGAATGATACATCTGTTATTTATTATACCCTTGGCAAAGGACTTTCTCTCTTCTATGTTTTCAGCCCTGGCATTGATGATGAGCCCCTTTTTATCATAGCAGGGAAAGCCCCATTTCACCGGACGGCAGAGAATGCCCTTCTCATTTTCATCTGACTTTTCCTTTTCAAGAATAAATCCCTCTTCCGAAGGATGGACATCGACCTTGCCCTCATCAGGCCGGCTCTGTTCTTTTATCTCCTTTCCCGTGATCCGGGAAAGCTCATCAAAATAATCTTCGTCCTTAAAATACCTTGCACACATTTCAAACCGGCTTTCTGAAAAACTCTTCCTTTTTACTGATAATTTCGTCTATGCTGCCAAAATAACTGTTCAGGTCCTTGGGCGTTCCGTAGCGGCTGATATCGCCGCTCTCCTGCCCCACATATTTGGATACTGTTCCTGCTCCCACAGCAGCTATAGACTGGACTTCTTCCATCATAAGGATGTTGTACAATCCTTCTTTTCCGGGCTTTGACCATCCGGTATTCTCAAAATTCCCGGACATGTTCTTCTGCCTGTATAGGTAATAGGGAGAAAGCCCCATTTTTTCGGCTCCCCTGCCGGCTGCTTCCATCATCCGGTCCGTATCCGGAGAACAGCTGTATCCATTCCTGTCCATATGTTCCTTCAGGGCAGAACCCCTCTTTACCGCGAGACAGTGGATGGTCAGGTCATCGGGCTGAAGCTCCGCTATCCCTGATATCGTCCTCTCCACATGGCTTAGGTCTTCATCCGGGAGCCCCAGTATCATGTCCATGTTTATGTTGTCAAAACCCTCGTCCCTTGCTTCATGAAACGCCCTGACGGTATCGGCCACCGTATGGAACCTGCCTATCTTTTTCAGGGTCTCCTCATTCATGGTCTGGGGATTAACGGAAATGCGGTCCACCCCGTTTTCCTTAAGGACCTTTAGTTTACCGTAGGTAATGGCGTCCGGCCTTCCGGCTTCCACTGTATATTCCTTAAGGGAGCTCAGGTTAAAAATATCAGCTGTCATTGAAAAAAGCCTCTTAAGCTCCTCTTCACTTAAGGTTACCGGCGTACCTCCGCCGATATATACGGTTACCGGGTTCCTGTCAGGAAAGGACCTCTTTACCGCTAAAAGCTCTTTTTCAATACAATCTAAGTAATCTCCTGTCCTCTCCTTCCATTTCCCAATGGCGTTGGAAGGGAAGGAACAGTAAAGACAGGTGGTGGGGCAGAAGGGGATCCCGATATAGAGACTGAAAGCTCCGGGATAATTGATCTCATTTATTATCCTCTGCTCCTTCACCGCTATCTCCACCGCAAGGGAGGATTTTTCCGGCCCTGCCAGATAATAGTCCTGCATCCATCTTACGGTTTCTTCCTCAGAGAAGCCCTCTTTCAGATGGTTCATGGCGAGCCTCACCGGCCTTATGCCGCTTAAGGTCCCCCAGGGCAGTTCCTTCTTAAGCTTATCGGAAAGCTGCCGGTAGAGAGTGCATTTAAGCTCGTTTTTCATGGCGAGCCTGTCTTCTTTTGTTCTGTCCTTTATCTCAAAAGATGCAGGAATTCCTTCAGAAGTTTCCACAGACAGGAAAAAACTCTCTCCCGGTTCTGTCCCCCTGTAGCTCACCTCTATCTCCTCACCGGGAATAAATGAGCGCACCAGAGGGTGGATATCATTTATAAAGCCGTCATGGCTCATGGTTAAATATATCATATGTTACTTTTCAACACAGCTATTATTATCGGCTGCGGTTCAATAGGGCTCCAGTATCATTCCAGAATAACCCGGCATCTTAAGGCCTCCGCCGAAATCCACAGTCTCTCCGGTAACAAGATCCTTTGCCCTTCCGGCTCTGGCATTGAAATCAGCCCTGTATTCGTTTTCATCCGCATTGATGGCCACCATGACTCTTGAGTCGCCTATCTCTCTTTCAAAGATGCACTGCCGGTTTGTCAGCACAAGGCTCTTGAAATCCCCATACTGCAGGGCTTTTGAGCTCTTTTCAGCCTTTGAGAGGGCCGCGATATGGTCTGAAAGATCTGTCCATTCAGGCTTGTCAAAGGCGGGACGGAGCGCCGGATCTCCCTGGCTCTTGTCAGCCTTAACGCCCCATTCGCTGCCGTAATAGACAATGGGGATCCCGGGCATGCCGTACATCAATGTATATATGAGCTTTAAGTGCTCCGGTTTCTGAAGTATGGAAGCTATCCTGCTCACATCATGGTTGTCCACAAAGGAGAAAAGATGCTTGTCCCTGTAAAGGGTCCAGTTCTCAGGTCCAAACTGCCTTAAGAGGGAGTGGATTATCTCAAAGAGGTTCATGCTGTTAAAAGCAGAATGAAGCCCCTTATAGCACTCATAGTTCGTGGCGGAATGGCACATTTCGTCATTCATTATGGTCTTATAATCGCCGCCCAGTATCTCTCCCACCAGGAAGAAGTCCTCTTTTAAGCCGTCGGTAAAGGAACGGAGCCTCTTTAAGAAATCCCTGTCAAGACAATAGGCCACATCCAGCCTCAGTCCGTCTATATCAAATTCCTTCACCCATTCGCTTACCGCATGGAAGATATGCTGTACCACTTCCTCATTCCTGAGGTTCAGCTTAACTAAATCGTAGTTTCCTTCCCAGCCCTCATACCAAAGGCCGTCATTATAGTTGGAATTCCCGTCGAAATTGATGTGGAACCAGTCCTTATAGGGAGAATCCCACCTTTTCTGCAGTACGTCCTGAAACTGTGTGAAACCGCGGCCCACGTGGTTAAATACTCCGTCTAAGATGATCTTTATCCCTCTTTTATGCAGGGCGTCGCAGACCTTCTTGAAATCCTCATTGGTGCCCAGGCGCTTGTCGATCATTAAATAATCCCTGGTATTATATCCGTGGGTGTCAGACTCAAAAAGAGGTGAAAAATACACCGCATTACAACCCAGCTTTTCAATATGGTCGATAAAATCCAGCACCTTTAATATCCTGTGCTCCAGAACCCCGTCATTCTCAAAGGGTGCTCCGCAGAGCCCAAGAGGATAGATCTGATAAAAAACCGATTCGTATGCCCACATAAATATTTCCTCCTTACTGCGTGATATGCTGTGAATCGTGGACGGACTGCCATATAAAGGCACCTTCGGTGCGGGCAGTCCGGTGCAGCACATCACTTCGTGATATGCTGCAAATCATGGACGGACTGCCATATAAAGGCACCTTCGGTGCGGGCAGTCCGGTGCAGCACATCACTATGTGATATGCTGCGTATTCCAAAACTCAGCCACTTCCTCCCTTGCCGAGGCAAGGTTTATTTCCTTTATATCATCCCATTCCCTGGGGAAGAGCTTCCTGTAGCCTCTCTCCAAAAACCTTTCGTCCAAAAGAGCCACGATCCCGATATCATCCTCGGTCCTTATGACCCTGCCCGCCGCCTGCAGAACCTTATTCATTCCGGGATAGCGATAGGCGTAATCAAAACCGTTCAGCTCCTGCTCGTCAAAATAATCCTTTAATATCCCTCTTTCAAAGCTCACCATGGGGAGGGATGTCCCTACGATCACAGCACCGATAAGCCTTTCATCCCGAAGATCTATGCCCTCGGAGAAGATCCCTCCGGAAACGCAGAAAGCAAGGAGCTTATCCGATTCCTCAAACCTTAAGAGGAATTCCTTCCGGCTGTCTTCATCCATCCTTCTTTCCTGTATAAGTATCTCCTGCTCCGATGTATCAAAGGTTTCAAGATACTTCTCAGTTACAGCTTCCAGAAATAAGTAGGAAGGGAAAAAGACCATATAGTTCCCTTTCCTAACACTCGTTATTTCATATATCTCCGCCGCGATCCTCTGGTATTCGTTTTCCCCCCGGCGGGTGTATTTAGAGCTCACATCCCCGGAGATAAATACTCCCCTGTGGGAATTATCAAAGGAGGATGAAGCGTATATCGTGTAATCCTCCCTGTCACCGGATATCAGGTCCATGTAATAGGTTACTGGTAAAAGGGTGGCAGAGAAAAAGATGCTGCTCACCGCCCTGTCCGTGCATTTCCTAAGCTCTTTTGCGGGGTTCACATTGAAGAGCTTTACCTTCAGCCTTTTATCCTCAGTGAATTCCGCATAACTCACATAATTCTCATCCATGATCTCATAAGTATCAAGGAAAGCAAGTATATTGAAATAAAGCTCTAACGCTTCGTTATCAATCCTGATCTCCGCTCTTCCGGCCTCCTCCAAAAGCTCGCCGAAGAGTACCGAAGTCCTGGCGAGGACCGCTGCGAATTCCTCTATATCCGGATTTACTACAGAGGGCTCACAGAGCTTTTTAACCGGGATCAGTGCCCTTGAGCAGTTTGAAAGCGAGGTCATAAGCTTTGTGATGATCTTTGTGACCTCCTTCACCGCCTTCGCCTTCTTCACATCCTCCTTTACTGCAGGATGCGTGTCGGCGATCAATGTCCTGCTGTCAAGAAATCCTGCCCTGACTTTAAGGAAATCCTCCTTATAAAGCTCGGCGGAAAACATCTCTCTTGCCCTGTCGATCAGATTATGGGCCTCATCCACCAAAAAGATATAACTGCCGTTCACCCCTTCCCCGAAAAAGCGCTTGAGCTTCACCCTGGGGTCAAAGCAGTAATTATAATCAAGCATCACCGCATCGCAGAAAAGGGACAGATCTAAGGAAAGCTCAAAGGGACAGACCTTTCTCTCCTCAGCATATTCCAATATCCTCTTCCTGCTGTGGTCGTCTTCCTTCATAATAAAATCATAAAGGGCATCATTTATCCTGTCATAATGCCCCTTTGCATATTCGCACTCCGCCGGATTGCACTTTGTCTCTCCTGTAAAGCAAACCTTTTCCTTAGCGGTAAGCGTAACCGTTTTAAAACTTAAATCCTGTTTCCTTAATATCTCAAAGGTCTCATTCGGGACCATGGAAGTCACGGTCTTTGCCGTGGCGTAAAAAATACGATCTAAATAGCCCTCTCCCATGGCCTTTATTGCCGGGAACAACACGGAAACCGTCTTCCCTGTCCCCGTAGGAGCTTCTAAAAAGAGCCTGCGTCCGTGGTAAATAGTCCTGTAGACGCCCTCCGCCAACTCCTTCTGTCCTTCCCTGTAGGTAAAGGGAAACTGCAGTCCCTTTATGGAATCGTTTCTCTTATGCCTCCACTCAATGGAAAAATCAGCCCATTTCCTGTAATCTTCTATCAGGGAATTAAAAAAGGATTTAAGCTCCCCGAAAGTGAATCCGAAGTGGAAATACTTCACTTCCTCGGATTCCATATTGCAGTAGGTCATGCGGACATTGATCTCGGAAAGACTGTTCTGAAGAGCATAGATATAGGCGTAGCATTTGGCCTGGGCAAGATGCAGCATCTCAGGCTCTTTAAGCCTCTTTAATTCCTTATATACTCCCTTTATCTCATCAATGGTGACAGTGCCGCTGTCCGGGGTTATTATCCCGTCTGCCCTTCCGTCTATGATAAGATCATATTTCTCAAAGGGAAGCTCAAGTCTTAAAGGGACTTCCGCATGATACTCGGAACCCTCTCTCTGCTGCAGCATCCTGTGGATCCTGCTTCCCTCCTGCATGGCGTCGCTCTTTCCGGAACGATGCCTGTCATCGATATCCCCGGAACGAAGTATAAATTCGATCAGGGCCCGGACGGAAATATTTATTTTATCCTTGCTCTTAATAGAAGGCATTTGTGTTACTATTCAGTACAGTCACTTGCGGAACCGCAAGTGACGTATAAAAACCTTGGCACTTTGGCATTCAGCCCATCGCCCTAAGGGCGATTTAATTGGCTGAATGCGCTGTATCTATGAAGAAACCGATAGGGTTCTGAATAGATACGCATCTGTGTTTATAACAGGAAAATGTTATTTTCCTCTGCAGCCTTTATGTCCTCGTCAAGCCATATGGAGGACTGTACTTCACCTATATGTGCCTTTTCCAGGAAATACATGCAGATCCTGGACTGGCCGATACCGCCGCCCACCGTATAGGGCAGCTCGCCCCAGAGCAGTGACCTCTGGAAAGGAAGGCCGGCTCTTTCCTCACAGCCGCATATCTTAAGCTGTTCCTCAAGGCTCAGCTCATCTACCCTTATTCCCATGGAAGATAACTCCAGAGCGCAGTCTAATACAGGATAGTAAACGATTATATCCCCGTTAAGCTTCCAGTCGTCATAGTCGGGAGCCCTTCCGTCATGCCTTTCACCGTTTGACAGCACTCCGCCGATCTGGGAAATGAAGATGGCCCCATGCTCTTTCGCATAGATATACTCCCTCTCCTTCGGAGTCTTATCCGGATAGAGGGATAAAAGCTCCTCACTGCTTATAAATGTTATATCTTCGGGAAGCTCGTTTGTCAGAAAATCATATTTCTCATGGAGCTTCTTCTCTGTCTTCCTGAGGGCCGCATATACGTGCCTCACCTTATCTTTCAGCGTTTCAGTGTTCCTTTCGGATTTCTCTATGATCGCTTCCCAGTCCCACTGGTCCACGTAAATGGAATGGAGGTTATCAGTGTCCTCATCCCTTCTTATGGCGCACATATCGGCATAAAGCCCTTCACCTGTGCTGAAACCGTAGTCCTTAAGGGCAAAGCGCTTCCACTTCGCAAGGGACTGGACTATCTCCACCTCTTTATCGTTCTGCTCCTTTATACCAAAGGCAACAGGCCTCTCAACTCCGTTAAGGTTGTCGTTTAAGCCCGATTCCTTCCTGACAAAAAGAGGCGCCGAAACTCTGGTAAGATTCAGCTCTCCCGCAAGAGCCCGCTCGAAAACGTCCTTCACTTCCTTGATTGCGATCTGTGTCTCATGCACATCCATGTTTGCCTTATAATTCTTAGGAATAACTATACTCATGTCTATTATCTCCTGTATATAATCTTAAACTTACCCGTAATCGAATACCGGACGTTTTACCAGGTTAAAATCTCATACCCTGTCTCAGTCACCACTAACTGCACTTCCCACTGGGCGGAAAGGCTGCCGTCATCCGTATATACTGTCCAGCCGTTGTCCTCATCGGTAAAGATATCGTGTTTTCCCATGTTTACCATGGGCTCAATGGTAAAGCACATTCCCGGAACCATCAGCATTTCCGTACCCGGTTCCGACACGAAACTCACCCAGGGTTCCTCATGGAAATCCTTGCCGCAGCCGTGTCCTCCGATCTCCTCCACAACGGAATAGCCCTTGGACTTACAGAATTTATTGATGGCGCCTCCCATGTCCCCAAGGCATCTCCAGGGTTTCACTTCCTTTAATCCCACAGAAACCGCCTCATGCACATCATCCACAAACTGCTTAACCTTTGGGTCCACATCCCCTATAATGAACATCCTTGAAGAATCGGCATAGTAGCCGTCAAGAATGGTGGTACAGTCCACATTCACGATGTCGCCATCCATAAGGATATCATCCTCTGAAGGAATGCCGTGGCAGACCTGATCATTGATGGAGGTGCATACGCTCTTCGGAAATCCTTCGTATCCGAGGGTTGCGCAGATGCCTCCCATATCATGTGTTATTTTAGCTACCCAGTTATCTATCTCCTGAGTGGAGATCCCTGCTCTTATATGCTCTGTAACGTAGTCTAAGCAGGCTCTGTTTATCTCAGAACTCCTCTTTATCCCCTCTATATCCTCCGGAAGCTTTATAATGCTGTGATCCGGCACAATGAAGCCCTGATCCCTGTATCTTTCCAGCTTTTCGTCAAAGTCCAGATGACAGGCCTTGTACTTTTTATTACTGCCGCACCAGCAGAGCTCATTCCTTCCAAGTTTCATCAATAGTCTCCTTAATAACACTTCTTTTCCCGTTTATTTTTTACCGCTCATATACATGCTGTCTTTAACCGCATTCTCAATCGAATAGATGAGGAGCAACACAAGCACCGCGCCCACAGAATCTATCAGTACGTCAACCGGGCTGGCGTATCTCCCCCTTACGAAAATCTGGTGTATCTCGTCCGTACAGGCGTAAAAGACACATATGGCTATGGTCATGATGTATAACTTTTTTCTGGAATCCGTCCAGAAAATAAGACCGAACCAAACCGTAAAGGAAAGAATCCCGAATTCCGTCATATGGGCAGCTTTCCGTATTGTGCCTTCTACACAGGCAGCGTAATATTCCCTCTCTTCCGGAGTAGAAATATCAATGAATCCCAGATTGTCACCGGCATCTACCATATAGTATGCAATGAGCATACTGCTCTCAGTTGATTCCTCTGCTTCCCTGGAAGAAAAGAAAAAGATCAGTGCCATCATAAATACCGCAGGCAGGAGAAACAGATATCTCTTAAAACTCTTTCTTTTCAAAGCAATATACCCCGTACACAGATGAAAGAACAATATAGATCACACTGCTTATGATAACCTTCGGGACGTTCCTGGTAGCAAAGAACTGCAGTTCCTGGAACTGTGGGGTGAGGAGGATATTTCTTATCCATACAGCCGGCAGGAAACGTATGCCGTCAGTAGCTAAAAGCATGATAAGGCGCGGCAGGGCCACCACAAAAATAAAGAAAGCGGCGATCGCCTTCCTCCTTGGTGTCAGCGCAAAGCAGAACATGACTGCTATGGAAAGCCCCGCAATAAAAAGCGGCATAGCTAAGATCACTGCCTCTAAAAAGTCCAGAATGACCGTCATATCTATGGTTCCGTCGTGAACCTGGAAAAGAGGAGTTATCACCAGAAAAGCCACCGTGGCGATAACTGCACAGAGAAGAAGCACAATTATCCCGGTTATCAGCTTTCCGAAATAAATATGCTTCCTTGTGAGCCCAATGGTGGACTTATCCCTTATCCTGGGGTCTGGGTAACTGATGCCGATCACTTCATCAGCCACAAAGATCGTGGCATAGTAAGGGATCCAGAAGAACCCCTTCGCAAACATAATGAGATTATAGGCAAAGGTCCCGTCGTTCATTCCGTAGATAATGTCACGGAAAGCAGTCATGGAGAGGTTTGCCACTATGACCGCAGACAGTATCCCTATGATAAACAGTCTGAAATACTTATCGGTAAGGGATCTATTAAGCTGCGTCTTTATATAATAAACCATCTTTTTTACTCATCCACAGAGTAGTTCGGTGCTTCCTTTGTAATATGTATGTCGTGAGGATGGCTCTCCTTTAAGGAGGCTGCACTTATCTTCACAAATCTGCTCTTCTCCTGCAGATCCTTTATGGTAGGGCATCCACAGTAGCCCATTCCTGAGCGCAATCCGCCGATAAGCTGGAAAACAGTATCTTCAAGGCTTCCCTTATAGGCAACCCTTCCCTCAACTCCTTCAGGCACCAGTTTCTTTGCGCCCTCCTGGAAATATCTGTCGCTGCTTCCCTTATTCATGGCAGAGATGGAACCCATGCCTCTGTAAACCTTGTATTTTCTGCCCTGATAGAGCTCGAAGGAGCCCGGAGCCTCGTCACATCCCGCAAACATTGATCCCATCATGACAACGGAACCGCCTGCTGCGATGGCCTTGGTAATATCTCCGGAATACTTGATACCGCCATCAGCTATAATGGGAACTCCCGTACCCTTAGCGGCTTCATAACAGTCCATGATGGCAGAGATCTGGGGAACGCCGATACCGGCCACCACTCTGGTGGTACAGATGGAACCGGGTCCAATACCCACTTTAACCGCATCTGCTCCCGCTTCTATAAGAGCCTTCACAGCTTCACCTGTGGCCACATTTCCAACGATCACGTCCAGATCAGGAAAAGCGCTCTTCACTTCCCTTAAAACGCTGATGACATTCTTGGAATGTCCGTGGGCGCTGTCTATTACAACACAGTCCACATGGGCCTTTACAAGGGCTGCAGCCCTTTCAAGGAAATTGGCTGTGATGCCGAGAGCCGCTCCGCAGAAAAGGCGTCCCTGGGAATCCTTCGCGGAATTCGGATATTTGATCTGCTTTTCTATATCTTTGATAGTGATAAGACCCTTTAGGTTTCCGTCCTTGTCCACCACCGGAAGCTTTTCCTTCTTTGAAGCTGCAAGGATTTCCTTTGCTTCGTCAAGGGTCACTCCCTCTTCTGCAGTGATAAGGCCTTCACTGGTCATGCATTCTCTTATCTTCTTTGAATAATCTGTCTGGAATTTCAGGTCTCTGTTAGTGATAATGCCGACTAACTTCTTCCCCTCAGTAATGGGAACACCGGAAATCTTGAACTTAGCCATTAACTCGTCGGCATCTTTTAATGTATTGTCGGGAGAAAGATAGAAAGGATCGGTGATGACACCGTTTTCGGAACGCTTGACCTTATCGACCTCGTCAGCCTGTTCCTCAATAGACATGTTCTTGTGGATGATACCTATGCCGCCCTGTCTTGCCATTGCAATGGCCATGGCGCTTTCCGTGACTGTGTCCATTCCGGCACTCATCATCGGTATGTTGAGTCTTATCTTCCGTGTGAGCTCTGTCGAAATGTCGATCATATTCGGTGTCACCTCCGAATATGCAGGAACCAGAAGTACATCATCAAAAGTAATTCCGTCACCTATGATCTTTCCCATGTCGTCGATCCTCTCCTTTCTTATATTAAACCTGTCATCAAATTCTTTTCATAGAGTTTAACAGATTATAGTTAAAAGTCAAAGGGTAAAATATCCTACATAACACCCGTCATTTTACAAAAACCTTTGACGGATATATCTGTTTCACAGCATCTACTATATTCTGATCCGGCTCTAAAAGAACCTTAAAGCCATCCCCGCCTTCGCGGATGACCATCACAAATCTTCTCCTGTCAGGATAGCCGGAGGTGAAATCCACAGTCTTTAAGGCCATGTTTTTATACTGGTCTAACTGCCATGCTCCCTCCTCCGCAAAGATCTCCATCTTATCCAGGTCGTATTCCGCAGCTTTCTTCCTCTTTTCCTTTGAAAAGATGCTGTCAATGCTTAAACTTCTCTGTAGATAGAGATATTCGAATTCCACTTCTAACCGGGGAAGCAGGAAATAACAGGCCGCAGCCATGCCCGCTCCCGGAAGGAACAATAGGGGCATCCCTAAAAACAAAGCCAAAAGGACAAACAGTGCTGTCAGGGCATAAGCCCCTATCCTTAAGATCCCTGCATATCCGGGGGTCTTTCTCTCTATCAGCCATTCCACATATGTATCATTCATAAAAAGCGTATCTTTCCTTTCATCATCATTTTGGGAAAAAGGGCTTTTCCGGCATCATGTTTTTCGCCGGAGCCGTATTTAAAAAATACATCAATATCGAATCAGACACAAGCCCCGAAAGAAGTATGAGGATCACCTTTCCCGCAAAGGTCCCGAAAAATAAAGGCAGTTGAACGAAATAGGTGACATACACATAGATATTGGCAGCTCCGTGGATAAGAATGGGGACATAAAGGGCTTCAAATCTCCAATAGGAATAGGCCAGCACCAGTCCGAATAAAAAGGCATATATGAACTGCACCGCATTACCGTGATAGATACCGAAGATAATGGCAGAGCCAACTCCCGCCGCAACGGCAGTCACATATACACAGAGCCTCTTAAATAAAAGCATTCTGAATATCAATTCTTCGATAACCGGAGTAACCACCCCGTAGAGCAGGATCCCCACAAAAACGGGAAAGCGGAAAAGCCAGGGCTTAACCTCCGTTGTATAAGAGGGAAAGAACCTGTCTATATTGATGGCTAAAAACAGGGTATTTAAGCATATGGCCAGCGCTACCCCCAGTACGGGACAGAGCAGTATCTTTTTCTCCTTTTTCATCAGATCTCTATCTCCTCGTCGAGGCAGACCGAATATATCTTTTTCTCAATGACCGGGAGCCTTAATATCTGCTCTAATGCCTCGGCGTAGAGCTCAAGCTGTTTCCTGTAACGCTTTATAAGCACATCCTTATCATCTACCCGGTCAGTCTTATAGTCCATGACAGTGATCTTTCCGTCCTCTATAAAAAAGGCGTCGATCATCCCCTGTATCTGTACCATTTCATCATCGGGAGCCTCCGGGAAAACCTCCGAAGCCTTTCTTCCCATAATAAAAGGCTGTTCCCTGAAAAGAGCCCTGTTCCTGTCTGCAGCGCTCATCCTCTTATAGAGCGGGGTCTTTAAGAACTTAAGCACATTATATGTGTTTACCAGTTCCCTCTCCTCCTTGGAAATACTTCCTTCTTTCTCAAGCTCTGCAACAAAATCATCCACTTCCTTTTTCTCAGCCGGAAGATCCGGGGGCAGAAGGCTCATGACCTTGTGGAAAACGGTTCCCCTCAGTGCCGCCGCCTCTCTGCTCTTCTTCTCTTCTTTTTTCCTCTTCTTCTTTTCCTCTTCGCTCTCTTCGGAAATAAGCTCTAAAATATCCTGCGGCTCCTCTTCCTCCGCTCCTTCCATGCTGCGGCGCTTTAATTCCGACACGCTGACCTTGGAGGGAGTGGTGAGAGCCGGCTTATGGGCATATTCAAAATTTAAGTCAGCTGAAAGCCGCTTTGCCTTCTTACTGTCCATAACTGCACCCGAAGACACCACAGCTTTCTTAGACAGTACCAGTTCTATAGCTTCCTCTGCTTTTTTCTCCACAAGATCCTCTACCGAAATATAATGAGTCTCTATTGTATCGGATAATTCCTTTCCGACTCCGGACTGAAGGGCTGCCAGTATAAAATCAAGAAAGGAATTGGCTCTTTCCGCGCTGTATATCTTCTCTTCCTTCTTTTTTATGTCCTTTACAGTACCTGTGATAAAGAGCTTCTCCTTTGCCCTTGTGAGTCCCACATACAGTATCCTCATCTCTTCGCCGTTTCCGTCGAGCCTTATCCTGTATGAAGCCGCATTCTTAAGCACCGGCTTTATCACAAGCTTCTTCTGCTGATCCGTGATATTAAGCCCGAGCCCGATATCCTTATGTACGATCACCGCATCCGAGGCATCGGAACGATTAAACTGCTTGTCAATATTGGAAAGAAAAACCACCGGGAATTCCAGGCCCTTGGACTTATGTATGCTCATTATCCTTACGGCTTTTACATCTCCGTTCTTTCCCGCTTCCCCGAAGTCCAGTTCGTACTTTTTCATCTTTTCAATATATCTTAAGAAGCGGAAAAGCCCCCTGTAGCTAGTGCTCTCAAAGTCCGCCGCCTTTTTTATAAGGAGCTCAAGGTTTTCCGCGCTCCCGTCATTCTTTGTCATAGATAACAGGTCGTATCCTTCGCCGATCATCTGCTTTATCAGCTCATGTAAAGGGGTATATTGCAGCATTTCCCTGTATTTATTCAGTTTCTCAAGG
Organism: Lachnospiraceae bacterium; assembly: GCA_017448845.1. Taxonomy (GTDB): domain Bacteria; phylum Bacillota; class Clostridia; order Lachnospirales; family Lachnospiraceae; genus NK4A144. Next base: position 25,140 of record JAFSKT010000066.1, read on the forward strand.
AATACTCCGGCCTTTTTCTTAAGTTCCTCTCCGTACTCTCCCTCTGTCAGGGCATCATACATAAGCCCCTCTTTATGAGAAGCCCTTATCAGTGAAAGCTCCGGATCGCTAAGGCCTCCGAAGGGGCTTTTTAACACTGCGATAAGTGCTATATCCTGTCTGGGATTATCTATGACATTGAGGAAATTCAATACATCCTTTACTTCCCGGGTCTTGAAATATCCTCCGGTCCTTTCGGTCACCGCAGGGATCCCCCGGCTTTTCAGTACATCCCGCACAGCCTCATCCACGCCGGTCGCAGTCCTGAGAAGCACCGCAAAGTCCGAGTATTCAGCCTTTCTCTTTATGATCTCCCCGTCCTTATTTTTTTCCGTAACCTCAAAGTTTCCCACCATTGAAGCTATCCTGGAGGCTATATATGCGGCTTCCAGCTCCGGCTTTTCAATGTCGGTATTATCTCCCCTCTCAATAAGGCAGAGCTCGGTTTTATTATCATCCCTATCCTCGTCATAGCCGTCCCCGTAGTAGAGATACTGGTCTGCCCCGTATTCTATGCCCCCGACGTCCTCATGCATTATCCCCCGGAAAATGGCATTTACGGAATCTATGACACTCTGCCTGGACCTGTAATTCCTGTTCAGCAGAATCCTCTCACTGTCAGAGTCACTCTCGTAATCCTTATATCTTTTCATGAAGATCGCAGGCTCTGAAAGTCTGAAACCGTAGATACTCTGTTTCACGTCACCTACACAGAAATAGTTGTTTTTCCCTGCAACCCTCGTAAGGATTGCTTCCTGGATGCCGTTACTGTCCTGATACTCGTCGGTCATGACCTCCTTATAGAAGTCCCGGTATGTTTCACCGGCGTCGCTCTTCAATACCTCAAGGGCAAAGTGTTCTATATCGGAGAAATCAAGGATACCCTTATCTTCCTTCTTTTCCGCAGCCCTCTGCCTGAACTTAAGGGTGAGATCCACCAACTCACGGACCGCAGTATATGAAAGCTTAAGTTCAGAGATGACCTTTTCCCTGTCCTTGGAAAAAAGGTTCTTCACCAGATCATTGAGGAAATCCTTTTCCCTGTTCCTTATATCCTTAACCATGTTTCTAAGGTCAGGATCTACCCCATCATCCTTCTTAGAGGAGAGCCGGTCAAACACAAGTTTCTTAAGGGCTTCAAACCTCTTTTCATAAGAGTTCTCCTTAAGGGCTGAATAAACCGCCTCCCTCTCTGCGGTTAAAAGGGGCAGGTACATATAGGGTCCCGCCGCATCTTTAGAAAGCTCGATAATACGATCATATTCCTTTAAGGAGGACCTTAATATGCTGTCGGAAAGGGCAATGACCGGGCTCTCCCAATATGAAGGCTCAGTTTCCGCCTTCTCATAGGGGAGGCACAGGGACTTAAGCCAGGTTTCCGGCTCCTCCCTTGCATCGCTCTTTTTAGAAAGGGTCATAACGGTCTCTGCTATATCCCTGTCTTCCTTTCCGGGAGAGCAGAGGCTTAATAGCTCAAGAAAGTCCTCGCTTCCTTCTTCGTAAGCTTCGTTCAGGATCTCATCGCAGGAATCTTCCCTTATCATCTCCATCTCATTCTCGTCCCCGACTCTGAAAGCCGGGTCGATGGAGAGTTCTTCAAAGTTTTCCCTTATGACCTTTACGCAGAAAGCGTCTATGGTCATGAAACTCGCATTGTGAATAAGATTAAGCTGCTCTCTTAACCGCTCATTTTCCGGTTCCGCAATAAGGGTATCAGAAAGCCTTTTCCTTATCCTGTCCTTCATTTCCGAAGCCGCAGCATTGGTGAAGGTAACGGTTAAGATCCGGTCAATATCCACGGGATCATCGGGATCCATTACCCTCTTTATCACCCGTTCCACCAGCACCGAAGTCTTGCCGGAGCCCGCCGCCGCGCTCACCAGTATGTTCTTATCTCTTAAATATATTACCTTTTCCTGTTCGGGACTAAATATCATGGTTTGTACCTTGCTTTATCTTTCCTCATCTCACCGAG
>JAFSKT010000067.1 GCA_017448845.1 Lachnospiraceae bacterium
CTGGCGCTTCCCGCCAGGGACACAAGGCCGCTGGCCCTTGAAAATTCCTCTTTTGTAAGGAGGTCCGTTATGGTGGCACGGAATGAAGGTTCAAGGAGCGCCGAGAAGACCGCGCTTACAAACACACCGACACATATTTGCGGAAGGGTTGCGCCGCCATTAAGCATACAGAAGAGGATATATACGATACCGAGGGCCGAGCAGCCGTCCCCGATCATCATTAACAGTCTTCTGTCATACCTGTCAGCCAGAACTCCGGCGGGGACGCTTAAAACAAGGGTCGGAAGGAAACCGAGAAGGGTTACTATGGCCATATTTGCGGCACTTCCCGTCTGCTTAAAAATATAGACTCCCAGTCCGAAGCTTGTTAAGCCGCCTCCGATGGAGGATATGAGCTCTCCTGCCCAAAGGAGGAGAAATTTTCCGAAATTACTTTTTTCTTTCATCATCTTTTTCCTGCATTTCAAGCAGCCTTCCCACATGCTCCGTTTCAAAGAACATTTCCTTATTGGTGATAACAACCACAACCGCGGCCAAAGCCATAAAGACAGTCTCTATGCATTTGGTTTCCGGCGTCATGGCGATCTTTTCCTGCATTACGTTTAAGAAAAGGTGGAAAATGATTGTGGCCAGCATGCTTCTGTTATTCTTTACATATACCCAGGTCTGGAGGAAATCCACGGGAACAGCGCTTATAAGGAAATTGATCACATATAAAAGTCCCATTTCCCTGAGGCCGTAGTGGTATGTTCCCGGGATCCAGAAGAGGGGCAGGTGCCAGCAGGCCCACACGCAGCCGAAGATAAGGGATTCCTTAAACCAGCTGTGATAATATCCCACGGCATCTTCACCGTAGCCTCTCCAGCCCAGTTCTTCTATGACGGAGGCAAGGAGGATGGTGAGCAATGCGGAAGTTCCCCCGATGGAAAAGGAAAAACCGTCGGTAAAGGAAAACTGTTCGGCAGATCCCCCGAAAAGCACCGAGGTGGAGATGGATAAGAACACCACTATAAAAAACAGAATGACCGGGATTATGATATATACGGGGTTTATCCTGTAAAATCCTAAGATCTTCCGCTTCAGGTCCGCTTTCAGCATATCGTTTCCCGAGGTGAGAACCGTAACAACCGCGGTGGCAGCGGGCATGATCAATCCTAAAAGCATAAATAAGAATAGCAGGGAGGTGTTCTTAAATATGAGGGCCAGTATCCAGAATCCCCAGGTGAGGGCAAAAACCGTGATGTAAAATCTTTTGGGCTTATAAATATAGTGTTCCATGAATCATATCTCCTTTCCTTGAAAATGCGGTGTTTGAAACTATTCTGAAACCGGAGAGTTCTGTGCAGAAATAAGGGTTTTCACAAATTCCATTGAGCCGGGCTTCGCCCCCAGCAGTTTTTCCATAAGTTCGATAAAGACCGAAACATCCCTGTCCGTAAAGCTGTAATCGTCAAAAAGAGAATTGCTTATCATAAGTATCATCCGGACCCGCTCATAGAGCTTATCGCAGCTGAAAATGCCTTCTTTTATTCCTTCCTCAACCACTTTCACCAGAAGAGGGACCTGTGTTTCAATGATCCGGCGGTTTACCTTATCGTGCATGAGCACGTTCTCGGGGCGGTTCAGAGTGTCCCCGATGGTCTGCTCTTCCAGAGCCGGACGGAAGGATCCCACGATACCTATAAGCTTTTCCGGAACCGGAATGTCTGCAGCTAAGATATTTTCGGCGTTTTCCGCCTCTGCAGCGATCATCATGTTGCAGACTTCTTCCAGCATCTGCTCCTTACTTTCAAAGTAGTGGTAAAAAGTCCCCTTTGCTATCCCTGCTTCTTCAATGATGCTGTCCACGCTGGTATTCTCATAACCCTTTGATAAGAACATCCGGTAAGCGATCTTCAGCAGTTCTTTCCTTCTTTTTTCGCCTTTTTTCATCTCTTTTTCTCCTTAACCGACTATCGGTCGGTTTCTAGTATATAGATATCTGTTTTTAATGTCAAGGGGAAGATCGTACTTTTTAATGCTCTTGCCATATTAACGAAAAATGCTATACTTGACTGTATGTTTATGTAAGATTCGGTATGCCTGAACCAGAGGGGCCGGCCGAAAAATATTATTTTAGGGGAAGGGAGATTTCTATGTCTAAATTCAAGGTAAGAACCCAGTTACTGATCATGGCCCTGGTGCCGCTTCTCGTTATGGGAATAGTGCTTCTGATCGTGAGCTACAATTCCATTACCAGTAAGGCGCTTGAGGATGCGGAGAAAGCGAATCTCCTGTCCTGTGAGCATGTGGAAGCATCGTTTTCGGGGATACTTACTGAAAACCTTACAGCGATAAAGACTGTTGCAAAATCTGCGGAGGTAAAGGCGTTTCTTGAGGGGGACAGCTCTCTGGCGGAGAGAGTTCTCAGTCTTATAACAGCGGTGGATGCGGAATTTAATGACGGAAGCATCATCGCCATAGCCAATGATACCGGCATGCAGCAGATCCGGAGCAAGGGAGACTGTGTGGATGTTAAGGAAAGAGAGTATTTCCAGCAGGCCATGGCCGGAAATGCATTTGTTTCCGATGTTATTGTGAGCAAATCCACCGGAGCAAGACAGATCACTCTCTGTGTTCCCGTAATGAGCAGTGATAATTCCAGGGTTATAGGTACAGTCCAGAGGAACTACAGTCTCAATGATCTTCATGATTTTCTGGCTGAAGTGGTCACGGATGGTTTTGTGGTGGATAAATCCGGAGCGCTGGCAGCACATGCCCAGTTTGAGATAACCGATGAAACCGAACAGGATATGAGCGATGCGCCTTTTTATACCTCCGGACTTGAAGAGGGGATGTTCATATCCGACACGGGCAGGGGCTACGAGGCCATGATGGCCTATGTTAAGGAGCCTATTTCAGGCTTTATTGTAGTAAACGGCGTTAATACAAATGAAGCTACGGCCCATGCCAGGACCAGCGCCATAGCGATATCGGTTATAGGAGCTGTCCTTATATTGCTGTCCGTAGCGGTTGTTCTTTTCATGTCGACTTCTTTCCTGAGACCGATAAATGCCATCAATTCCAGCCTTTCTGAATTTGCCGAAGGCAGATTTGTGGAGATCACCGGGTTCGACGGACGTAAGGATGAGTTCGGACGCATCGTGGATAATACCAATAGTGTCCTGAGCCATGTAAAAGGTGTTGTTTCCGATCTGAAGGATGTGATGCGTTCCCTTGGGGAGTCTTCCGAATCACTTGCCGAAACAGCGGGACAGATAAGCCAGACCACGGATGATGTTTCCGAGGCTGTACAGGATATTGCAAAGGGAGCTACTGAGCAGGCCGATACCATTCAGAGGGCTACTGAGAATATCGGAAGCCTGTCGGATGCCATACAGAACGTGGCCAATAATGCACAGGGTCTGGCTTCCACAGCTTCTTCCATGAACGATTCTTCCACATCTTCCGCAGATGCGCTGAGACAGCTTTCCAACAACATGGACGCCATGAGCGCTGCAATGCAGGAGATAACAGAAGGAATGAATGCTACAAATGCTGCTGTTCATGCGGTTAATGAAAGAGTTGACGGCATAACCTCCATTGCATCACAGACGAACCTCTTAGCACTTAATGCAAGTATTGAGGCAGCCCGTGCGGGAGAAGCCGGCAGAGGCTTTGCCGTTGTTGCGGAGGAGATCGGAAAGCTTGCTACCGAGTCTGCTCAGACAGCGGAAGAGATCAGAAACGAGATGTCAAAGCTTCTTGACCAGTCACAGAATGCTATCACCAAGACCGGAGAAGTTACGGAGATCAGCAATAATGTTAACGGAGTTCTGCAGAATACAGTTGATACCATCAACGAACTGATCACAGGCGTGGGATCTACGGTAGACGGAGTTTCAACCATTTCCGGACTTTCCGAGGAAAGCGCTGCCAGCAAGACCATCATTGTGGATGCCATGGATTCTCTTTCAGCTATATCTGAAGAGAACGCTGCTTCCACAGAAGAGACTTCCGCTTCCATGGAAGAGTTGAATGCTACAGTCAATGTGCTGTCACAGTCAGCCAGCGATCTTAACGATCTGGCCAAGAAGCTGGAAGAGGATCTGGACTTCTTTAAGATCTGATGCTCCAAACGGCGGTCTGGACCGGATGTGTTACAGTTATTAAGTAATTAAGAAGGAATGGGTATAAAGGATGACAGGTAAAACGGAAAAAACAGTGTTTTATTTGTCATCCTTTTTTATTCCGGTTTTGATCCTGGTGGCCGTCTTCGTGCTTCACGGCATTTATCCCTTTGGGGATAAGACGGTGATGACCGGGGATATGGAATACCAGTTCGTAGATTATCTCGCTTACTTAAAGACCATTGTTTTCGGGAACAATGATTTTTCCTATTCCTTCAGCAAGAATCTCGGGGGTTCCATGGCGGGTTTTTCTGCCTATTATTACTATTCCCCCCTGAATTTCCTGACACTCCTTTTCCCAAACGGCTTCCTGCCGGTGGCGGAGTCTTTAGTGATCCTGCTCACCGCCGGACTGTCCTCCCTTTCCATGGCGCATCTCCTTGCCTGCAAATATGAAGGGAATCTGAGATCTGTCCCCTTTGCCGTGGCATATGCGCTCTGCGGTTTTTCCGCCACTTATTTCCAGCTCACCATGTATTCCGGGAATCTGATCATCTTTCCTCTTATAATCTTATTCCTGCTGGAGCTTATGGAAAGGCCGGAAAAAAATATCTGGTATATCATCACCCTTTCCCTTGCCATATTATTTAATTACTACTCGGGATATATGATATGCATATTTGCTTTGCTCTTCTTCATTGCGGAATCCGTGAAAAAAGGTTTTTCAGCGAAAGCAGCCTTTTCATTTATTATCTCATCTCTTTTTGCTGTGCTGCTTACGGCTTTTAATCTTATTCCCACGGTGCTCTCCTTAAGAGGTGAAAAGACCAGTTTTGCCTTCGGGCTTTTCCGCACCTTTTCCCTCAGGGCATTTCCCCGACAGTTTTTTGCCGGTTCCTTCAAGGGAAATGTGAGTACCGGCCTCCCAAATGTATATTGCGGAGCGGTGGTTCTGGTACTTTTTATAATTTATCTTTTCAATAAAAGGATAGAGCTTAAAAACAGGATCGTTTCCCTGCTGTTCTGCTTCTTCCTTTTCCTTAATTTTTGGCTGAATATCTTAAATATAGTGTGGCACGGTTTCAATCAGCCCATAGGTTTCCCTTACAGATATTCATACATGCTCTCTTTTATAATGATACTTTGCGCCCACAGGGCTTTTCAGCTCATGGAACTGAGACGTCTCTTTATCGTCCTGATCTCGGCAGTGGAGTTACTGGGGCTTTCCTATAATTACTACGATGTGATGAATTACTATAATCTGGCTTCTCTTTCCGATTACAGAGCCTTTATTAAGGAAACAGGCGAAAAGCTGGAGAATTGTTATGCGGATGGCGGGGAGGAGATGTACCGCATCGAGAAGTATTTCAGGCGCAGCAACAATGACGCCATGCAGTTTGATTATGCCGGACTTTCCCACTTCAGCTCCAGCGAGAAGAAGGACAAGATCAATTTCATGGGTAAGCTGGGCTTCAGGAATAACGGCAACTGGTCCTTCTATAATGAGTCCACAACGGATTTTCTTGAGAGCTTTTTAGGAGTTAAGTATATCCTGTCCCAGTTTTCCACTACCCCAAATAAGTATAAGAAGATCGTTAAAGATGAAAATATAAGTGTTTTCCGGAATGAAAATGCCCTGCCCCTTATCTTTAATACGACGGCGGATATCCGGGATATCAATTATAACGGATATAACGGAGACCCCTTCATGCTGCAGGAAGCGCTGGCGGACAGCCTTAACGGAAAAGAGAATAAGATCTTCGAAAAGGCGGAGATCCTGTCCTTTGAGACGGAAAACCTTGATTCGGAGGAGAAGGACGGCTACACCAATTATACAAGAAAGAATGAGAACGAGGACGCCTGGATAGAGCTGAAGATCAGGGTTAAGGATGAAGAGCGGAATCTCTTTGCGTATTTTGACGCCGAGGATAATCAGAATGCGGAGCTCTTTAAGGACGGGGTGAGCTTCGGCGAATATTTCTCCCGCTACAGGTGGAATATCATAAGCTTCCACAGGACGAAAAAAGCGGATGAGACCACCATACGGATAAAGCTTACGGATGACAGCTTAAACCTCGGAAATATGTATTTCTACTTTGAAGACAGGGAAAAGGTCAGGGCGTTGATGGATGAAGTAAGGGAAAATCCCTCGTCTCTTAAGAAGATCACATCTTCCTCTTTGCAGGGTTCCGTCACGGTTCCCGAAGAGGGCGGGACGGTGACACTTACTGTTCCCTATGACAAAGGCTGGAAGGTATATGTTGACGGAAAGAGAACAGGGATAAGCAGGGCGGCAGGGATATTATTATCCTTTGACGCATCACCCGGAGAGCATACAATAGAAATGAAGTACAGTCCAGAAGGAAGGCCTGCCGGTATCATAGTTTCTTTGGGGGCGGCAGTATTGTTTATCTGCCTTGTTGCATATGGTAAAAGAAAGGTTTTTTAAGGATCGGGAGGTAACATGAAAAGAAGAAGCAGAGCGTTATTGTCATTATTGTTGGTTTCGGCGATGTCCTTTAATCTCACTGCTTTTGGGGCGGAGAGCAAAGATGAAAGAGTGACGGCCTATATTTCAGGGGCGGATCTTTCTGCTGAAACGGATTCCGATAAGATCTTTTATGACTGCGATTTTGACGGGAAAGAGGGGAACCTCCTCCTGGCAGTAAATCCTGAGCCCTGGAAAACCGGGCGTGATACTAATTTCTTTGATCCGAAGTTAAAAGAGCTGGGATATATGGAAGACGCCGGATCCGCCGGGGTTGATGATATGGCTCATAAGGATACCGGGCATTCTCTTTTAGATTCCCCAAAATGTGCAAGTATGTATTTAAAAAATAAGCATTCTGCGAATCCTAAGGAAAAGATCCGGACTGCGGAAGATGAAAAAACCGAGTATAAAGTCGGAGATGTTCTATTAAGGAATGCCGATAAGGCATTGCCCGGAAGAAAGGGCATTGATTATTATCTGGCAACGGAAATCCAGGATGATTACAATTCCTATTGGGTTCCACATGTTTACCAGTGTCTTTATGCCGGGAAATATTCCACCATATGGGGGAGCATATCATTTAACCGTCTGACCGCGGAAGAAATAAAAGCTGTGGATAAAATGGGAAGGGCCCTGTATGAAACAGGAAAGGAAGATCCGAAAAAAGGATATGAGGATACCGGGCTGATCGGCAGGTCGAAGGACTATGACAGAACCGTGCTCGGAGCTGAGATGGGTCTTTCCCGGAACGACATTGAAGAAAAAGGAAAGGAATTAGATACATACATCATAAAGGAAAAAGAATATACCGGAGATTACCTTGTAACTGACAGAAAGTACGGGGACAATGATAAAAAGGCGGCTTTTTTCTTTGAACCCTTCAGCCATACTGGTATTTACGGGTATTTCTGGGAGAATGATCTTGATGAGCAAAGTGCGGGGAAATCCACAATAGACTGCCTGCACTTAAATACCGAAAGCACGTTAGAGAATGATGATTTACTGTACACAACTCTGCTCCATGAACTGCAGCACTGTATTATATATGGTTATGTACAAAATGATATTGATGATTGGATAAATGAATGGATGGCTCAGGGAGTAGCCATGCAGGTCTATGGTCAGACAAGTCTGGATATTAAAGACTATGCCACGAAAATGGTCAAAAAGTCAAATATGAAAGACGGTTATCTGATAACACCTTACGCCTATGGTGCTGCTGCCTACGAGGGTTTGGATCCCGATCAGAAAAATACCGACTGGGAGGTTGCCACCAATAATATTTATTGCATGGCTTATCCCTTTGCCCAGTACTTTATAGAGCATGTGGATAAAAAATTTATAAAGACCTTTACGGAGAATCTGTCACCCTGCACAACCGCTTCAATCACAGAGTATTTAAAAAAGAATACGGCACACAGTTTGAAAGGGTGGCTTGCCTGCTTCAGCATAGCATTCATGGCAGGGATAGACGGGACAGAAACCAAGATAGAAAAGGGCTCGGACTTTGATATTGGGGATTCCGATGTAATAAAACTATGTATGGAAAAGTTTAAGGAAAACGAAGAAAAAGTGTCCGGATCGCTGCTTACATTCGGGGAAATTAAAAAGGGTGTTATGATCCCAGGCGGAGGAGCGATAAAGGGTTACAGGAATTCTTCGGACAGGAAAGCGGAGATCTTAGAAGCTGAAGAAGGCGTGGTTTGGGCTTTAAGGAATTCTGCGGGAGAGATAGTGTCCGTGGAAGGACTTGATAGTGTTGACGATATCGACAAAAGAACCTTTACAAGCCGCACCGTATCCGTAGACGGAAGTATTCCGGTAGATGTAAATATCAAGATGTTAAGTTCTACCATATTCGGCGGTAAAACAAAGCCGACTGCCGATACTATGGATATCAGGGTTTCACTGGGATTTAAGAATGCTGCCGACAGAAATAAGATCAATATGGGAAAGATCGGCCTCGGGAACATTTCCTTTAAGAATACCGTAAAGGTCTTTCAATATGACGGAAGCGGAAACAGGAAAAAGAATCCCTCGATCAAAGGACTGAAGCTCAAGGTACTTCCCGGGGCTTCCGCTGATGAAAAGGCTCTGATAAAGGTTATAAATAAAGCTATAAAGGAAAGCCTGAAAAAGGAATACATCTTCTTTGACATCGATCCCTGTCCTATCGATGAGAATCCACCCGAGGTTACCCTGAATAAGGATCAGACAAAGATAAAGAAGGCCATATGTTTCTTTGGACAGAAGAAATATAAACTGAAGAAAACGGATTACGAGGAGATCCTGACTGACGGAAAAGTCACCGGTATCAGGGGAAAAGGGAACTTTACCGACTACTACGATCTGTATAACGGAAAGAGAGTTGTAAAGGTGGAATAATAAAGATTTCCTGAAAAAATAAAAAAAGTTTTGAAAAAATAAAAAAAGTTGTTGACTTTACCAGAGGTCTTTGATATTATACCTAATGCGCCGCTCAAGAGGCGGCGCGTTTTTTGCCCGAAAAGTCAAGCAATATAAAGGCTTTGAAAGGGAAAGCACCTTGACAAACAAACAGCAATGCAACCCTGAAAATCCTTAAAAAGATTTCAGAAAGCAACGAACC
>JAFSKT010000068.1 GCA_017448845.1 Lachnospiraceae bacterium
AAAGAGACATTTTTCGGGCATGTCATATACAGGTCCAATCCCGACTAAATATGGGATTGGACCTTTTTATTTAAGAAACAAGGTTTCTTATGGAAAAACCCACGGTCATTTGATATACTTTAATCTGTGTGATGTATTGAAGGGAGCAGTTTTAACATAAATGAGCGAAGAATATAAAACACCTGAAGAAGATAATGAAATAACAGAGATCTGCTGTGTCTGCAGGAAGACCATAACGTCAAAGAAGGATGTGTTCCATCTGCCAAACGGAATGAGTATCTGCCAGGACTGCTTAAGGAAGTCCATGGAGCAGGTGCGGGAGATGGACCTTTCAAATATCTTTAATCTGGGGCAGAACTATGCCTCGCCCAAAGCCGAAGATAACAGTTCCGTGACGGAAAATATCGAGACCGGCAGCGGGGAAGAAAGCAATCCTGAGGATAAGGGTAAGGAAAAGGAGCCGGAAGAAAAGAAGGAACCGGAGAACGGGAATCCCTTTGTGATCCCGGGCATGCCCAATATTTCCTTCCTTAACCTGTCAGACCTGGCGGGAGGCTTCGGTCCCATGCAGGGAAGGAGCAAGGTCAAAAAGTCCTCCAAAGAGGATATCAAAAAGGAATTCGATTTTTCCAAGGTGGATAAACCTCACAGAGTCAAGGAAATGCTGGACCAGTATATAGTGGGCCAGGAGCATGCGAAAAAGACAGTTTCCGTGGCGGTTTACAACCACTATAAGAGGGTTCAGGCGGAGCTTGAGGACGATAATGAGGTGGAACTGGAGAAATCCAATATCCTTCTTTTGGGACCTACAGGCTGCGGCAAGACCTATCTTGTGAAGACTTTGGCGAAGCTCTTAAATGTGCCTCTGGCCATTGCGGACGCCACCAGCTTAACTGAAGCCGGCTACATCGGCGACGATATCGAATCGGTGGTAACGAAGCTCCTTGCAGCTGCCGACAACGACGTGGACAGGGCAGAGCGTGGCATAATCTTTGTGGACGAGATAGATAAGATCGCAAAGAAGAAGGAGACCAGATCCAGGGACGTGAGCGGCGAGTCCGTTCAGCAGGGAATGCTTAAGCTTTTGGAGGGAGCCGAGGTAGAGGTTCCCGTGGGAGCTAACAGTAAGAACGCCATGGTGCCCATGGTGACTGTAAATACCAAGGACATCCTCTTTATCTGCGGCGGCGCCTTCCCGGATCTTGATGAGATAATAAGGCAGAGGCTCTCCAAGGAGACTTCCATAGGCTTTAACGCAGAGCTGAAGGACAGATGGGATAAGGAAAAGAATATCCTTAAAAAGGTGACTTCGGACGACATCAGGGAATTCGGAATGATACCGGAATTTATCGGAAGGATGCCGGTCATCTGCCCCATGGAGGGACTTTCCGAGGAAATGATGGTGCAGATATTAAAGGAGCCGAAAAACGCCATCATAAAGCAGTATGAAAAGATGCTTTCAATGGACGGAGTCCAGCTTAAGTTTACGGATGAGGCATTGCACGCCATAGCAAAGAAGGCAATGAAGCGTGATACGGGAGCCAGAGCCCTGCGCTCCGTAATAGAAGACTTCATGCTGGATATCATGTTCCAGGTACCGAAGGACGAGAATATCGGCAGGGTCACCATTACCGAAGGATACGTAGAGGGCACCGGCGGACCCATCATCGACTTAAAGGGCGTTATGGAGCTTGAGGAGGCCAACAGGCCAAGGATCGCCTCCTCCGCTTACTGATCCCTTGAAAAAAGGATCCCGGAAACCATGGGAATAAAAGACAGCATAAGGAAAAATCTCATATATCTGCTTCCGGGACTTACGGCAGCGGCCATTGACCAGATACTTAAACGCAGGGCGGAAACCCACCCGGAAGAATTTAAGGAAATAGTGCAGAACAGGGGTTTTGCAGGGGGAAGGCTTTCGGAGCGCCGGGATATCGTAAGGAATACTTCCCTTCTTACAAACAGCTTTGGTTTTGTGCTGCTTCCCTTTATTGATGACAGCACACTTGCCGGAAAGATAAAAAAGGCGGGCTGGGGATTCATGACCGGCGCGGCGTTAAGTAACACCCTGGACAGGGTGATAAGAGGCTATGTGGTTGATTTTCTTCCCCGGGGCAAATATGTTTATAACATCAGCGATTTTGCCATCGGAACGGGGACGGCGGCCTTTCTCGCCGGGGAACTTATGAATTATTTTACCGGGGAAAAGGACCCGGAAACAAGGAGGGTGAGTTGAGAACAGCAGGAGTTTTGATGCCGGTGGCTTCCCTGCCGTCGGATTACGGTATCGGATGCTTTTCAAAGGAGGCTTTCAGTTTTGTGGATGACCTTAGTGAGGCGTCCCTTTCGCTTTGGCAGATACTTCCCTTGGAAGCAGGGCCAGGATAAACACCCCTTCCACCATAGGCAGCAACTGGACCTGGCGCATGGGTAAAAAGGACTTTACGAAAAAGATAAAGAAACGGATCTCCGAAATGGTGAAGCTGTACAGAAGGAACGGAAGCGATACAGAATGGAAAACAGGGAAATAGAACGCAAGTGGCTTATAGAAACGATCCCCTTTGACTTAAAGGCATATGAATGTTTAGAGATAGAGCAGGCTTATCTGTCCCCTTCCCCCACTGTGCGGGTCAGAAAGGAAAATGATGAGTATTACCTGACCTACAAAGGGAGCAGGAAGATGGAGGGGAACAGCGATCTCTCCCATTCGGAATACAATCTCCCCCTGGATAAGGAATCCTATTATCACTTAAGGGAAAAGAAGGACGGGATACTGATAGCAAAGAAGCGCTACCTTATCCCTCATGAGAATGGCTTAGTCATTGAGCTGGACGTATTTGAGGAACAATACGAAGGCTTAGTCATAGCGGAGGTGGAATTTGATACCGAAGATGAGGCCAAATCCTTTATCCCGCCGGAATGGTTCGGAGAGGATGTGACCGGAGTCCCGAAATATAAAAATGCCTGCATGGCCTGCGGCATAAGCTTTTAATGTACGGAAAAGATGAAAGGAGCGGAAGATATGAAAAAGACAGCGGTTTTCTTAGCGGACGGATTTGAGGAGATAGAGGCACTGACCCCGGTTGATTTCTTAAAGAGAGCGGGGATAGAAGTGACCACCTATTCAATAAGCGATTCAAAGAGCGTTATGGGAAGTCATGACATAGAGGTAAAGGCTGACCGTCTTTTAAGTGAAGCGGAGCTTGAGGATACGGATCTTCTGCTGCTCCCCGGAGGCAAGGGCACCGAGCTTTTGGAGAACTGTGAAAAGCTGGCGGAAATCCTGAAGGAAGCTGACAGCAAGGGTAAGTATATTGCAGCCATCTGCGCCGCACCCAGGGTTATCGGGAAGCTTGGATTCTTAAAAGGGCAGAAGGCCACCTGTTTCCCGGGAAATGAGAAGTTTTTAGAGGGAGCGGAAGTGGATCTCGGCAAAAAAGCAGTGATCAGCGGAAGATATGTCACCGCCAGGGGAATGGGGGCTGCCATTGAGTTCTCGGCAGCGGTTACGGAGGTCCTTCTGGGAAAGGAAAAGGCAGAGGAGATACTGAGTAAAATTCAGTTTTGATATTTTGCATTCCCTGTGGTATAATCACAAGGTTATGACTGTAATCAGCGTCCGCAGACAGAGATCACAGGCGGACAGCATATCTGGAGGAAAAGATGAGTTTAACGGTAGAGAATTTGGAGCACAACATGGCCAGCCTTACAATTGAGGCATCTGCAGAGGATTTTGAGAAGGCCTGCCAGAGCGCATATCAGAAGCAGAAGGGAAGGATAGCCCTCCCCGGCTTCAGAAAGGGAAAGGCGCCCAGGAAGCTTATTGAGAAGATGTACGGAGTGGAAGTATTTTATGAGGATGCTGCCAATATTCTCGTACCTGAAGCATACAGGAATGAGCTTAATGAGCATAAGGAGCTGGAAGTGGTTTCCCGCCCGTCCATCGACATAGTTCAGATCGAGAAGGGAAAGCCCTTTATCTTCAAGGCAGAAGTAGCCTTAAAGCCCCCTGTGGAGCTGGGAAAATATAAGGGCGTTGCCTGCACAAAGATCGACACCTCTGTTTCCGATGATGAGGTAAAGGAGAGGATCGATTCCGAAAGGGAAAAGGATTCCAGGATCGTAGAGATAAGCGACCGTCCCATAAAGGAAAATGATATAGCAACCATTGACTTCGAGGGCTTTATGGACGGCGTTGCCTTTGACGGCGGAAAGGGAGAGGATCACGATCTCACCATCGGTTCCCACTCCTTCATAGATAACTTTGAGGATCAGCTTATCGGGAAGAGTATCGGAGATGATGTGGAAGTAAATGTCTCCTTCCCCGAGGAATATCACGAGAAGAGCCTTGCCGGAAAGCCTGCGCTTTTCAAGGTAAAGATCAAGGGCATAAAGGAAAAGCAGCTTCCCGAGCTGACGGATGAATACGTATCCGACAAGGGCTTTGAAAACATTAAGGCTTACGAGGATGATGCAAGGAAGAAGATCGAGGAGCGTAAGGAAAACGAAGCCAGGGCTAAGCATGAGGATGAGATTATAGAGGCCATCGTTGAGGATTCCAAGATGGATATCCCCGAGGCTATGATAGATACTGAAGCTGACGGCTTAGTTGAGTCCTTTAACCAGAGGATCTCCTATCAGGGTCTTTCTCCCGAGCAGTACATGCAGTACACCGGAACCACTCCTGAAAAGCTTAAGAAGGACATGATGTCCCAGGCTGAGAAGAACATAAAGAGCCGTCTCGTTCTCGATGCCATAGTGAAGGCCGAGGGTCTGGAAGCTACCGACGAAGAGTACGAGGAAGAGATCAAAAAGATCGCCGGAAACTACTACATGGATGTTGACAGATTCAAGGATATGATCGGCGACTCCGAGAAGGAAAACATCAGGAAAGACGTCGGCATGCAGAAGGCCGTTGACTTCATTATCAAAGAAGCAAAAGAGACCAAGACAAAGGAAAAGAAGGAAAAGAAGGAAAAGAAATAAAGAAAGAAAGAAGGTAAAAGATATGCTGGTGCCTACAGTCATAGAGACTACCAACAGAGGCGAAAGAGCCTATGATATTTACTCCAGGCTTTTGAAGGAGAGGATCATCTTCTTAGGTGATGAAGTGACCGACCAGACAGCAGGACTGGTGGTGGCACAGATGCTCTTCCTTGAGGCCGAGGATCCGGAGAAGGATATCCATTTCTATATCGACTCTCCCGGAGGATCCGTTACAGCCGGATTTGCGATCTATGATACAATGAACTACATTAAGTGTGACGTTTCCACTATCTGCCTTGGAATGGCTGCATCCATGGGAGCATTCCTCCTTGCGGGAGGCACAAAGGGCAAGAGACTGGCCCTGCCCAATGCGGAAGTGATGATCCACCAGCCTTCCGGAGGCGCAAGAGGTCAGGCTACGGAGATCGAGATCACCGCACGCCAGATCTTAAGGACCAGGGAACGCTTAAATAAGATCCTTTCGGAAAACACAGGAAAACCGCTGGAAACCATTGCTCTCGACACAGAGAGAGATAACTGGATGACAGCTGAGGAAGCTAAAGAGTACGGCATCATCGATGAGATCGTGGTGTCAAGAAGGGCTGCTGAAGAAGCGGCTAAGGCAAAGGAAAAATAAATGAGCAAAAGTGATGCCAGAATAAGATGTTCATTCTGCAATAAGACTCAGGAGCAGGTGACAAAACTGATCGCCGGACCGAACGGGGCTTATATCTGCGATGAATGTGTGGCTATATGCTCGGACATAATCGAAGAGGAACTGCAGGAGATATCCTTTGATAACGAGATGGAGATCAATCTCCTTAAGCCGAAGGAACTGCACGATTTCTTAAATGACTATGTCATTGAGCAGGAAGAAGCAAAGAAAGTCCTATCTGTGGCGGTATATAACCACTATAAGAGGGTACTTTCAAATAAGGAAAGCGACGTGGAGATCCAGAAGAGCAATATCCTCATGCTGGGACCCACAGGTTCGGGAAAAACGCTGCTTGCCCAGACTCTGGCAAGAGTACTGAATGTGCCCTTCGCCATAGCCGATGCCACAAGCTTAACGGAAGCGGGTTACGTGGGTGAGGATGTGGAAAATATCCTCTTAAAGCTCATACAGGCTGCGGACTATGATGTAGACAGAGCCCAGATCGGTATCATCTATATCGACGAGATAGATAAGATCACCAGGAAGGGCGAGAACGTTTCCATAACCAGGGACGTTTCCGGAGAGGGCGTACAGCAGGCACTCTTAAAGATACTTGAAGGGACTGTCGCATCCGTACCGCCTCAGGGAGGCAGAAAGCATCCCCATCAGGAGCTTATCCAGATAGATACCACGAATATCCTCTTTATCTGCGGAGGAGCCTTCGAAGGACTGGACAAGATAATCGAGACCAGACTGGACCGCAAATCCATAGGTTTCAATGCGGAGATCGGTTCGAAGAAGGAGACGGAGATAGGAGAAGCCTTCCATAAGGTTCTTCCCGAGGACTTAAATAAGTTCGGACTCATTCCGGAATTGATAGGACGACTGCCTGTCACGGTGGCTCTGGACAATCTGAAAAAGGAAGCTCTGGTCAATATCCTGACACAGCCGAAGAACGCGCTGGTTAAGCAGTACGAAAAGCTTATGGAGCTGGACGATGTCAAGCTTACCATTGAGAAGGGGGCTGTGGAAGCCATAGCCGACAAGGCGCTTAAGAGGAAGACGGGAGCCAGGGGCTTACGTTCCATCATGGAATCGGTGATGATGGATGTGATGTACCGGATCCCCTCCGATGACAGCATACAGGAGGTCATCGTTACGAAGGAGGCCGTGGAAGGTACGGCTGAGCCTTTAGAAGTGCATTACGAAAAAGAGAAAAAGGAAGCAACATGAGTGAGAAGGGTGGAGGCAGAGCTTCCGCCCTTGTTACTATGAGGGATATCAATGAGTGAAAGCAGAAAAAACGGAATAAAAAAGATCCCCTGTGTGGTATTAAGGGATCTTTCGATCTTACCTAATGTCATCATGCATTTTGATATCTCTGAAGAGATATCCATTAAAGGTGTGGCCAAGGCCATGGCCTCCTCCCAGGAGATACTGGTCACCACTACCTATGATCCGGATAAGACTGATATAAGCAATGAGGACATCAACAGGATCGGAACTCTGGTTAATGTGAAGCAGGTGATAAAGATGCCGAACCACATTTCCAGAGTCATGGTGGAGGGACTCCACAGGGCGGAAATAGTGAAATTCCTGCCTTCCAAGGATCACCGCCTGGTGTCAGCCAGGGTTTATACCAAAGAAGAGCTGAATGATGTTACAAAGGAGCAGGGGGAGGCCATGAGGCGGGAGATCCTCCAGCGTTTCTTTGAGTACATCTCATTTTACCCCAGAACCGGAAAGACCTTCAGGACCCAGTTTTTAGACATCACGGATGTAGGGGATCTGATGGACGCCATCATCGCCAATGTCCCGGTGGAAAATAAAAAGAAGCAGCATATCCTGGAATGCCTTAAGATATCCGAACGTTTTGAAGAGGAATGCCGGATACTGGAAGAGGAGATGGGAGTTGCCAGGATACGGAGCGAACTCAGCAATAAGGTGAACGGCAGGGTAGAAAAGGACCAGAAGGACTACGTGCTCCGGGAACAGCTCCGCTATATAAGGGAGGAGCTGGGAGACGATACCCCCGAGACCGAAGCTGATAAGTATAAAAAGACGCTGGAAAAGCTGGATGCTCCCGAGGAAGTAAAGGAGCATATACTTAAGGAGATAGACAGATTTACAAATATCCCTTCAGGATCCTCCGAGAGCGGAGTAGAGCAGGTCTATATAGAAACCTTGTTGGACATGCCCTGGAACAGGGAATCCGTTGAGAATAAGTCCCTGGAGAACGCGGAGAGGATACTCGAGCGGGATCACTACGGATTAAAAAAGGTCAAGGAGAGGATGTTGGAGTTCCTTGCGGTAAAGAATCTGACTGAAAAGGGACAGACTCCCATAATCCTTTTAGTGGGACCTCCCGGAACGGGAAAGACCTCTATCGCTAAATCCGTTGCGGAAGCACTGAACAGGAAATATATCCGTATCTCCCTTGGAGG
>JAFSKT010000069.1 GCA_017448845.1 Lachnospiraceae bacterium
CCTGTGTAACGGCAAATACCGCATCGCCCCATACGTTTCCGGTTGTTCCGCCCCAGAACATTACATTCAAAGGAGTGGAAATGATAACTGCAGCAAGTCCGCCGGCAAGGGCACATACCAGTGACTTGGGCAGAGTCTCCATGAAGCCCAGCCTTGCAGTCACGCCCACTGCTATACCAATGCCGAAGCTTGTCAGGGCATAGATCAGGGTGATGTTGTCACCTGTGGTAAGTCCGTAGATGATATTATTGATGGCTCCGCAGATACCGCCGATGATAGGACCGCCGAGGCAGGCGCCTACGCAGGTTCCTATGCAGTCAAGCCACAGGGGCAGCTTTAAGAGTGAAGCAAAAAGCTTTCCCAGATAATTGATGCCGATGCATGCGGGGATCAGCACGATAGTAGCTGCATTCAGCTTTGTTTTGAACAGGTTTCCCATAATGTTATCCTCCTTTGTTTCCTGTACCTTTACTCTGAATCCTCATTCAGGAATTCCGCACAGGTCTCTTTTTTTATGTGCAGGGGCTCAAGTCCCGACAGCACTGTTTCAACCGCTTTTTCGGTCTCCCTGTCTAATCCTGCCACGCCGTCCGTCAGGTAGATCACGTACCGCCCGTCATCTATAAGGGCGAAAACCGTTGACAGCACACAACACTCTGCCACTACTCCGGACACTATGACCCTGTCAGCTTTCTGAACTGCCTCCCTGACTTCCGGTATATCCAGTGACGAATATACGCTTTTGGTGTACAGGGGATACTGTTCCAGTTCCTCACGGAAGGCTTCCATCATGCCGTTGGCATGGGGATCCCTGTTTATTTCCCCGTTTTCCCTGTTGTAATCCTTCCAGACCCCCTTCGGATCCGGTGAGGCAAGAAAGCGGGTAAATATCACATCCATATCCTTCCCCTTCCGGGCGATGACAGACTTGATCCTCTCCGCGGCTTTTTCCGCGTTGGGACAGCTCCAGGCCCCTCCGGCACAATATACATTCTGCATATCTATTACCAGCAGAAGGTCCCTTGGCATAAGAATCATCTCCTTTCCGGCAGAATGAGCAACTTCCCGCAGAATCCGGGATAACAGCTCTCTTGTCAGGTGACAAGACAGGTGTAAATATAGCTGTCATTTTACAGCTTTATGTGGGATAAGTCAATGAAAATAATCTTAAAAAAATATCAGGACATCTTTTGGAAAAAGACGTCCTGATCTGTTTGAACAATAGAGTACCGAAATGCCGGATTTATGCTTCTTCGTATAATTTCTCCGCGGTAACAAGCCTTACGCAGATGGTGAAGAGCTTTGCTGCCGTGGTGATATCCTCAAGAGTTGGATATGTGGGAGCGATCCTTATATTGGTGTCTTTGGGATCATTGTGATTGGGCCAGGTGGAACCTGCCGGGGTAAGCTTAACTCCCGCCTTCATGGCTCTGTCGATTATCAGCCTTGCTGTTCCTTCCATACCGTCAAAGCTTATGAAGTAGCCGCCGTTGGGCTTTGTCCATTCCGCTATCCCAAGACTTCCAAGATTCTCTTCAAAGATATTCTCCACCGCTTCAAATTTCGGACGTATCACATCCGCGTGTCTCCGCATATGCTCTACCATGCCGTGGATATCCTTAAAGAAACGTACATGCCTGAGCTGATTTACCTTGTCGTGGCCGATGGTCTGCCTCTTAAGCTGGGACTTGATCTCTTCCAGGTTATTAGCGCTGGTAGCGATGGCAGCTATACCGCTTCCCGGGAAGGTGATCTTTGAAGTGGAAGAGAACTTATAAACCAGATCCGGATTTCCGGCCCTCTTACACTCAGCGAGGATCTCTATAAGATAATCCTGATGATCGTCATAGAGATGGTGGATGCCGTATGCGTTATCCCAGTATATACGGAAGTCCCTGGCAGCGGGCTTAAGCCTTGCAAAGCGCCTTACGGTCTCGTCACTGTATGAATATCCCTGGGGATTAGAGTACTTGGGAACACACCATATTCCCTTGATGGCCTTGTCCTCGGAAACCAGCTTTTCTATCATGTCCATGTCGGGCCCGGTGGGTGACATGGGTACGGGTATCATCTCAAAGCCGAAGTATTCAGTAATGCTGAAATGTCTGTCATATCCGGGCACAGGGCAAAGCCACTTTATCTTATCCAGCTTGCACCAGGGGGTATTTCCCATAACGCCGTGGGTATATGAACGGGATATCTGGTCATACATAACGTTCAGGGATGAATTTCCGTA
This sequence comes from Lachnospiraceae bacterium, assembly GCA_017448845.1. GTDB lineage: Bacteria > Bacillota > Clostridia > Lachnospirales > Lachnospiraceae > NK4A144. The sequence continues at coordinate 2,237 of JAFSKT010000069.1, forward strand.
GATCAGTATGTTCTTCGGATTATTTTCCATCATGTCCCCGATCAGTTCCCTGGCTTCTATAAGACCTTCCAGCATTCCGTAGTTACGGCAGTCGGTACCGTCTTCGCAGGAGAGATCAGCATGGGAATTAAGGGCGTCCATCATCCCCATGGAGAGGTCCAGCTGGTCTAAGCAGGGCTTTCCGCGGCTCATATCCAGCTTCAGCTCCATTCCCTGATATTGCCTGTATTCCGTGCGAAGATTCTTTATCTCATTCTTGAGTTCTTCTTTTGTCATTTCAGCATAAGGTTTCATGATAATTCCCCTTTCACGATTTTCCATTATTCTATCATAATCGGTTCTTTTCTGACAATTGCACCTCTGAAGTCAGCGTCCCAAAAGGCGGTGGATCAGAACATTGACCACAAACCAGCCGATGGGAATGATGTACAATGCTATGACTGCGGCGGCTGACGCGATGTAGAAAAGAACTGAAACTACGGGACTCAGGGCGGATAGTAGATTTTCTCCCTTTTCCCGGAGATCTTTTATAAAGGTTAACATAACTACGATGATCAGGGTGATGATGCTTACCGCTATGCCGGGGATAAGTCCCGGAGGGGTAAATTTCATCTCTACCCTGTTCTCACCGGTTTCAACAGGCAAGGTCATGAAAAGTCCGCCCCTGTTTTCAACTGCTCTCTTCTCTCCGTTTACCTTAGCGCTCCATCCGGGAGAATAGGCCAAAGGTATCAGGATCCTGCTACCCTTTCCGGAAAAGCTGAAACTCAGCCCTGATTTAGTAGTCTCAACGGCACTGTTTCCGTCGGCTCCCATTGAGTGGGAAAGAGCCGTCATCTTATCCACATCAAATATGATAAGCCTTGATTTTTCGCTGCATTCCAGCTTCACTTCTCCTTCTTCATAGATCCCGAGGAAAAGAAGATTTGAATTAAACCAGCCCGGATATTCGGTATTATCAAGGTCTCCAATGGTGGGAACACTGACTGTCTCACCGTTTACCCGGACAGTATCGGAATGGCCCTTGTAGAGATAAAGGGCTTTCTTTCCTGTTACGGGAATGATAAAGGCATCTCCGGAGCGTCCGGCATCTTCCGATAGCTTTATCTGCTCCGCTATCCCTTCACTGTCCCCGGACAGGGCCATGTACAGAGTATTATTATTCTCTGCTATATTCCGGTTTTCCGGATCAAACTTAAGGATCTCATCGCTTACCTGCATGATAAAGGGAAGGGGAACTTCGTTCTTAAATACGCCGTACACCCCGTAGACCGTAGAGACCTGTTCCCCGGGAGAGTATACCATATCAGCCCCCTCAGGCAGGGACACAGAGGTGAGCAGTTCCTTTACCTGCAGCACGGAATCGGAAAGGATGGTGCCCCCCGAATCCAGTATTCGCATAAAGTGGGTGCTGTAACCCAGCTTTTCCGCAGTGTTTATCATCTCTCCCGTTGCAGTATTGGCCCAGCCCGCAACGCTTCCGTGCCTCCAGACCATGCCGTAATTGGCGTTTAAATCCGTATCCGGGTTTTTAAGGCGGTTGATCCTGTAAAAACCGTCTTCCTCCGTGAAGTGGCCGGAAAGCACATCGGAAAGAGCCTCTGTTTTCAATATATAATCGCCGCTCTGCTCCGGATCTCCAAAAAAGGTATCGGTGAATTTCGGCAGACCGTATCCTGCATAGGCTCCCAGCATCAGCTCTGCCACGGTTATGGGAAGGATCAGGATAAAGAAGCTATGGATAAGCTTTCCTCCCTTCAGTCCTGACCTAAACCTTAATATCAGACAGACAATGGTTGACATAACTAAAATAGCCGCAGCCAGCAGAACCCAGTACTTAAACAGTTCCTTTATATCCCAGGGTGCCCGAGAATTATAGAACTTTACAATGAGTAGCAGGGCTGCTAAAGAGATCAGCGACATGGCAGCAACTGATTTTATGTTAACCGACAATACACCATCTTCTTTTCCCGCCCTTTCAGTAAGGGACGCTGCAGCAGCAATAACGGAAAAGGGTATGAGATATGCGCACCTTATGGGATAGTGATAATAGGTCCCGAAATGCCACAGTATGTTTATGGCTTCAAAAACAATAAGTGCGCAGGGAATGAAGGCCGCAAAGAATACCGTAAGCACATACCTCAGGTCTTTTCTGAAATGGATAAGGCCAAGGATAATGACCATTATAAAAATCTCCATGGCAAAGAGCTGCAGATATTTCACGTAATACTGATCTGCCCCCACGGAATTCAGGATAGAGACAAGGTATCCACCGGTCCTCCGGAAAGGTTGGAATTGAAC